>DASRJP010000485.1:0-20692 GCA_035649415.1 Pirellulaceae bacterium | reverse complement strand
GCAAGTCGAGGCTCTTGAGCCTACAACTGTCGTTCGCCTGAACCTACGGCAATTGAGCGAGCACCACTACGATTACCGCCCTTTTGTACATTACCACCAACCCTTTGACGTGTTTGGCCACTGCCTGGGTTCAGGAAAAATTTTCCGCCGGGCAGGGAATAATTGTATACAATTGCGCATCTAACCGGTAGGCCCGCTGCGCGCGGCCTGCCGGCGGCAAAATGCCGCCGCGATGATCTTTGAAAATCTAATCGTCCGTGATCGAGACATGGCGCGGCGCAATGCTGCGGCTGGCCGCCAGACCCCCTCGAAAGAGGCGCTGCCTTTAGACATTGTGTCTTGAGCGACTTACGCCAAGGCAGCGCCGTGCGGCGCGGTTCCAAGTGGTATCTGTACAAAGGAATAGATACCATTGGCCGGCAGCCTCGGCGACGTAAGTCTGAAAATGGATACCCCCCTTTGCTCGTTGCCTTCGGGCAGAGAAATGGGGGCAACCGTCAGGAGGGTGTGAATCGATTGGAGGGCAATTTCAAGCAAGGCAAAATGACCAGTGCAAAATGCAAAGTCAAAATGTTCCCAGCAGCCCCTTTGCTGACTTTTGCAATTGGCATTTTGCAATGACCATTTTGCATTTCCGCCTTTTGCGCTGACCTCTGCTCTCTGCACCGGCCGAAAGTCCGCCGTTGGGTGTCGCGGGCGACTCAGGCGAAGCCGACTCACAAACCGACTCAGCGGCGAGTCGGGTGGGGACAAACACCCCCGAAAGAACCAGGGACCGGCAGCGCAATTGGATGTATACAAGTGATTAGTATACGCCCGGTTGCGTCCGGTCGCCCAGGCGATTCGGCCCTCAGCCGCTGAGTCGGCTAGCGCGTTTGAACACCCCCCGGCTCACCCGACTCATCTCCTGCTGTGCGACTCGCTCGCAAGGGAAGGAATTCGGCCGGAGAGGAAGGGGGACAGGGGTCAGGAGTCAAGGTTCCGGCACACCGTGGCCACCGCCTGCTCCATTGGTCATTGGTTGCTTGGTCATTGGTCATTCTGCCCTGCCTCCTGGCCCCTTCCCCTAGCACTTCTTTCCCAGCGCCGTCGCCACCGCTCGGCATTTGGCCATCGTCTCCTGAAACTGGGCGAAATTCAGCGACTGATAGCCGTCGGACAGCGCCCGTTCGGGATCGGGATGCACCTCCAGGATCAGGCCGTCGGCCCCGGCGGCAATTGACGCTGCCGCCATGTCGGGAACGAGGTAGGTGTGGCCAGTGCCGTGGCTGGGATCGACGACGATCGGCAGGTGCGTTTTGTGGTGCAGATATGGCACCGTGGCCAAGGGAAGCGTGAACCGCGTGTGGCTCTCGAAGGTGCGAATGCCCCGCTCGCAGAGCATGACGTCCGGATTTCCTTCATTGAGAATGTATTCAGCCGCTAAGAGCAACTCCTCGACGGTTGCACTCGGCCCACGCTTGAGGAGCACGGGCATTTTCGCCTGACCGACCGCTTCCAGCAGGCGGTAGTTCTGCATGTTGCGAGCGCCGACCTGAAGCACGTCGGCATAGTCGGCCACGAGGTCCACCTCTTCGCTCGACATGACTTCCGTCACCACGGCCAGGCCTGTCTCCTTACGCGCCTGTGCCAGCAATTTCAGGCCTTCCTCTTTCATTCCCTGGAAGGCGTAGGGACTGGTGCGCGGCTTGAACGCCCCGCCGCGAAGCGCGGTGGCTCCGGCGGCCTTGACGGCCCGCGCCGTGCTGAGAATCTGCTCCTCGCTTTCGACCGAGCAGGGGCCGGCGATGATGCCGATGGCTCCCGCGCCGACCTTGAGGCTGCCGACGGCGACCTGCGTGGGCTCCTTCTTGACTTCGCGGCTGGCGACCTTGTACGGCGCCAGGATCGGCACCACTTCTGCCACGCCGGGTCCGCTGGCCAGCGAGTCCTTGGTGTCGGCCCGTTTCTCGCCGATGGCGGCAATCACGGTCCGTTCGGTTCCCTGAATGACGTGGGCCTTGAGGCCCAGCGCCTCGACGCGCTCGGCCATATGGCGGACTTGCTCGGGGGTGGCCCCCTTTTCCATGACGACGATCATTGAAAAGAGCTCCTCTTGCCTGCGGAACTTTGGTCGTGTTCGAAACGGCACCAGCGCGTTCATGACCAGGCTCCGGACTCGCCGAGCCCCGGAGGATCAACCGCAATTGGCCGCCGGCGTCAACAAAAAAACCCCGAGCGACCTGGCGGGTCCTCGGGGCTTGGGTTGTCAGAAAATTGTCAGTGACTAGACAACTCCGGCGGCCCCTCGGCACCCGAGGGTAAAGGTAAACCGCCAAAAGTAGCCCAGACACGGTTGCATGGGTGTCATTATGCTCGCGGCGAACGGAAATGCAAGAGCCCGCGGCAAACGCCCATTTGGCAAGGTCTTGCGTCCATGCCGGCGTCCGATGCAGAGTATGATGTGGTGGCCCCCATCCCGGATATTCCGCAAATCTGGCAAGTGCCGATGCCGCTGGGGATGACCGATTAGGCTTTTCAAAATCGCGACGTAACCGCCACTGATGAAAATCACCTGGCAGCTCGCTGCGTTGATCCTTTCGGTCGTTCCGGCCGGTTGGAGCGTCGCGCAGCAGTCGCCCGAATTTGATCGCGACGTGGCCCCGATCCTGGCCACGCGGTGCCTCGATTGCCACAACTCGGCCGACAAGAAGGGAAACCTTGATCTGAGCCGCGCGGACTCGGCAAAGGCCGGCGGCGACAGCGGCGCCGTTCTGGTCGCTGGAAAGCCGGACGACAGTTTTCTCTGGCAGCGGATCGACGCGGAGGAAATGCCGCCGAAGAAGCCGCTGCCTGCCAAGGAGCGGGAAGTTCTCAAGTCGTGGATTGCGTCAGGAGCGAAATGGGGAACGAGTCCTATCGATCCCTACCGGTTCACAACGGCCAGTCGCGCGGGATATGACTGGTGGTCGCTTCAGAAACTGGTGCGGCCCAAGGAGCCAGGGGTCACGAATCAGGAATCAGGGGTCAATAGCCACAATGCAATCGACGCGTTCATTTTCGCCAAGCTGGGCGAAAAGGGACTCACGCCTTCGCCGCTGGCGGACAAGCGGACGCTGATTCGCCGCGTCACATTCGACCTCACTGGTCTGCCGCCGACGCCAGAGGAGAGCGACGCATTTCTCCGGGATAAATCGCCGGAGGCCTACGACCGGCTCGTGAAGCGGCTGCTCGATTCGCCGCATTACGGCGAGCGCTGGGCCCGCCACTGGCTCGACGTGGCCCACTTCGGCGAGAGCGACGGCTTTGAGTATGACAAGATGCGTCCCAATGCCTGGCGGTATCGAGACTGGGTGATCGACGCACTGAACCGGGACATGCCCTACGACGAGTTCGCCCGCATGCAGATTGCCGGCGACGTGCTGTTGGCCCCAGACCCGCGGGGAACCATCGCCACTGGTTTTCTGGTCGCCGGCGCCCACGACAGCCTGCTCCCCAAGGGGGAAGTCATGCAGGCCATCATGCGGCAGGACGAGCTGGAGGACATCGTCGGCATTGTGAGCCAGACTTTTTTGGGGCTGACCGTCCACTGCGCCCGCTGTCACGACCACAAGTTCGATCCGGTGCGGCAAGTCGAGTACTATCGCCTGGCGTCGGCACTGGCGGGGGTGAAGCGCGGTGATCGGCCGATTCCGCCGGCGCAATTGCCGCCGGAGCTGGAGCAGCGGCAGCGGCAACTGGCCGGCGACCTGGCCGCACTCGAAGAACCGGTGCGGACGGACATCCTCAACCAGCGGCAAGCGGCAGCGGAAAAGCGGCCGTCCCCTCCCCGCCCGCTGGCCCGCTGGCAGTTCGACGGCGACGCGCAGGACGAACTTGGGCCGCTGCACGGCAAGCTGCACGAAGGGGCCGAGCTGAAGGATGGCGGCCTGGTCGTAAGCGGTCAGCGGGCGTTCGTCGCCACCGAGCTTTTGCACCAGGACGTCAAGGAGAAGACGCTCGAAGCCTGGGTGAAGCTATCGAACCTCCAGCAGCGCAGCGGCGGCGTCATCGGCATCCAGTCCCCAGATGGCGAAGTGTTCGATGCGATCGTCTTCGGCGAGAAGGACCCTGGCCAGTGGCTGGCTGGCAGCAATTTTTTCCGGAGAACCCAATCGTTTGAAGGTCCGCCCGAGACCGAGGCCGACAGCCGCACAGTCCATATTGCCATCGTTTATGCCGCCGATGGCACGATCACCGCCTATCGCGACGGCGCTGTGTATGGCAGGAGCTACAAGAGCGACGGGCCGGTGACGTTCAAGAAGGGGGAAGCGCAGGTCATCTTTGGCATTCGCCATTTCCCCGCTGGCGGGAACAAGCACGTGGCGGGCGTCATTGAGCGGGCCGGTCTCTACGACCGCGCACTGACGGCGGAAGAAGTCGCCGCGTCGGCGGGAACGGTCTCGACCTACATCAGCGAGGAGGAATTCTCGCGGCGGCTGTCCCCCGACGATCGCGACCGGCGAAGGAGCTTGCAGCAGCAACTGGGGGCCGTCAGCGAGCAGATCTCGCGGCTGCGCGAGGCCAAGGTGTTTGCGGTCACGCCGCAAGAGCCGCCGCAGTCGCACCTGTTGATTCGTGGCAACCCGCAACAGAAAGGGGAAGTCGTCAACCCCGGCGGCCTGGCTGCGATCGCCAGCGCCCTGGGCGACTTTGGCCTGGCGCCCGATGCGCCGGACGCCGAGCGGAGAAAAAGGCTGGCCCAGTGGATTGCCACGGAAAACAACCCGCTCTTTGCCCGCACGATCGTCAACCGCCTGTGGCACTACCATTTCGGCCGCGGCCTGGTGGAGACGCCCAACGATCTCGGCTTCAACGGCGGCGTACCCGTGCATCGGGAGCTGCTCGACTGGCTGGCGTGCGAGCTGGTCGAGCGCCGCTTCAGCCTCAAGGAGCTGCACCGGCAGATCGTCCTGTCCGCGACGTATCAGCAGGCCTCGCTGCCGCGGCCAGAATGCCTGGCGGTCGATGCCGATAGCGCGCTTTACTGGCGCTACCGGCCGCGGCGGTTGGAGGCGGAGTCAGTCCGCGACGCGATGCTGTCGGTCAGCGGCCTGTTGAACCCGGCGGTCGGCGGCCCGAGCTTCCAGGACTTCCGCCCGTACATGTACAAAGGATCGCAATTCTACGAGCCGCAGGATCCGGTCGGACTGGAGTTTCATCGCCGCAGCATCTACCGCATGTGGGCCCGCGGCGGCAAGAACCCGCTGCTCGATACGTTTGATTGCCCCGATCCATCCACGACTACCCCCAAGCGCGGCAGCACGACCACTCCCCTCCAGGCCCTGTCGCTCCTGAACAACTCGTTCACGCTGCGGATGGCGGATGCCTTGGCGGAGCGACTAAGGAAGGAATCGCCCGGCGACGAACAGGCGCAAATCGAGCGGGCGTTCGTCCTGATCTGCGGGCGGCCCAGCCTGCCGGACGAACTGGCAGCCAGCCAGGCCCTGGTGCGCGAGCACGGTCTGATGCCCTTCTGTCGCGTACTCTTTAGCAGCAACCGGTTCCTCTACGTTCATTAGACGCCATGCACCGCCGGGATTTCTTTTCGTTCGCCTCTCGCGGGATTGGCGCAGCGGCGTTATTGTCGCTGCTGGCCAGGGATCGCATCGTGAAAGGCGCCCCGGCCGTCGCGCCGGAGGCCAAGAACCCGCCGCCACATCATCCGGCCAAGGTCAAGCGAGTCATTCAAATCTGCCTGTGCGGCGCGTTTAGCCACATCGACACGTTCGACTACAAGCCGGAGTTGGCAAAGCAGCACGGCAAACCGCTCGGTGGCAGCGAGAAACCCGACGTCTTCTTCGGCCAGGTCGGCCTGATTCGCAAAAACGACTGGGAATTCCAGCAACGCGGCCAAAGCGGCCTGTGGATCAGCGAACTGTTTCCGCACATCGCCACGGTCGCCGACGAGCTGACGATCATTCGCTCGATGTATGCCGAATCATCCAGTCACACGCCGGCCACGCTGCAGGAGAATTCCGGCTTCCGGCTCAATGGTTTTCCCATGCTGGGAAGCTGGCTCTCCTACGGCCTGGGAAGCGAGACGGACGAGCTGCCGGCCTATGTTGTTCTGCCCGACGCCCGCGGACTTCCGGCCGGCGGAACTACCAACTGGACCAGCGGCTTTTTGCCGGCGCAGCACCAGGGGGTTTTGTTTCAGACCAAGGGAGCGGTGATCAACGACCTGTTCCCGGCCCGCACGATTGCCGCCGAGGTCGAGCGCGACAGTCGCGAGCTACTGGCCTTGCTCAACCGCGCCGACCTGGCGGCCAGCGGCGGCGAAGCGGAGCTGACCGCGCGGATGAAGGCCTACGAACTGGCGGCGAAAATGCAGCTTGCCGTCCCGCGGGTGACCGATCTTTCCGGCGAAGCAGCCGCGACCGAGTCGCTTTACGGCCTGGATCAGCCGCAGACGCGCGACTTCGGCCGGAGCTGCCTCCTCGCGAGGCGGCTGATCGAGCAGGGAGTCCGCTTCGTGCAGCTCTTTTCCGGTGGCTCGTTCGGCTCGCCGCGGATCAACTGGGACGGTCACGAAGACGTCAAGGAGAACCACGCGCGCGAGGCAGCACTGATCGATCTGCCGGTGGCCGGACTGATCAAGGACCTGCGGCAGCGTGGGCTGCTCGACGACACGCTGGTCCTGTTCACGACGGAGTTCGGGCGCACCCCCTTCACGCAGTCAGCCGCGGACGTGGTCGGCGCCGGCCGCGACCACAATCAGGATGGCTTCTCCGTGTGGCTGGCCGGAGCTGGGCTGAAACATGGTATGGCCTACGGCGCCACCGACGACATCGGCTGGAAAGCGGTCGAGCACCGCAGCAGCTGGTACGACTTCCACGCCACGGTGCTGCACCTGCTGGGAATCGATCACACGCGCCTGACCTACTATCACAACGGCATTCAGCGGCGGCTGACGAACGTCCATGGCGAGGTAATCGAGGGGATCCTCGCGTAGGACAGGTTTTCAACCTGTCCAAAAGGAATTCCGCACCGGTCATCCAGCCTGTGCAAAATAAGATTCAAGACAGGTTGAAAACCTGTCCTACGGTTTGGGCTCGGACTTCGCAGGGGTGGCCGCTGGCTCCGCAGGCGCCGCAGGCGCCGCCGGCAAGGGCTCGCAGCGGAGCCTCGTCTCAAACTGGCCGATATGTCCCAGCCCGTGGACGTCAAGCACCAGCCGGTAGGTGCCGGGCGCCTCGGGCATCGTGAATTCGATCACGGCCCGCCCGTTCTCATCCGCCGTAAGCAGCGGCTGCCAGACGCCGGTAATTGTCGCTCTCCTGTAAAACTCTTTGTCGTTTTCTCCACTGTCCTCTATCTTCTGCGCGTCACCAATTTCCCGAGCGGAAAGTTCGGCCCCCTTGGACAATTCCCGCGTCCGCTTCATTTCCATCTTCAACTGCATTTCCTGGGAGGACAGAGATTTCAGCGCCTCCGGCCCGTAAGCAGGCTTGTGATTCTTTTGATTGGCTTCGCCGTCCGATTTCTTTTCCCCTTCTTCCGCCAGGCTCGACTTCCTGGGCCCGGACGGCGCAGGCAGCGCTTCCTTGGCGACTGCGTCCGGACGGGCTGGAGAATTGCTGGACGGCGCGGGAAATCGTTTCGCACGCACTGCACCTTCGAGAATATCCTTTGGCGGCGGCTCGGTTCTCGCATGAATCCTGTCGGGACCTTCCTCGGACCGCTCCAAAGTTGGCTGGTCGATGGCGCTCTGCCGCAGGATGGCTTCATCTCGCGCGCCGCCGCGCTGGTCAATGCCATTGAATTCGTTCGGCGCGTCGGCTCCCATTTCCGGACCAGAAATCGGGAAGTTGTGCTTGCCTTCGCTGTCTGTGGCAGCCAAATCCGACATCGGCGCCGCTGGAGCAGGACTCTTCAGTCGGCCATACGCACTTTCGTGAGTTGCATCTGGATAAGTTGTCTGCGCCACTTCCTTACCAGAATTCCGCGGCTTGTCCTTGAGCCACATGACTCCCACGACAAAGCTGGCGACGACAATGCCGAGCGAAGGGACCCAAATCAATGCCTTGGCTGGCCGCTGGACTGCGAAGGCTACCCCCAGTGCCAAGAGCATCACTACTCCGAGTCCCAGTAGCACTCGTCCCAGGAAAGATCGCCAATGCGCCATTTGCGAATGCTGAACGGAGCGTTCCGCCTCTTCTTCTTCCAAGGCCTTCTTCACCGTCGCCTCGTTGCTGATCACAACTGGGGCCGGTGGAACGGCAAAGAAGTCCCTTGTTTGGTCGCGCGACTCATAATCAACCGATTTGCTGCCGTCCATTTCCGACAATAAGAGAACCCCCGGAATGCCAATGTCCAAGGTTTCGGCTGATTTGGCGTCGTCCCCGGCAATCGGCGCCGGAGTGGGTGGCAGGTCACCAGCCGGCCGTGGAGCCGCGGAAAGTTCATCCTTGTTTTTGGTTTCTTCTTCGGCGGCGGGTTTCTCGGAGGGCGCCATCTTGCGGCGCGACATGGCCATGCTACGATCCTTGCCGCCGGCCGACTCCGGCCGGAGTTCGTTGTTCCCCTTCAATGCGACCCGCTGGTCGCTGGCCTTTGCCAATTCCTCCAGGACCTCATCCACCTCGGCTGCCGCCGGCTTGACGACGACCCCCAAAGCCGCGTTGGGCACCGCTAGACCGTCGAATCGATTTGTGACCGCGACCAGCAATCGGACTTTTTCACCGGGCGCATAGGATTGCTTGGTTTCGGCCAGGCCGACGTCGAGCAAGCTAGGAATCTCGACTTGCTTTGTGACTGCTTGCGATGATGGCGAATTCGCATCCTGGAATACGAGATCCACTTTTTCGCCGTCAATCCAGGGAGCCAGTGCCAAAGCCGCCGTGCGTGACGGCTGGCCTGCGGCGGCATCATTGGACGCCTTGTCACGCAAATCGTCTGCCGTTGCGGCCACGACCTCTTTTCCCAAGAGAATCTTGTTGAAGTACGCCTCGACTTTCACGGGCTTTCCGTCAAACTCGGGTGGAACGGCGACTTGCAGCGTGCCGGCCGACTGCTTGCCGTCTGATTCCCTCTGGCCGGGTTGTTGGGCCAGCTTCTTGGCATCGGAGGGCTGCTGTGCCGGCAGCCGTTCGTTTTCCTGAAGGAGTTTATCCACGCTTTCGCGCAGCGGCCTGCTGGGATCTCTTGGCGCTTGCGGCGCCGACTCTCCGGGAGTGGTAGCAGCTGCGGCGGCGGGAACGCTTCCGGGTGCGCCACCAGCTGCGCCTGCAGCCTCACCCTTGGGAACTTTTCCTCCCGACAGTTTCATGAACTTGTCGCGGCTGCTTTCGCGTTGTTCTGCCACCCCCGCTCCACCGCCATATCCACCACCCCCAGGAGAAGCGGATCCACCGCGGCCAGCCTCACCCGCCGCGCCGCCGTCGTCCAAGCGGTCTCCCCGGTTCGCCATATCCGCCAGTAGCGTCCCTCCGAATTTGGCTGACGCGTCGGCTACCTGAATGCTGGCCTCTTCGGCAGCCGCAGCGTGTGAGCGGCCCTCGACCGCGAACAAGTACCGCCCAGGCGGCGCATCCGATGGCAACTGAAACTTGCCGGTGACGATGCCGCTTTCATCGATGGGAATTGTTTCGGTCGACGCTAGGGAGCGACCGTCCGGGGTTTGCAAGCGAAACGCGAGCGTGGAGACGTCCGGCTGCCTACGAGTGATCACGGTCTGCGGAACGACCCGGAAGCGAGCGTCATCGCCGGCCGCGTACCAGTCCTTGTCAAACAGAGGAGTTGCTCTGATCGGCTCACCCGCCACCTCGAGCGGCGCATCCAGGAGCACTTCCTCTCGCTTCTGCACCTCGGCAATCGTTTCCGCTTGCTCGCTCGACCTCGGCGCCGGCGACTCGGCCAGTTGCCCAAGATCACGCAGGACCCGCAAATTTCCTCCCACGGCCACAGCAGTGCCCGGGACTGACAACTTCGCCTTGCCTGCCGAGTCCGTCCGGAATTCCTGCTCATAAAGTGTCTGACCGCTCGAGTCCGCGTACTGCACTTTGAGCTTGGTTTGTGCCGGATCGCCGCTTGTGTACTTGGTCTCGATCTGGAACGTGGTCCCGACCGCTTCCACCAGCCTGTCGTGCTGATCGGGGCGAACCCAAACCACCACGTGCTCTTGCCGCGGAACCGTTGCCGTTTGCCAGAACGTTCCCAAGGTAAGCACCACCACCAGGGCACTGGCTGCCACAGCCGCCAGCCAGTGCAGCGACCGCGAAATGCCGGCTCCTTGGGTTGGTGCAGTAACTTCCTTCGCCCGTCCGGCGGAGACCTTCTCCCGTCGCGGTTCGACCTGGGGCAAAGTGACCGAGGCGTCATCGACCCTCGCCGCCTGGGCAATCAGGTCCGCCTCCAGCGATACCTCGGCATACAGCCGGGCCACCTTGGGATCGGATTTGATCCGGCCTTCCAGCGCGGCCTTGTCTTCGGGCGTGGCCAGGTCGTAGACCAGGTTCCACATCTGCTCGCGAAGTTGGTCGTGTTCGTTCATGGTCGGAACAGCACACGGAGTGTGCCTGCTACTTACTCTGCCAATACGTCTCGCAACTTGATCAGTGCCATTCGCATGCGGGTCTTCACGGTTCCCGACGGAATTTCCAGTGCCTTTCCAATTTCCTCATAGGTCATATCGCCGTTTTGCCGCAGCAGGAATACTTCCTGCTCCTCGGGACGAAGCTGATGCATGGCCATTCTCAGCCGCGACAGTCGTTCGTCCTGCTCGACGATCATTTCCGGTCCTTGTCGCTGGCAGGCCAGCATTCCATCGTCTTCAGGCAGGGCCTGTTTTTTCCGCCGCCAGGCCGTCTCGCGGATGTCGCGGCCGGCATTCAGGGCAATGCGAAAAATCCAGGCCTTCAGGTTGTCAATTTCGGCCAGCTTCTCCTGGTTCCGCCAGCACTTGATGAACGCCTCCTGGAGCGCGTCCCGCGCATCCTCGAGGTTTCCCACCAGGTAGTACAGCGTCCCCAATAGCTCCGATTGGTACTGCGCAAACGCATCCTCCAGCGAGGGCGCACTCGTCCCCCGCGGCCTGGCCTTGGTTGCGGCCTTGCTCTCGGATGCTGCCACAGACATGCCTTCGTAGGAATAGACGGTTGGGAACTGGGAACGGATTAGCAAGCGTCAATGTTTTTTAGCAGAAATCAGGGTTTGCTGGGGAGTGCGAACTGCCGCAAAGCCCGGCCGAAGGCGTTGTCGCGACTGGGGTTACAGGGACGAATTCCGGCTGAGCCAGTTTTCGATCCAATCGGGAATAGGGACTGCGCCGCGACGTCATCTCTTAGCATAATACGCGCAGATCGCTTGGTGGGCCTTGTGAAAGGCCGAAGTGGCCCCAATGGACCAGGTCAACCCGCCACCTAAGACCGTACTGCTCTTGCTCGTCTTGTTCGCGACCAACGCGCTGTTGGTCTTGGCAACTTACCCGTTCCTATTTGCGTATTATCCCAGCCCGCCTGGCTGGATTTACGTCGTCCGCGCGGGAATATTCGCGGGGCAGCTTTTTACTCTTTCGCTTGTCGGGGCATTGGCCCAGACGCGTCGCTGGCTGATGTGGCTCTTGCTGCTGCCGTTCGCCCTGATATTAACCTTGGGGTTCTTGCCGGAAGCGGATCCCAACTTCTGGCTCTTGGGCCAACTCCCTGATGAGTTCAATGACCTGCCCTCAATATGTGGCCGATTGCTGCTGCTAGTTCTGGCAAATTTCCATGCGCCTATGTGCATGATGCTGGCAGGAATTCTTCTCATGAGCGTGATCTTCTGGCCGGCCAAAGTGTTTTTCGGATGGCAGCTTATCGGCCGAGGTCGTGGGGAGTTTAAGGCCAAACGTGTTTCCACGTTGCAGCTCCTGCTGTGGATCGGGCTGTGGAGCGCCCTGTTTTTCATTTACACCCAAGTTCGCATGTTCTACGGAACCGAGTGGGTCGTCTGGGCATCAATTGCAGTTCCGATTGTACTGATCGGCGCGTTGCCCGTTGCGATTTGTTGCGCATGTATTCAAAGCCGGTGGTATTTTTACTTGGCGGTCCCCGTCTACGTCTTGGCGTTGTCCTACGGCGAAAGTGAGTTGTCATATTTCATCGCCAGCCTGACGCCACGCGGTGGAACCGGAATAACGATTGTCTATCCTCTGTGCCTCAACTCGACGATCGCTTCGGTGGTGGCTGGCAATCTGATGATCATGCGAGCGTTTGGGCTGAGGCTGCATACTCCGTTCCGCAGATCAACCAAGGCGGCTGCCGACACCGTGGCGGGTGTTCATTCGGCATAAGTGCCCGGACTGCATCCATGACCCGTCCCTGGTACGAAAACCGGATGTTCCGCCTTCTGGCGACGCTGCTCGTTGCCAACGGCGTCATTGTGGTCGCTGAGCTGATTCTTAGCGTAGGACTTGCGGCACTCGTGTTTTCCGGAACGGCCCGGCCAGGTCACTGGGCCTTTCTCCTCGCAGCCGCCATCACCTCCGGCCTATTCGCCGGGCAGCTGTTGATGCTGTGCCTGGTGGGGGGACTGGTCGAGAACGCGAGGTGGCGAATGTGGGTGGCGGTGATGCCATTCGCGCTGTTGCTTTCCGTAGCGTTTCTGGCATTTCAGGTTGGGCCTGGAATTGAGTTCTTTGCCCACTTTCGCGACATAGGCGGCGCACTCGAGATGATCATCCTGTTCGCGGCGGTGGTGCCGACCGCGCTGTGCTACGGCGGCGTGCTGCTGGCGAGCGTGCTCCTTTGGCCTCTGAAGGTGTTCTTCGGATGGCGGGCCGCCTGGCAGGACGAACCTGACCGTTCGATTGGCAAAGTTCCGATTTCTCATCTGATGATGTGGGTTGGATTGTGGGGCGCCTTCTTTCTGCTGGCGACCACGCTGTCAGAGGGCTTTGGGACTGTTGCCGTGATCGCTGGGGTCATCGGATTCGCCATCATTCTCGTTGGGGGATTTCCGGTCACGCTCCTTTTGAGCGGCGGCCGATGGACTCCGCCGCGAGGCATCGCCATCCTTGTCTTTATCCTGCTGCTTTCGTTCGTAGAGAGTGAACTCGTTTACTGGATCGTGCAACCGCCTGGATTATCCTCAATCGCGCGAATACTACCGATGGTTCTCGCGTTCAACGGCTCGCTAGCCGGCACGATCGCCCTCAACTGCCTCCTGTTGCGTCACCGAGGGCTGCGACTTCACATGCCTCTTCCATGGTGGGGGAGGAAATCAACGTCGCTGATAGTCGGCATGACCAAGACCACCGATGCATGAATCTGGGCTGTGGACTGGAGTTCGTTGCGAGCATAATAGGGGGCATGTGGCCCGAACCGCAAAAAACCGAGGAACTCCTGGCCGGGGTCAAGAACGGGGATAAGTCGGCCGTCAACCAGCTCATGGAGCGGCATCGGGATTCGCTGCGGCGGATCGTGCAGCTGCGGCTCGATCAGAAGATTCAGCGGCGGATCGACGTCAGCGACGTGGTGCAGGACGTCCTCGTCGAGGCCAACCGGCGGCTGGCCGATTACGTCGCCAGTCCGCAGATGCCGTTTCACCTCTGGCTGCGGCAGATCGCCCAGGACCGGATCATCGACGCCCACCGGCGGCACCGCGGCTCGGCCAAGCGGAGCGTCGATCGCGAGCGGCAACTGGCCGTGCCCGCTGCCGACGACCGCTCGACGATGGACCTGGCCGCCCAGCTTTGCGACCGCGAGCTAACCCCCGCCGCTGCCGTCGCCCAGGCGGAAATGGCCCGCTGCGTCGAGCGTGCGATTTCCCAGCTTCCCGATCAGGACTGCGAGATCATCATCATGCGGCATTACGAGCAGCTAAGTAACCAGGAAGTCGCCCAAGCGCTAAACCTGACGGAGCCGGCGGCCAGCATGCGGTACCTGCGGGCAATCCGGCGGCTTAAGGAGTTGATGGCAGAAGCATCCTCCGGTTCTTCGCCAGCCGCCGAGGAATGAGCAAGCCGCCGAGCTGCGAGCCGGCGGTGTTAATGGCGGGCGATTTTTTCCAAATCAAATGACTGCCACGGCTGCCAATCACGAAGAACGCCTCGCGCTGCTCGTCTCCGACCTGGCCGACCGCGTGCAGCGGGGTGAGCCGGTGGCGCTCGAAGACGAATGTCGAGCGCATCCCGAGTTTGCCAGCGACCTGCGCGAGCTGTGGGGGGCGATCGTGGTGGCCCAGGCGGCCGGCAGTCACAGCCGCGCCGGCGAGCCGCCGACGATTCCGGCGAAATCATCGACGAGCGATTTCCCCAGCGGCGAGCTGTCCCTCCCCGCCCGCTTCGGCGACTACGAGCTGCTGGAAGAACTTGGCCGCGGCGGCATGGGAGTCGTCTATCGGGCCCGGCAGATCAGTTTGGGCCGCGAAGTGGCCCTGAAGATGATTCTCCGCGGCCAGTTGGCCTCCAAAGTCGATCGCGAGCGGTTCGAGGCCGAAGCACGGGCCGCGGCCCGGCTCGACCATCCCGGCATCGTGCCGGTGTACGAAGTCGGTGAGATCGACGGCCGGCCTTACTTCACGATGAAGTTCATCGGCGGCACCACGCTGTCGCAGCGGCTGGCGGAGGGTCCCCTGCCGCCGCGCGAGGCGGCAACGCTCCTGGCCCGCGTCGCCCGGGCCATCGACTTCGCCCATCAGCGGGGCGTCCTCCACCGCGATCTCAAGCCGTCGAACATCCTCCTCGATAGCGCTGGCCTGCCGCACGTCACCGATTTCGGACTGGCCAAGCAAATCGCAGATGCCGCCAGCCTGACGCGCACCGGGGCGGTCCTCGGCACGCCGGCGTACATGGCCCCCGAGCAGGCGGCCGGTGCTCGCGGCCAGGTCGGCCCGCACAGCGACGTCTACAGCCTGGGGGTGATCCTGTATGCCATGCTCACCGGCCGGCCACCGTTTCAGGCCGCCTCGCCCTTCGACACGGTGCTGATGGTGCTCGAACAGGACCCCGTTCCGCCCCGGCTGCTCAATCCCAAGGCCGATCGTGACCTGGAGATGATCGCCCTCCGCTGCTTGCAAAAGCCGACCGATCTGCGCTACGCCACCGCCGAAGCGCTCGCCAAAGATCTCGAAGCATTCCTCAGCGACGAGTCGATCTCCGCCCGCAGCGGCCGGTTCACGCAGGTGATCGCTTCGCTGATGCGTGAGACGCACAACGCCCAGGTCCTGGAGAACTGGGGCCTCTTATGGATGTGGCACAGCTTGGCCCTCGTGATTGTCTGCTCCGCGACGAATATCCTCTATTGGAATCGCGACCGTGTCTGGTTCCACGAGCACATCCGCATCCACTTCTTCCTCCTCTGGACCGCGGGGCTGGGTACCTGGGCCGCCGTCTTCTGGGCCCTCAGGCGGCGGATGGGACCGGTGACCTTCGTCGAGCGGCAGATCGCCCACCTGTGGGCCGCCAGCATGGTCGGCATTGCCCTCCTGTTTCCACTGGAGTACTGGCTCGGGCTGCCCGTGCTGACGCTCGCTCCCGTGCTCGGCATCATCAACGGCATGGTCTTTCTGGTCAAAGCCGGCATTCTCACCGGGGAGTTTTACATCCAGTCGGCGGCGCTGTTCGTCACCGCGGGCTTGATGGCGCTGTTTCCCGACTACGCCCATTTCATCTTCGGTGCGGTGAGTGCCGCGTGCTTTTTCTTTCCGGGGCTGAAGTACTATCGCCAGCGGTGGCGGGGAATCATCGAGACGCTGCGGGGGCAGGCAGGGGAATCGTGATGCGGCGATAAACTGCTAGGCCTGCGTCGTGACGTACTTCGCTTTCAGCCAGGCCTCGATCCGCTGGATCAAATCGGCCTGCACGCCGCTGTAGACGTGGTCTGCATCAGGGACAACTTCGAGGTCGATCGGCCCGCCCTCCGGTTTGGCCTGCTGAACCAGCTCGACCAGGCCGGCAAAAGGTACGCCGCCGCTGGCCAGTTCCTTGCTGCCGAACGTGAACAGGGCAGGGCAGGGGAGTCGATCCAGCAGCGGGTAGATGTTGTACCGCTCCGCCGGACCGTACTTATCGAGGTAGCTGCCGGCCGATATCTGTGCGTTGAAGGGATGGCGGGCCCAGAACAGCTCATTGCCGCGGCCTTCTTCCACCAGCTTCTGGGCGGTGCGGATCGAACCGAGGAACTCCGGACTGGCGTCAGGCGAATGCTCGAATGCCGCGTATGACAGCCGGGGCGGGGAAATGGCGAGGAGGCCGGCGACGGGCAATTCCGGCTCGTGCGTGACGGCATACACTGACTTAATTGCCCCCAGGCTGTGGCCGGCTAGGAGCACTCGCGACCAACCGCGGCGGCGGAGGAACTCGAGCCACGTCCGCACGTCCTCGCAGCATTCGGCGACCACTTCGTACGCGGCGCCAAGCTGCCGAAAGCTGCCGCCGATCCACTGGCTGTAATACCAGTCGTGGCCGCGGGTGTTGGCCAGCAGCACGTTGACGCCGAGCCTGGACAGTGCCGGACCGATTTTTTCGAACAGGCCCGACGAATAGAAATTGGCTCCGACGCCGTGCAGGCAAAGGACGGCATCGAAGGAAAAAGCAGTCGGCACACTCCGTGTGCCGTCTGCTTCAGCGTTGTCGGCGGCAGCGACGATCGCCCCATCCAGCCGCACGCCGTCGCGGCAGGTCGTGCGGACGAGATCAACGAGCATCCGGCAATCCTAGTCCACGACCTTGACCGGCGCGTCCTTCGCTGGCGGCGTGGCAAGCTGCGAGAGGACCTGGAGCACGCCGTTGAGATGGGCGAGCCTGGGGCCAAAGCGATCGACGAACTCGCTGAGCATGTACTCGCTCTCGGCCATCGATTCGCCGCCGTCCATTACTTCCTGGGTCATGGTTTCCAGGAACTGGTGCTGCACCTTGGCGAGCGATTCGGTCGCCGTAAAGCAGACCTGGGTCAGCTCGGGATGCGATTCCTTCCAGCGGGCCAGCTCCGCCTCCCGCTTTTTGTGCGGGCCGCAGAGGTGGTGCGTGAGGTCCTCCAGGAGCGAGATTTCCCGCTTCTGACCTTCCACCACCTGGTGGAGGAGGTTGACGATCAACTCGTTGGCATCGATGGCTTGGGATTGGGCCTGGGCCGCCGCGTCGGCCGTGACATCGATGCTAAACAGCGGAGAAAACTGACGCTCGTAAGACATGCGAAACGGCTCCCAAGGGGTACCGTCAGTATACATACCTGGGATGAAGTGTCGAGAAGTTGGCAGAGTTTGCGGGTTGGCGCGGCTGTGCCGCCCACGGGCCGGTCAGCGACTACGAGATCGTGGCTTAAAGCACGCCGCCCCAACGCCCGATGGATGAGCAGGCACCCGACGCAAGGCTCCGCGCCATATCTCGCCCAGGCCGCACCGCTTCACACGTCGATTCACCATGAGCGCCGCTGCCAAGTCTGCCGCCATCGGCTTTTTGACTGCCGTCGAGCACCACGACTTCGGCATTTGCGGCGGCTACTTGATCCTCAATGCGGCTGGCCGGCCGCTGGAGTTCCACTGCACTGCGCCGGTACTTGCCAGCCGGGCCCTGGAAATTCTCTACGGGCCAACTCTCCGGGAGTCGCTCTACGAACAGATCGCCCCGGCGCTGCTGGGAAAGGCCAAGGTGGCGCCGGTACTTGTCTGCACCGACCTGCCATTGATGGTCGCGGCGGCGCCTGCCAGCGACGTCCCGCTGGTCCTGGTGCTTGCCGGCGGCGCTGAGCAAGGGGACGAAGAACAGTCTTTTGCCCTGGGCAAGAACCGCGCTGCTGCCAGCGGGGGCGCGATGCATCCGGACGTCGAGGATCGCTGGAGACATCTTGGCGCCGATCAGTTCGATTTGCTCGAGCCTTTCGTACGCATTCGCGAGGCCCTGGAGGAAGCGCAGCGGGCGGCAACCAGCAAATCCGCCGCCTAGCCGGAAGTCGACGACTTCCGGGAATCACGCACCTGGGGAGGTCGTTGACCACCCGCTAAATGCAATGGACCTGCAATCGCTAACCGGTGACGATCTGACTCTGCCCCAGGCGCAAATCGAAAGCGCGGAGTTCAGGCTTCCGCCGCCCAAGACGGTCGGGCTCAAAATCCCCAAGGCGTCGATCAAGGCTACTAGCTACACGTTCCCCGAAGCGCCTGCCCGAGGACAAGCGTCTTGCCTGCCTGGCGCTTCATCGTCGACCGCTGTCGCTGGAACACGCGCCGCTGGCCGACCTGGCACGACGCGCCTGAAACCGGCCCGCGACATCGTCAAGCTGGCCGACCGGCTGTACTATCTTTTGCAGCCGCCGCTGGAATTGCTGCTGGCCTCGGACGAGTTGCACTTCCCATTTGCGCCGTTTCCGTACCAGTATCAAGGCGTCGCCTTCCTCTACCCGCGCTACTCGGCGATCCTCGCTGACGAAATGGGCTTGGGGAAAACGATGCAGGCCATCACCGCCGTGCGGATGCTCGTTCGCTCCGGCGAAATCCGCAGCGTGCTTCTCATCTGCCCCAAGCCGCTGGTCACCAACTGGAAACGCGAGTTCGGCCTGTGGGCTCCCGAAATCCCCCTCGCAGTCATCGAGGGGGACCAGACCCGTCGGCACTGGCAGTGGCGGCAAGAGGGAGTGCCGGTGAAGATCGCCAACTACGAGCTTCTGATGCGCGATCGCGAAGTGCTCGACGAGACGCTTCACTTCGACCTGGTAATCCTCGACGAGGCCCAGCGAATCAAGAATACCGGCAGCTCGACCCACCAGGTCGCCACCGCGATCGCCCGCACACGCAACTGGGCCCTCACGGGCACGCCGATCGAAAACTCACCCGACGATCTGGTCGGGATTTTCGAATTCTTGTCGCCGGGATATTTGCGGCCGGGCATGACCCCCAAACGGTTGGCCGAGCTGTGCAAGGACTACATCCTGCGGCGGACCAAGGAGATGGTGCTCGCCGACATGCCGCCTAAGTTGTTCCGCGACGCGGAGCTCGATCTGACTCCGGATCAGCGGGCCACCTATGAGATTGCCGAAAACGAAGGGGTTGTTCATTTGAACGAGCTGGGGGATTCGATCACGATCCAGCACGTCTTCGAGCTGGTGCTGCGGCTGAAGCAGATCTGCAACTTTGATCCGCTGACTGGCGCGTCCAGCAAATTCGAACGGCTGGAGGCGGACCTGGAAGAAGTCGCAGCCAGCGGGAAGAAGGCCATCGTCTTCTCGCAATGGGTCAAGTCGCTGGCGGTCCTCAAGGAGAAGCTGCAGCAGTTCGGGCCGCTGGAATATCACGGCCAGATCCCCAGCAAGCAGCGCGACCCGGTCCTCAAGCAGTTCAAAGAGGACAAGAGCAAGCATGTGATCCTGATGAGTTACGGGGCCGGCGCGGTCGGCCTCAATCTCCAATTCTGCGAATATGTCTTCCTCTTCGACCGCTGGTGGAACCCGGCCATCGAGGACCAGGCGATCAACCGGGCCCACCGGCTGGGGACTGCCGGGCCGGTCACCGTCACGCGGATGCTCTCGCTGGCCACGATCGAGGAGCGGATCAATCAGATCCTGGAGCACAAGCGGGCACTCTTTGACACGGTCATCGGCCAGACCGCTGCCCCCGCCAGCCTGGGCCTGACGCACGACGACATCTTCGGGCTCTTCAACCTCCGCACGCCCAAAGGGCCGATTCACGCCGCCGCGTAACGTGGGGCAGGCGTCTCGCCTGCCTCGATGAATCGGCGCACATTCAACCGCGGATGACGCGGAGAACGCGGATGGGGCAACTAGGATGGCCGTGTCTTACTGCATGCAGAAGTAGATACCGAAGGCGATCAACAGCGGCCCGAACCAAAGTCCGTGTTCCAGATAAGGAATTCGGAATGCCGCAAGGCAGGCACTTCCTCCCAAAAAACAGGCCAGTGCCGGGCACCACGCATGCTGCTGGTAGTACCAACTGTCTTGGGCGATCAGCTCAACGACAAACTCCACGAGTGCGGCAATGCCGATTCCGAGCATCCAAGTTGGCACGGGCCCGACGATTAGGAAGGTGATCCGCAGCGCGATATGGACCGGATTCCAATTGAAACCAGGGGGACTTGGCTTCACGGAGCCTTGGCGTGATGGGAAGGAATCGGCCATATGGCAACCGTTTGCAGATGGTCGTGAAAACGCCACCGACCGTTTTATCCAATAGCAGCCCAGAACGAATCCGCGTTCTCCGCGTCATCCGCGGTTGAAAAGTGCCCAGCCGCGCTTAGCCGAGGCCAAACTTCCGCCACGCTGTCCCATAATCCGGCCCGCGGCTCAGATATGCCTCGCGCTTCGTGCAGTCGTAGACCATCATGTCGATCGTCGCCGGGCCGACGCAGATTTTTCGTTTCTCGTCGGCAAAACACTCCTGGAGCCAGGTGCGGTCGATCTTCGCTTTGCCGCCGGCGAGATGGTCATACATCAGTTGGCACCGCGCGTGGAACTTGACCGGCTGGTCGTCCGGCGTGGCCGTCATCTGCCGGCTGCCGTAGAGCACGCGGACAAGACTTGCGCGGTGCGATTCGACCGCCAGCTTTTCGGGCGAGCCTTCGAGGTTGAGCAGGTTTCCCTCACCATCGGCCATGACGAACGTGAACCAGCCGGCTTGTTTGGCCCGCTTGGCCTCGCTGATCACGTCCTGCAGCGACTCTTGATAGAGGAGGTGCGTGAGGAGGAGATAGCTGGGAATGCCGACGCGCGGGCCTGACCCCTGCTTGCCGTCGCCCAGGGCG
>DASRJP010000484.1:0-8241 GCA_035649415.1 Pirellulaceae bacterium | reverse complement strand
CGATTCGATGAGCTGTCGATCTTCAGCACGGTGCCGCGAGTGCCGTCCTTGTACGTGACGACGAGCGCATGATTGCCGCGCGGGGGCTCGACGCGCGCCTTGGCCTTCACCTTGGCGTCCGTCACCGCCTTGGGCCACGGCTGCCACTTGGCGTCTAGCTTCATCTCCGCCGCCATCGCCGCCTCGACGAGATCCTGAGACCAGCATTTTTCCGCGGCTGCCCGCTCAAATTCCTTCCCCGCCAGCAGCTCCACGCGTGAAATGCCGCTCTCGCCGCCGCGGCGCGATTCGATGAACGACTGGAGCACCTCCAGGGCGTGAAAGTCGTAGATTTCCATCCCGCCGCCGTGGATCGACACGGCCTCCGCGACTTCGGCGCCTGCCGGCAATTCGATCGGCGGATTCCGCGCGGCCAGCGGCACACTGCTGCCGGCCATCAGCGGCATTTTCATCGCCCGCGCTGCGTCGTACATCTGCTTGGACCAGTCCCAGCGGTACGACAGGTGCTTGTCGTTGAACAGCGGCACTGCCCGGCCGGATCGCTTCATCACCGCCGCACATTGGTCGAAAAACTCCTTTCGCGGATACATGGTTTGCCCCAGCTCATTGGTCGGATAATCGCCGTGCTCGCCGACAAGCAGCACGGCATCGACCGCGAGCTCCTTGCCCCCCAGGCAGAGCGCCTTGTCGATCGAATCAAACAGCGGCACATCGAATCGCCGCGACACGTCCCGGGCCATATCGCCGCCTGGAAACTGGTCGGCGTAGAACGAAACGACCTCGACACCCGAATCGGCCCACTGGCCGCGGAAGAGGATTTTCCCCATCAGGTTGACGAGGAAGTTGTAGGCGTGCGACCGCAGCCGCAGCTCGGTGAAGACTGCGGCCACTTTGGGCCGCGCAGCAACGGCAGCGTGCCCCTGCCGAACCGTCGCTGCCGCCGCAGCCAGTGCGGCAAATCTCAAGAACTGTCGGCGTGACGGGCTGTATCGATCGATCATCCGATTGTCGTTCCTCAACTTTTCGGCGGGGTCGGGAGACCCGCGCCGAACCAGTGCTTCGAGTTGGGCGCGGGTCTCCTGGCCTCGTCCACACCGCTGAGCGAAGGTCTCCATGCCCCGCCGAATACCACGCCTCGGCCAGCATCAGGAGACCTGCGGTCGAGCTTTTCGGCGGGGTCGGGAGACCCGCGCCGAACCAAGTCGGGACCTCACGCGCCCTGCCCTACTTTTTTCATGAACTCCACCAGTTCGATCGGCACGACCAGCAGCACGGTATTCGAGTCGTTGGGCCCCAGGCCGTCGATTGTTTGCAGCGTGCGGAGCTGCATGGCGCCGGGACTGGCGCTCATGATCGTCGCCGCCGCTGCCAGATTCTCGGCCGCCAGCTTGTCCCCCTCGGCCTTGGTGATCGTGGCCCGCTTTTCCCGCTCCGCGCCAGCCTGGCGGGACATGATTTCTTTCAGCTCGTCAGGCATGTCGATGTCCTGAAGGCGAATGCCGGTCACGTGCAGTCCCCACTCGCGGGAATCGGTCTCCACATGCTGCTCTACCTGTTTGGCGATCTGCTCGCGTTCGGCCAATAGCTCGTCGAGCGTCATGCCGCCGACCACGTCTCGTAGCGCGCTCTGAGCGAGCTGTGCCATGGCAAAGGAGTAATCCTGGATCTTCATCACGGCGTCCTCGGGACTCGTGATGCGGTAGAACAAAACGCTGTCGATGGTCACCGGGACGTTATCGCGCGTGATGACTTCCTGCTCGCGGATGTGATGCGTGAGCACCCGCATGTCTATGATCCGCACGCGGTCTACCACGGGGATGATAAAGAACAGGCCCGGCCCGCGAATGCCGCGGAATTCTCCCAGCCGCAGGACGACGCCCCGTTCCCACTGGTTGGCGATGATAAATGCACTGGCGGCCAGCCAGGCGCCGATCAAACCGGCGACGCCGCTGATCACTCCCAGCCACGTGTAAAGCTGGCCCAAGAGGATCGCAACCGCGAGGCTAGGGACCAGGACGACGAAGAAGACGGCCCCCTGCACGAAGCTGGGGAGGTTGGTTTCGAGCCGGCGGACGGCCTGGCCCAATTCCTCGGCTGTGGACATTGTTAAACCCCCGCTCGTCGCGGGGCCAGGAGCAATATCAATCTTCCCGCTTCTGCTCGGCGGCACTCTTTTGCACCGGCTGCGACTGCTGCCACTGCCACTCGAAGTCGCTGCCCAACAGGTCGCGCAGCTTCTGCCGCTGAGCCGGGGTCAGCACGCTGAGCAGCTCTTCCCGCGTCTCCTCGTTGAGCTTCTTGAAAAACTCCTGCGTCTTCTTCTGGATCTCCGCCCGCAGCTCCTGTTCCTTCTGGCGAAGCCTTTCCTTCTGCTCCTCGGTGATCCCCAGCGCCTTGGTCAGGTCCTCGTTGCCTAGCGCGGACGCGCTGCCGTAGCCCGTGTTGCGCATTTGCATCTGGAGCAGGATTTGATCGAGCCGCCGCCGCTGATGCGGCAGCAGAATTTTCTCGACCGCCTTGTCGGTTTCGGCGCCGAGCGCTTTGGAATCCTCGTAGTAGCGGTCCATGCGCTTGTCCTGCTCGACTTCGCTGAGCTTCTTGTACAGCTCCTGCATCTTCGTCATTGTCTGGTTGCGGAGCTGCTCGAGTTCGGACCGCTGCTCGGGGACGATCTCGATTTCCTTTTGAATCTGCGGATAAAGCGCGTAGCTGAGCCACTTCCCCATCGGGTTCGCATAACGATAGGCCCCAGCGGCGCCTCCCTGGGCCGGCTGAACCGGAACCGCCTGCACCTGCGACCAGCCGGTGGAGGCTGTGAAGGACAGGAGCCCTGCCAGGCTCCAGGCCAGAAACGTCGTGGACCGATTCATGGCGATTCTCCTCGCATAACAGAGGACCCCCGGACGCGAGCAGTCCCGACAGCACTCTTGTTTACCACGCCATCTCGGCAAATGCCAATGCGCGAGTCGGAGTGTAACGGGTCGGGAGTCGATTCGGGCCGACGATCGTCCATCACCCAAATTCATTGGCCCGAATCGACTCCCGACCCCGTATGTTCGCCAAAAGCGCCTCCCCGCGGACTTCCCCCGCCAATTGCTCCTTGATCGCCACGCCGCTGGTCTGCCGCTGTCGCATCTGGTCGGCCAGGGACGCGATACGAGCGGCCGCCGCCGCATGGTCCACTCCTCGGTCGTGGATGTTGGAAATTAAGTTTCGCTGCGCGTCGGTGTGACCGCTTGCCGGCCGGAACGCCAGATACGCCGACAGGCTCTCGGCCGTCGCCAGGCCGGGACGCTCACCAATCAAGAGCACGACGATTTCCGGCCGCAGCAGCTCGCCGACGTCGTTCATGATTCCCACCCGGCAATGTCGCACGAAAAATGTCTGCCCGGTTTTCCAGCCGCGGCGAGCGAACTCTTGTTCCAAGAGTGGCAGCAGCGGCGGCACCTGCCGGATCATGGCTGCCGCAGACAGCCCGTCCCCCAGCACGATCTGCACGTCGGCACTCGGCCCGCAGCGGAGGGCGATCTCCTGGCGGGCCGTGTCCGACAGCCGCCGGCCCAGGTCGGGCCGCAGCAGAAATTCCTCTTTGTCGCGGGCCTGCGACTGCACCGCAAACAGCTTTCGCGCGTGGGCGAATTCGGCGGGAAAACCGCGGGCCAGGTCCACTTCATCGTGTACTGCGTCCAGCGCGAAAGCATGGTCGGCGCGGAGCGCCAATTGCGTCTGCGTCCGATACGCCGGACCGCGGCGATCGACGAAAATCCGGGCCGGCGTCCGCGCCGCAGCCGCTTTCAGCCAATGATCGGCCGCCTGGCTCAACTCATGACTCGGCTGCTCATCCATCGCCCCCTCCATGCAGCCGGTGCTGCTCCGCTTCTTCCGGCAGATGCGGCTGGTGGACCGCCTCTTCTTCCGCGTAGATCTCCGCCTGCCGCTGGATCGAGATGACACCGACCGGCGGGCCGGCGAAATAGTGCCTCGCAAACAGCCACCAAAATGCCGCCAGGGCGGCGACGGTGCCGGCGACCACCAGCGTCGCCGTGTTGTTGAAGGGATACAGGCCGATGGCGATCAGCCCGATGCACCCGGCCACGCTGGCCGCGGCCAGCGGCCGATACCAGAAACCGAGGTGCCACGGGCCCATATGCCGCCACGTCCGCCCGTACGCGGCAAAGCCCAGCGCCGAAGGTAGCACATAAGAGATATAGAGCAGGATCGTGCAGACGGCGGCAATCGTCTGATAGAGCTGTGCGTAGACCGTGAACAGAAATGCGGAAACCGCCACGGTCCAGATTGCCACGTCGGGAGTGCGGAACCGCTGTGAAACACGTCGCAACCGGTGCGAGACGGGCAGGCCGCCATCGCGAGCAAAGGCGTAGGCCATTCGCGAAGCGCTCGTGACCGTCGCCAGGCCGCACAGATACTGGGCGATCGCAATCGCGCCGCACAACAGCCGCCACCCCCACGCCGGCAGTAGTTCCCGCAGCGTCCAGAAGAAGACTTGTTTACCCTGCGCCGCGCCCTGGTCCATGTCGGGCATCGCCAGCACGATGGCCACCAGCATGATCCAGCCGGCAATTCCGCTCACGAGCACCGAGCGGACGATGCCGCGGGGGACGTTGATGGCTGCGCCGATCGTTTCTTCGGAGACGTGAGCCGAGGCGTCGAAACCGGTGATCGTATAGGCGGGCAGCTGCAGGCCGAGGGCGAACAGGATGGCCAGCGAGCCAGTCGCCGGCCAGACTGGATCGCCCGACGGCTTCCCGCTGTAGTTGGAAAACGTGACCAGCCGCGCCGGCTCCCACGCATCCGCCGCCGCGAGCAGCACGATCGTCAGGACGGCAGCCACGAGCAGGATCCAGTAACCGCTGAAGTCCGTCAGCAGCGTGGTGACGCGAATCCCCAGATGATTGAGGAGTGCTTGCGAAAACGTGATGCCGCCGACAATTGCCAGTTGCGTCGCCAGCGTCCGCATCTCGTCCGGAAGGAACGAGCCGGCGATGAATTCGTACGTGCCGACGTTGATGGCGGCCAGCACGGTCACGAGTCCCGCAATGTTGAACCAGGCCGTGACCCACCCCCAGCCGCGGCCGCCGAGGATCGACGCCCAGTGGTACAAACCGCCAGCCGTCGGAAAGGCCGAGGCGACCTGGGCCATCGCGGCCGCCACGACGAGCGAGAAACAGCACACCAGCGGCCAGCCGATGCCGATCGACGCGCCGCCGACGCTGCCAAAGCCGAGATGGAACGACGTGATCCCGCCCGCCAGGATGCAGATGATCGACATCGAGATGGCCAGGTTGGAAAACCCGCTCATCCGCCGCGCCAGCTCCTGCGCGTAGCCCATCTGGTGGAGCTGGCGAACGTCGTCGGCAATCGTGGTGGCCTGGTCGCGGTCGTTCATGGAGCCATCTTCTCAGCCGGTCAGCAGCCCGTCCACTTGCTGGAACAAGCGTTTCTGCGCCGTTGGTTCGGCCGGAAGTAGCTGTCCGTCGCGGAAAATGCCGCGGGACTGCAGCCATGCTTCGAACTCTGGCGCCGGCCGCAGACCCAGTAGCCGCCGCACGAGGGCCGCGTCGTGGTAGCTCGTGGACTGGTAATTGAGCATCACGTCATCGGCACACGGCACGCCCATGAAGTAGTTGCAGCCGGCCGCTGCCAGTAGGACGAGCAGGTTGTCCGCCGAATTCTGATCGGCTGCCGCATGATTGGTGTAACAGACGTCGCACCCCATCGGCAGGCCGAGGAGTTTTCCCGTGAAGTGGTCTTCCAGACCTGCCCGGACAATCTGCCGCTCGTCGTAGAGGTATTCCGGGCCGATGAAGCCGACGACCGTGTTGACCAGGTACGGATCAAACGTACGGGCTACGCCGTAGGCCCGCGCTTCAAGCGTGAGCTGATCGACGCCGTGATGGGCGTCGGCCGACAGGGCGCTCCCCTGGCCGGTCTCGAAATACATCACTTGATTGCCGACCCACGGCACGTCGCGGCGCAGGTGCTGCTCGAGCACTCGCTCGCGCCCCTCGCGCAACAGCGCCAGCGACACGCCGAAGCTCTCGTTGGCCGCCTGCGTGCCGGCAATCGACTGAAAGAGCAGATCGATGGGCAGGCCGCGGTCCAGGCAGGCAAGCTGCGTGGTGATATGCGCCAGGCAGCAGGATTGCGTTGGAATCGCAAGCCCCTCGATCAGCCGCTGAAGAGCATCGAGAATTGCCGACACGGTTTCGACCGACTCCGTCGCGGGATTGACCCCGATCACCGCGTCGCCGCAGCCGTAGAGCAGTCCATCGACCGCGGCCAGCAGAATTCCGGCGATGTCGTCCGCCGGATGATTCGGCTGCACGCGAATGCCGAGGACTCCCGGCTGGCCCAGCGTATTGCGGCAGCGGCTGACGTTGCGGATGCGGCTGGCGGCATACACCAGGTCCTTGTTGCTCATCAGCTTGGCGACGGCGGCGGCGATTTCCGGAGTGATGCCTCGCTGAAGCGGCCGCAGCTCCGCGTCGAGAAAATCGTCAGCCAGGAGCCGTTCGCGCAGCTCGCCAATCGTCTTGCTCTTCCAAACGTCAAATGCTGCCGCATCAAGAGATTCCAAAATCAGCCGGCTGACGTCGTCCCGATCCGGATCGATCAGCGGCCGCTCGACGATCTCGCTCAGCGTCACGTCCGCAAGTGCCAGCTTGGCCGCCACGCGCTCGCGCTCCGACGCAGCGGCAATGCCGGCGAGTTGATCGCCGGATTTGACTTCGTTGGCCTTGGCCAGCAGCTCGCGCAGGTCGCCGAAAGAAAAGCGCTCGCCGCGAAGGGTGCAGGAGTAGGACATGGCGGCTTACTTATCGGACGCCGGTGAATCTGTGGGCAAGCGGAAGGGACTTCTTACATACCACATAAAGGCGGCGACAAGGCCGAAGATACATCCGAATTCGGCCCCAAATCCCAAACCGACAATCGCGAGGTCGAGCCACTCCTCCCTCGGCGGTAATTGGTGGTCGTACATCCACCACCAAATGACGCAACCGATTGCCGCAAATGTGCCCCCAATCAGCGACCCGGCAATGATCGAACAACCAATTGTCGCGATCCCCAGCATCACGCGTTTCCAGAGCCCCCCGAAGCTGTTTGCACCGCCGGAGCCGACTTCGGGGTTTGGTTCCATTTCCATCTGCCGATCCGCGTGCCATTGGAACGATTGTAGTTGATCCCGTCCTTCACTTCTGCGACGCGCAACTTGCTGCTAGCGATTCGACAAGCGACAATCGGCTTCTCCCGCCTTCGACTTGCTTCAGCGTGTGAATCGCAATCGACAGTTGTGTGCTCGGCGGTTGTCTCGACGAAGAGAAAGAGAATGAGAAAGAGTAAGAGTAAGATTATGAATGAGATTAGGAGTAAGAGCAGGATTAAGAGTACGAATGCACTGCGCGCGCCTTCCTGCTCTTACTCCGACTCTGAATCTTACTCCTCTTCCTACTCTTAATCTTTCTCTTACTCCGCTGCGCTCGCAAGGATTTATAGACCGACCCCTGTTCCCTGATCCTTGGCCCATGATCCTCACCATCCAGCAGCACATCCTCCAGGAACAAAAGCGGTTTCCCGGAGCATCGGGCGAGTTTTCGTGGCTGCTCTCCGGCATCACGCTGGCCACAAAGATGATCCAGGCCCGCGTCCGCCGCGCCGGGCTGTCGGACATTCTTGGCGACGCCGGCGAGATCAACGTCCAGGGGGAAGCGCAGCAAAAGCTCGACGTCTATGCCAACGAGGCGATGATGCACTGCCTGTCGGCCCGCGCGAGCATCGGGGTGCTGGCGTCGGAGGAAAACGAGCACCCGCGAATGAGCGCCCACTGCTCGCGGGAGGCCAAGTATGCGGTCGTCTTCGATCCGCTGGACGGTTCATCGAACATCGACGTCAACGTCAGCGTCGGCACCACGTTCTCCATTCTCCGCCGGCCGGAAGGGGCCGACTGCGACGATCCGATCGAGTGGGTGCTCCAGGCCGGCAGCAAACAGGTCGCCGCGGGCTACGTCGTTTACGGCTCTTCGACCGTGTTGGTCTACAGCGTGGGCAACGGCGTCCACGGCTTCACGCTCGATCCGTCCGTCGGCGCGTACGTCCTCAGCCACGAGAACATCAAAATGCCGTCGCAGGGGAAATACTACTCCGTGAACGAAGCGTACGCGGGCAGTTTTCCCCCCGGCTACGGCGAATATCTCGAGCGCCTGCGATCTGGCGCACTCGGCA
>DASRJP010000483.1:0-2630 GCA_035649415.1 Pirellulaceae bacterium | reverse complement strand
CGTGTGACGGCGGCCCTGGCCATCGCCCGCATGAAACCGAGCGAGCCGTTCACCGGGGCCAGCCGCGTCGCCGAGACGCTCGCCCACTTTGCCGGCACGGGCGGCGGCCGACGCGTGCTCGTCGGCCATCCGCGGACCGAGGCGGGACAGACGCTCGTCGGCTACATGAATGAAAACGGTTACGAGGCGGAGGTCGCTCCCATGGGGCGGGCCGTGCAGCAAAAGATCGTCGAGAATGCCGATTACGAAATCCTACTCCTGAGCGACACGCTGGCTGCTCCGGAAACCAAGGAACTGGTGCAGTGGCTGCGGCGCGATTACCGCACGGCGCGGCTGCCGGTGGGAGTGATGACCCGCGGCGACATGATCGACGCGCTGCGAGCGGACCTGGAGGACGACCGGCTGACGTATGTCTTTCCGGCCATTGCGGACTCCGAGGTAGCGGCCGAGCTGGTTGTGCGGTTGGAGCGGATTGCCGGCCGCAACCTGATTGGCAGCGACGAGCGGATGGACATGGCGTCCAGCTCGCTCGACGCCATGGTTGAACTCGCCGAGGCGTCGCCGACGGGACCGACTTGGGATCTGATGCGTCATGAGAAGCAAATCATCCGGGCCTTGGCCGTGCCGGGTTTATCTCCCAAAGTGGCCCGCGTGCTGGGCCTGCTGGGAACAGCCAGATCGCAGGACGCTCTCCTGGAATTCGCCAGCCAGTTCGCCCGCCCGATCGCCGATCGCCAGGCGGCCGCAGCGGCATTCGCCGAGGCGGTCAAGCGCCGCGGCCTCTTGCTGACCCGGCAGCAGATTCGCCAGCAATACGACCGTTACAACGCCAGCGAGACTCAGGACGCCCAAACACAGGCGGTGCTGGGCTCGATCCTGGACACCATCGAGTCGCGGGCCGTGGCGGCGGCCGGCACGAACCCGTGACATGGACCTGTGCTGCATGACGCACCCTTTGACCAAAATACCTTCTGCAGGCAGACCGCCGATTTCGGGACTGATCGGCTCCGGCCCGGCCATGGAGGCCGTGTATCAACTCACTCGCAAAGTCGCCCAGACCAATGCCTCGGTTCTGCTGTTGGGCGAAACCGGCACCGGCAAGGAGCTGATCGCCACGGCGATCCATCGCCTGAGTGCTCGCAGCGGCGGGCCTTTCGTGCGGGTCAATTGCGGCGCGCTTTCCGAAAGCTTGCTGGAAAGCGAACTGTTCGGCCACGTACGGGGGTCGTTCACCGGGGCGGTCAACAACCGCGCGGGACGGTTCGAAACGGCCCACACCGGCACGATTTTTCTCGACGAAATCAACAGCACCTCGCTCTACCTCCAGGTCAAGCTGCTCCGCGTTCTCCAGGAGCGGGAATTCGAACGCGTCGGCGACACGAACACGATCCGCGTGGACGTGCGGGTGATTGCCGCCAGCAACCGCAATTTGTGGGAAGAGGTGCAACTGGAGAAATTTCGCGAGGATCTGTACTGGCGGCTGAACGTGGTGCCAATCGTGATCCCGCCGCTGCGGATGCGGCGCGAGGACATTCCGGAGCTGGTGCAATTTTTCCTCAAGCACTACAGCGACGAAAACGAGCGGGAGGTCCTGCGCGTGCAGGACGAGGCGATGGAAGCCTTGCAGGACTATCACTGGCCGGGCAACGTCCGCGAGCTACAGAATTACATCGAGCGGGCCGTGGCCATGGCGGAAGGTGACGAGCTCACCACCGACCTGTTGCCCGGCGCCGTGCTGGGAAAAGGGGAGCGACTCACCGGCCGGGTCCGCGGGGTCGATCTCGATACGCTGGTCTACGAGGTCGTGCAGCAGGGAATCCACGCCGCTACGCCCGAAGAAATGAACCTCTATGGAAAGATCGTCAATCGCGTGGAGAAGGAGCTGATCGTCCAGGTGCTCCAGACCTGCGGCGGCGTGCAAACCAAAGCCGCCACGCGGCTGGGCATCAATCGCAACACGCTGCGAAGCAAGCTGCAGGAATACAATTTGGAAGCTAAGGACGACGTATAGCTCTGTACGTGCAAGTCCATGTTTTCCGGCATTTCCATCGTCTGCTTCACCGCCAGCTACGCGATCGCGCTATTGCTGGAAATCTCGCGGCTGTTCTTCCGCGCGCCGGTGCGGCTGGCGATCATCCTGCTGCTGGCGGCGGCGGGCCTGGCGGCACACACAATCTACTTGTGGAATCGGGCCCAGTCGGCCGGCGACGGTTTGCCGCTGTCGAGCTGGTACGACTGGTACCTGGTTGCGGCCTGGGTGCTGGCGGCATCTTACCTGGGAATGCTGGCCACGCGCCCCCAATCGTCCGTCGGCGTCTTTGCCTTGCCACTGGTGCTGCTGCTGATTGGCGTGGCGTACGCCTTTCAAAACGAAGCGCCCTTTCCGCGCGATCGCGCGCTACAATTCTGGTTACTCGTGCACGGCGGCATGCTCCTCGTCGGTACGGTGACGGTCACGTTTGGCTTCGTGGCGGGCGTCATGTACCTCGTGCAGTCGTACCGTCTCAAGCACAAGCTGCCGCCGCGCGAAGGGCTGAAGCTCCCCAGCCTGGAATGGCTTCAGAACGTCAACAAGCAGGCGCTCTGGCACTCTGCCTGGTGCATTGCCCTGGGGCTGATTGCCGGCATCA
>DASRJP010000482.1:0-3737 GCA_035649415.1 Pirellulaceae bacterium | reverse complement strand
CTCGTGCGGATGTACCTGCTCACCAACGACAAAGAGTCAAAGCTGGGCACGACGCCGCTCCCCGACGGGATCGTTCGCGTCTTCCGGGACAACGGCCGGGACGGGCTCTCGTACCTGACCCAGCAGCAGATCAAGTACGTGCCGATCGGCGACAAGATCGAGCTGAACCTCGGCCCCGATCCCGAAGTGATCTTCGAGCTGATCAAGCTCAAGATCTTTCGCAGCGATCTGTGGCTACAAATCCGCGGACAGCGCGCGCTGCGCAAGATCGGCGGTGACGAAGTCGTCATGATTGAAAACGCCGCTCTCGTCGGCTGGGACGACCATGAGATTTATACCCAGCGGATTCGCAATTACACCGGCAAAGCGATCGACGTCGAGATCCGGCGGGCATTTCCCGGGCACATCATCTTCAAAAGCCAGCTTGAACCGACCCTGCACGACTACCAAACGGTCCAGATCGTGACCAAGGTTGCAGCCGGCAAGCGCAGCGACCTGCTCTTTGAGATCATCCGCAAGCAAGGGACCAGCGCCAAGCAGAACAACGTCACGCTCGTGACTGGCGAGGTGAAGCCGTAAATGACATTCTGGGACAGGTTGAAAACCTGTCCTTCGGCTTACTCGGGATACAGCTTCGTGGAAAGATAACGCTCGCCCAGGTCCGGTAGGACAACCACAATCAGCTTGCCGGCATTCTCCGGCCGCTTGGCGACTTGGATCGCGGCCCAGGCAGCGGCGCCGCTGGAAATACCGCAAAAGATCCCTTCCTTGGTGGACATCTGGCGGGCAATCTCGGCCGCGTCTTCATCGCGGACTTGAACGACTTCGTCGACGACGTCCACGTTCAGCACATCGGGGATGAACCCTGCGCCGATTCCCTGAATGGTGTGCCGCCCCGGCTGGAGCGGCTGGCCGGCGCGCTTCTGGGTGATGACCGGGCTATTGACCGGCTCGACCGCAATTGCCTTCATGCTCGGCTTGCGCTTTTTGATCACCTCCGACACGCCCGTGATCGTCCCGCCGGTGCCGACCCCCGATATGAGAATGTCGATCTTGCCGTCGGTGTCGCGCCAAATTTCCTCGGCTGTCGTCTTGCGATGCACTTCCGGGTTGGCTGGATTCTTGAATTGCTGCGGCATGAAGTAGACGTTGGGGTCCCCCTTCACGATCTCTTCCGCACGGCGCACTGCGCCGGGCATCCCCTCAGCCGCTGGCGTAAGGATAATCTCCGCGCCGAGCGCCTTGAGCAGCCGCCGCCGCTCGATCGTCATGCTCTCTGGCATTGTGACCGTCAGTTTGTAACCGCGGGCGGCGCACACGTACGCCAAACCGATCCCGGTATTGCCGCTGGTCGGTTCGATAATGATCGTGTTCGCTTTGATCTTGCCGTCCCGCTCGGCTGCGTCAATCATCGACTTGGCGATGCGGTCCTTGACCGACCACAGCGGGTTCATATTTTCGAGCTTCGCCACAACCGTGGCCGCGCACCCTTCGGTGACCCTGCGCAATTTGACAAGCGGCGTATTACCGATGCACTGGGTGATATCCTGGCGAACACTGGGTGCTTGCGTGGCGGTCATGTCAGGGCTCTTGCGTGGGGGGGCTGAGTGGTCACTCCGTTGGCGAAGTATACCAGTTTGCGGAAAAGCTGGTCAACGCGAGCAAGGACAGCCTCGTTGGGCCAGCGAACCCGGCTCCGACACCGCGGCTGCGTTAGGGTATCGACACAGGCGTCCCGTCCTTGGGATCGGCCAGCAGACGCAATTGTTGCATCGGCGTGGCTTTGGGCATCGTTCTCACTGAGCCGTCCGCGAAACCCACCACGACGCCGTTTTGCGTATCGCTGTCAAACAGCTGCTCCGGCGTCCAGACCACCGGTTCGGCCCAGCTGTGCGCATTGCCTTTCACTTCCACCAGAACGATCGTATTGCTCGTACCGTCGAGACAATCACTAAGCCTTCTCTTGCCGTCGGCGCCCAGGAGAGATTGCGGTCCGCCGACAAACAGATAATCGCTCTTTCCTGGAATGCTGCTGGGCGCGTTGGGATTCTTGAAGATCCGCAAGTCCAACATGGATATCGGCTGGTTTTCCGGCGCATCCCAAGCCTTGGACAGGTCAAACTGCCGCTGGAGCTGCGGCTGCTCCAGATACGGCAGGAGCAGAACGAAACCGCTGTACAGCGGTTTGCCATTGCCGTCTTTGACAATCGCCGGCGGTAATTCGCCGTACTGGTCATGGTAACTATGAATGGCGATCAGAATCTGCTTCAAGTTATTGGTTGATCCCATTTGCCTGGCAGCTGTTTGGGCTTGCTGCATGCCGCCCCGTACGGCAAAGAAGGCGATGCCCGCACAGGCGGCTACCCCCAGCACGACGATGCCAATCAGAGCAGCGATGACGCCGATCACCGCGCCGGCGCCGCCGGACGAGCCGGCCGCGGAACCGTATGACCCTTTGATCGACGAAACAGGGATGGTGATGGTTCGACCGCAAGCTGCGCATGGGCCGCTCTGCCCGGCAAACTGATCGGCTACGGAAGTGGATTTGCCGCAGTGCGGACAAGAAAAGGCGATGGGCATGGTTGATATTCTGGGACAACAAGTTGGCGGTGGAAACGTCCCCGGCCACACGACCCCCGTTATAGCCGTGTTCGACGGCGTGCCGCAATTCTTGGATGACCAGCTCGAAGTGTGTTGGACATGAGCGGTTTGCTTCTTCCCAAGCGGTCCACCACAACGGCAGAAATATTGCCCTAGATGATTTGGGAAAGCGCTCGTCCGGATTGCTGGGCAAGCGAGCCGATTCCCGCCTCGCAGGCGTCGATTGACGCTTTCCGTGTGCCTGTTTAGACTTTTCGATTCACCTCGGGACGATGGCGCGCCGCATGCGGTGAGTAAATCCGCCGTCCGAAGTTCTGGCATTCCTTCCTGGTCCCGGCCGGCGGTCGAGGATGCGATACGCGCCAGCGGTTTCCCGCATGACCAAGATTGGAACGATTTTCACCGTACATTGAATTCATCAACCGACGCTCGACTGAGTGCGGATTTACCATCTCCCCGTAAAGGCAAGTGAAGCATGGCCAAAGCCAAGTCCGCCCCCCGTTCGACCCGCAAGATGATCTATTACTTCTCCAAGACCAAGACTGAGGGGAAGGGCGTTGGCAAGGAGATCATGGGCGGCAAAGGGGCCAACCTCGCGGAAATGACCTCGATCGGCTTGCCGGTGCCTCCAGGCTTTACCATCACGACCGAAGTCTGCGACTTGTACTACAAGAATGGCCGCAAGCTTCCAGCCGCGCTGATGGAAGAAGTCCGCAAGAACATTGCCCGGCTCGAAAAGGAGCTCGACAAGAAGTTCGGCGACGCCAAGAGTCCGCTCCTTGTCTCCGTCCGCTCCGGCGCCGCCGTCTCCATGCCCGGCATGATGAACACGATCCTCAACCTGGGGCTGACCGACGTTTCCACCGCCGGACTGGCGGCGGCGACCGGCAACGAGCGGTTCGCCTACGACGCCTACCGCCGCTTCATCATGATGTACTCCGACGTCGTGCTGCACCTTCCGCGAACGAAGTTCGAGCAGCACCTCGACAAAGCACGGATGGACGTCGCCATGCGCCGTGGGCTCGCGTACGCGCAATGGAATAACGAGGAGCTGAAGCGCCGCGTCCCCGACTCCGAGATCGAAGCGTCCGATCTGCAGAAGCTCGTGCCGGTGTTCAAGGAGGTCGTTCTGCGCG
>DASRJP010000481.1:0-18381 GCA_035649415.1 Pirellulaceae bacterium | reverse complement strand
AAATTCGTCCAGCAAAACGGCGAATTGGCCAGCGACGTCCTGCGGCTACAAGCCGAATCGGCCCAGCGACGGATTCGCGAGCGGTTCTTTTCTCCGCGCCGGGAGCGCGGCGAAACGATTGCCGCACTGCGCGTGGCGCTGAACCAGACGCTGGAGGAAGGGGCCGGCATCGAGCGGAACGAGCCGTCGCTGCGCAGGGCCTGCGCCGCGATTGCCGAGTTGAAGGAGCGGCTGGCGCACCTGCAAATCACCGATCACAGCCTGACGTTCAACACAGAGCTGACGACGGCCCTGGAGCTGGACTTTATGGTGGACGTCGCGCAGGCGCTGGTTCACAGCGCCCTGTCGCGGACCGAGTCGCGCGGCGCGCATTATCGCACGGACTATCCAAAGCGCGACGACAAGGAATTTCTCAAGCATTCACTCGCATTCCGCACCGAGGGAGCGCCGCGGATCGAATACCAGGACGTGGTGATTACCCACTGGCCCCCGGCGGAGCGCATCTATGGCTCGGATTGAAACCACCAGCAAGGCGGTGCTGGACGTCTTTCGCTATCGGCCCGATGAAGATTCGGAGCCGAGATTCGAGCGGTTCGAGGTGCCGTTTCATGAGGACTGGGTCGTCCTCGACGCCCTGCATTACATCAAGGACCATCTGGACGGCACGCTCTCGTATCGCTGGTCGTGCCGGATGGGAATTTGCGGTAGCTGCGGCATGATGATCGACGGGGAGCCGAAGCTGTCCTGCTCGGTCTTCTTGCGGGACTACTATCCGCGGCCGATCCGCGTGGAACCGCTGGCGAATTTTCCCGTGGTCCGCGACCTGGTGATCAACCTGGAGGATTTTCTGGACAAGCTCGGCCAGGTGAAGGCCTGGCTGATTCCCAAGGAGCCTCGCGAAGCAGCCGACGGCGAATACAAACAGACTCCCGGCGAGCTGGCCCACTATCGGCAATACAGCATGTGCATCAACTGCATGCTCTGCTACTCCGCCTGCCCGGTCTATGCCAAGCATCCGGAGTTCGTCGGGCCGGCGGCCATCGCTCTGGCGCAGCGGTACAACCTCGACTCACGCGACGCTGGCTTCGATGAGCGGGCGGATGCGATCTTCAGCCACGAGGGGATCTGGGAATGCACGTTCGTGGGGGACTGCACCCGCGTCTGTCCCAAGCACGTCGACCCGGCGGGAGCCATTCAGCAGGCGAAGGTCACTGCCACCAACGACTGGTTCTGGTCGCTACTGGTGCCGTGGGGAAAGCGGCGCTCCCGCGCGCCCGCCCACGAGCAGAACGGCGGCGCCGCCGCTGGACACCGCGATGCCCAGCAAGACCAGCTCGTTTCTTCGCAATCGAAATGAGGAGGCAACATGGCCGTTCATGCCACACACGACTTGACCCGCGAATATCGCCGCACCGTCCCCTCTACCTGGTGGCTGAAGCGGCGGACCTACTTCCTGTTCATGCTCCGCGAGCTGACCGCGCTGTTCGTCGGCGGATACGCGGCATTTCTGCTGGTACTTTTGTTGCTGGACCAGGCGACTTTCGCGAGCGTGCTGAAAAGCCCAGTCAGCCTAGTGCTGCACCTGATCGCGTTGCCGATGGTGATTTATCACAGCGTCACGTGGATCAACCTGACGCCGAAGGTGCTGGTCATCTGGCGGGGGGAGGAGCAGGTCAGTCCTACCCTGATCCTGCTGGTGCATTACGCCGCTTGGGGGGTCATCTCGCTGGCGATTCTCGGCCTGGCGATCTGGCTTTGCGGAGGTAAGACGATATGACACGCTCGAACGAACCGGCCGTCTGGTCGCTGTTTTCCGCCGGCGGGGTGGTGGCGGCATTCGTGTTCCCGGCGCTCATGATCGTGACCGGTCTAGCCGCCTTTTTCGGCTGGGTTGCGCCGGCGGAGTTGTATTCCGTATTGCAGCATCCGCTGACGCGCGTTTGCCTGTTTGTGTGCATTGCCCTGCCGCTGTTTCACTGGGCTCATCGCTTCCGTTATACGGTTGCCGATTTGGGACTGGAGGGGCACGACAAGTTGCTGTCGATCGTCTGTTACGGGCTGGCGAGTGTGGGCACTCTGCTGGCCGCCGTGCTGTTGATTTTTCGCTGACCCTGACCCCTGCCTCCTCTCTCTCCCACAAGGAGCTTTCCATGCTCGAGCTCAAACAGATTCCCCGGGAGTCGGTTGCCGCCGCCGTGGACAAAGCGCTCCGTTACCGGCTTCTCAACGAACCGCTGGAGGCGGAGAGCATCTGCCGCGATGTCCTGCGGATCGAGCCGGACAACCAGGAGGCGCTGGTCACGCTGCTCTTGTCGCTGACCGACCAGTTCGGCAATGAATTTAACGTGGCGCTCGACGAAGCCAAGCACGTGGTGCCGCTGCTCGAGAGCGAATACCAGCGCGCCTACTATGAGGGGATTATTTACGAGCGCTGGGGGAAGGCCGAGCACACGCGAGGAATGCCGGGGCAGGTGGCGCTCGGCTGGGTGCGGGCGGCGCTCCGCAGTTTCGAGAGGGCCAGGAGGCTGGCGTCCGAGGGCGATCCCGACGCGATCCTCCGCTGGAACGCCTGCGTGCGGTTCCTCGAGCAGCATCAGCAGGAAGAGACCAGTGAGTACGAAGTGGTGACGCGCGAAATGGCGTTTGAATTCGACGAGGAAATGCCGCCGCGGTAGACCACAGGCCCCAGTCCCAAGTCAGTTGGGCTGGCCATTCCGCTTTCAAGAAACGCCAGCGGCCCGGTTCTGTCGAACCGGGCCGCGTGGATTCCAGACGGATCGTCGAGCGAGCGAACTTACTTGCCGCAGCCGCAGTGCCGGCGGTGGCCGCAGCTATCGCAGGGGGGCGGGCAGCAGACGGTCACCGGCACCTCTTTGCAGACCACCCGCGGCACGCATTTGGTCACCGTGTAGGGGACTTCCTTGCAGACGCGATGCGGCACCTGAATGGTCTTGGTGTAGCAGACCGGCTTGCACACGGAATACGGCACCTGTTTGGTGACGCACTGCTTTTCCATGCGGCAAGTCGTATACGGCACCTGTTTGGTGACGCACTGCTTTTCCATGTGGCAGACCTTGTAGCAGACGGTCTTGGTCACCTTCTCGGGGACCATGTGGCAAACCTTATAGCAAACGGTCTTGTGGACCTTCTCAGGCACCATGTGGCAGACCCGGTAGGTCCGCGTGCAGACCTTGGTCTCGGGGACCATGTGGCACACGCGATAGCAGATCGTCCGCTTGCAGACTTCCGGCACCATATGGCAGACCCGGTAGGAGACGGTCTTGTGCACCTGCTCGGGCACCATGCGACAGACCTTGTAGCAGATCGTCTTTTGCACCTTCTCCGGAACCATGTGGCAGACCTGGTAGGTCCGCGTGCAGGTCTTCTGCTCGGGAACCATGCGGCAGGTCGTGTAGGTCCGGGTGCACACCTTGGGCACGCTCTCATAGCGGCAGACGGTGTAGGGGACGACCTTCTTGACCACCTCCCGCTCGTAGCGGACGCAGGTGACGGTCTTGGTCTTCATTTCCGGGACCCAGGTCTTCTTGCAGCAAGTCTTGGGCGGGCACTGCACACAGACGACCTTGCACTCGCCGGGCTGATAGACGCAGCGGCAGGTGCACGGGTCGTAGGTCCAGCAGCCGGGCTCGCGGACGCGCTTGCGGATCACTTCCCCCGGCACTTCGTAGGTTTGGGTCTCCCAGTGACCGCAGCAAACCTGAACTTCCTTGGTGTAGTGAACCGGCTTGCAGATCGTCTGGCAAACCTCGCGCTGGCAGGTCTCGTACACGGGCTTGCAGACGTTAACCGTATATTGGCAGGTCTTGGTCTCGTATACCGGCCGGCAGACCGTGTACGTCCGGGTGCAGGTCTTCGTTTCATAGACCGGCTTGCACACGGTATAGCAGACGTCCTTCGTCCGCGTCTCCCACACCGGCCGGCAAACCGTGTAGCAGACGTCCCTGGTCTTCGTCTCGTACACCGGCTTGCAAACCGTGTAACAGACTTCCCTGGTCTTCGTCTCGTAGACCGGTTTGCAAACCGTATAGCTGTAGTTGCAGGTCTTGGTCTCGTATACCGGTTTGCAGACCGTGTAGCAGACGTCCTTCGTCCGCGTCTCCCACACCGGCTTGCAAACGGTATAGCAGACGTCCTTGGTGCGGGATTCCCACACCGGCTTGCAGACCGTGTACGTGCAAGTCTTGTAGTTCGTCTCGTACACGGGCTTGCAGACCGTGTAGGTGCAATCGCGATAGTGCGTCTCGCGCATCATCTTCGTGCACTGCACCTCCTTGGGCGTGTACACCGTCTCGTAACACTTCCGATAGCACGTGTACTGCTGCTTCTCGTACACCACCTCACGGCATGTCTTCATCACCGTGTGGCACTGTTGTTTGGCGCACCCGTAGCTGACGGGATCCGCGCAGCCCACGTGTTTGTAGCTGGCGGCGCCGCAGCAGGCGGCAGCGCTGGGGCTGGCCGAAAGTGCCGCCAGCAGCAAGGCGGCGATCGGCACTCCCAAGAGGGTCTTCATCTTCCGCTCTCCTTCTCGCTCGATCAGTCCTGGAGGAATTTTCATCTGGTCCGCTAGCGTGGCCCCGTCCGTGGATCATCCGGCGCGTCCCGTCGCCCCATTCGCGAAACTTTGCCTTGGCCTGGGACCCCGACCCCACGCGCGCAGCTAGCCGGAATGGTCCGGATGCATGCCTACATCGTCACACTGGGGGAACAGGCTGAAATGCAACGACAGCACAAAATGCGTGTTCTTAGAAGAGCGCGACGCGTGCGCAAAACAATGCGCAGGCGGAAGCGGCGATGGTTACACGACTTAGAGCTAGCAGGCGGCCTCAGATGCCGATTGCAGCGGCTGGGAGGAGACGTCGCATGGTGCCGAACGCGCCGGCCCGGTGAGCGCACGCGGCCTCGCTGGATCCAGCGGCTGCGGCGGAAAGCCGCAGCTAACGGCGAATTGGTTTGACGCACCTGCGGACGTGGCCTACGAAATCAGTAGCGTCCCAAGATGTGTCGGGGTTAGGCGGTGGCAGCGAGAAATTTCGGGCTTTGCCCGTGATTTTGGGCGCGGCATTCCACACGCCTCCTCGGCATCTGTCTGGACCGATGGTCTGGTCGGCAAAGCATTCACAACGTTTCGAGGACATTCCATGCATCGCAAGGCACGTCGGTCCGCTTTCACGTTGGTCGAAGTTCTGATCGTGGTGGTGATTCTGGCCATTCTGGCGGCCGCTGTGGTGCCGCAGTTTTCCAGCTCCACCCAGGACGCCAAGGTCAGCACCAGCGTCTTCAACCTCCAGACGCTGCGGGCGCAAGTCCAGGTCTACAAAGCTCAGCACAACGGCATTTATCCCGATCCGCTGAGCAAGCTCACGATTGCCACCAGCAAGTCGGGCGGCGCGCCGAGCGGCAATGACTCCTATGGGCCCTATCTGCTGGAAGTCCCCGAGTGCCCGATTGTCGGTAGCGAGGATGTAGCCACCTCGACGGCAACCACTCCGGCAGTCGTAGCGGGTGGCGCTGGCTGGGTCTACAACAGCACGACGGGCGCGATTTGGATCAACCACGCCGACTACCTGACCGAGTAGTCGCAATCATACATTCTTTGCGGCCCGTCACAGCTTGAGATGCCGAGCGGCCTTGTCCGATGGACAAGGCCGTTTTTGTTTTGCGCGAAAGCAAACTTAGCCGCCGGTCGCTGGCCGTGACCTAGTCTTACTCGTTGGCAAGCTGGGTGAGCGCGGCCTACGGTGCAGGCCCAGTCGGGCTACGGCCCTAGCCCCTCCAAAACGTAGGCACGGATACTAAAGCGGAGAAGTGATATGTCAGCGGTGCGCAAGACGGACCCCATGAGCCCTCTGCCGGGACCGAAAAACCGGATCCTGTCGATTTTCCTGATCAGCATCCTGGGACTCTTCCTCGAGCTGATGCTGATTCGCTGGATCGGCACCGAAGTGCGAATCTTTGCGTATCTGCAAAACACCGTGCTGATCGTCTGCTTCCTGGGACTGGGCATGGGCTGCTTCACCCACCAAAGGCCCATCGTCGTGCGAAACGTGTTGATCCCGCTTGTGGCGCTGGCGGTTCTGCTGGCTCTGCCGCCGACGCGAGCCGTGCTGGCCTATATCACCAACCTGCTCAGCGCGCTGGGCGATCTCCATATCTGGGAAGCGACGATCAGCCGCGACCTGGTGGGAACCGTGGCCCGCGTGGTCACCGGTCTGGCGTTGACGTTGGTGGTGATGCTGCTGATCTGGGAGACGTTCGTGCCCATCGGCCGGCTGCTGGGGCGTTTGATGGATAGCCAGGAACAGGTGATCTGGGCCTATTCAGTGAATGTCGGCGGCAGCCTGCTGGGAATCTGGCTCTTCGCCGGCTTAAGCGCGTTTTCCCTGCCGCCGCTGGCCTGGCTGGTGGTGGCCTGCGGGCTGCTCCTGCCGTTCGTCGGCGCGGGGCGCGTCCAGACAGTCAATTTGGGTTTGATTTCTGCGCTGCTGGTGGCCGGGATCTTCGTCGGCTACGACCCCAAGGCCATCGAGACGCACTGGTCGCCGTACCAAAAGCTGGTGCTCAAGGACGTGGCCCAAAACGACCTCGGCTGGGAGGGCAAGCTGATCACCGTGAATAACGTGGGCTATCAGGGGATGATCGATCTCGATTTCGATCGCCTGCGAAAGGATCCCAGGATCGACGCCGAGCTGATCGGTCTCAGCCAGTACGATTTGCCGCTGCGCATCAAGCCCAACCCGCAGCGCGTGCTGATTGTCGGCGCTGGCTCGGGCAACGATGTCGCCGGAGCGCTCCGCGGCGGCGCGGGGCACGTCACCGCCGTCGAGATCGACGGAGCGATTCTGGACATGGGGCGACGCCTCCATCCGGAGCGCCCGTACGATTCGCCGCGGGTCAAGGTCGCCGTGGACGACGCCCGCTCGTACTTTGCCACGACGACCGACAAGTACGACCTGATCATCTTCGGGCTGCTCGACTCGCATACCACCACGGCGATGACCAACGCCCGGCTCGATCACTACGTCTACACTCGCGAAAGCATCGCCCGGGCGCGCGAGCTGCTCGCCCCCGGCGGCGTCATGGTCCTCAGCTTCGAGGCCTTCAAGCCCTTCATTGCCGACCGCATGGCCCGCTGCCTGCGGGACGTCTTTGGACAGGAGCCGCTGACGTTTCGCATGATTGCCGGCCGGACTGTCGGCTGGGGGGGCGTATTGTTCGTCGTCGGCGACCAGCCGAGCGTGCAGGCGGCACTGGCCAGCGACGAAAAACTGGCTGACTGGATCGCCCGCTGCCAGCAACAGCATCCGATCGAGCTAACGTATCAAACGGCGGTCTGCACCGACGACTGGCCTTACCTCTATTTGGAGCGGGCCCGCATTCCGACGCTGTATTTCCTTTTGGCCGGTTTGATGGGCGTGCTCGTTTACTACGGGCGGCGGCGGCTGGAGATTCCCCGCCTGCTCGGCGACTGGCAAGCGCTCGACTGGCACTTTTTCTTCATGGGTGCCGCCTTTCTGCTCCTGGAAGTGCAGAACATCAGCAAGGCCTCGGTGGTGCTGGGCAACACCTGGATCGTCAGTGCCGTCATCATTTCCGCCATTCTGTTGATGATCCTGCTGGCGAATCTTGTCGTCGCCAAACTTCCCAAGCTGCCGCCGGCGGCAGTTTGGGTGCCGCTGATCGGCTCCTGCCTGGCGATTTACCTGGTGGACTTGTCGAGCTTTGCGTTTTTGGCTTATCCGGTGAAGGCGGTCGTGGTCGGTGCTCTGACCACCCTCCCCATGTTGTTTGCCGGGATGATCTTCATCGAATCGTTCGGCCGCGTCGAGCACAAAGGCCGGGCGCTGGGGGCCAACCTGATTGGCTCGCTCGTCGGTGGAATGCTCCAGTCGCTGACGTTCTTGACCGGCATCAAGGCCCTGCTGCTGATCGTCGCGGCACTCTATCTGTGCGCGTGGCTGACCAGGCCCCGTCGTCTGTCGCGGCAGGCGGCACTGGGTGACGAGGGGACGGAAGAGGAGCCCCAGCAGCCGGAGCCCAGCCGGGAACTAGCCGAGGTCTAAAGCTGGTCGGCAGCGGCAATTGCGCTGCGCCAAGTGAAAACGTCCTTGTGCGACCACCGCCGCTCCGTTTACAGTGGGGGCCGCATTTTGCTGACGAATGCGGCTGGGTTTTCCCAGGCATCGTCCACACTCCCTCTACGTGCCGTGCATGTCTGGCCAGCAGGAAAAACCGCCCGAGCAGTCCGCTGACGGTCAGGTCCCCAAGGCGGTTGTCAGCCGGCTGAGTCTTTATCTGCGGGAACTTCAGCGGCTGCTGCGCGACGGACACGAAACGATCAGCTCCACGCAGCTCGGCAAGATGCTCGGCTTCACCGATGCGCAGGTCCGCAAGGACCTGGCGTATTTCGGTCAGTTCGGCTATCCCGGCATCGGCTACCGCTGCCCCGAGCTGGTCGCCAAGATCAAAGAGATTCTGGGTACCAATCACGCCTGGCCGCTTGCCATCGTGGGCCTGGGCAACCTCGGCCGCGCCCTGCTCGGCTACCGCGGCTTCACCCATCAGGGCTTTCGTGTGGCGGCGGCATTCGACGTGGACGCCGCCAAGGTCGGCCGCCAGTTCGAGGGCATCCCCGTCTACCACCTCGACCAGGTGGGGGAGATCATTCCCCAGCTTCAGATTCGCCTGGCGATCATCGCCGTCCCGGCCCCGGCCGCGCAGAAAGTTGCCGATGCCGTCGTGAGCGCCGGCGTGGACGGCATTCTCAATTTCGCGCCGGTGACGATTACCGTTCCCAAGCACGTGCAGCTCGAAGCGGTCGATCTGGCGATCGAGCTGGAGCAGCTTTCGTTCGCGGTGGTAAATAAGTTGTCGCGGGGAGAGTGACGGAGTTGGCTTTGCATTGTCGGCTTTCGCACCGCGAAAACACGTCCTCTCGCGGAGCGAGTGCGGGCGCTGGCCGCGAACCTGCATCCCGTTGGCGCGTCTGACCTGTTACGTAGAATACCGTGACGCTTTGGTAAGGGCTGCTTTTCGGGGATGGTGTAACGGTAGCACAGCAGATTTTGGTTCTGCTTGTCTAGGTTCGAATCCTAGTCCCCGAATTTGCAGGGGTCTTGAATGAACCGCGCGCTTCGCCAATGTTCAGCGCTGGCGAAAGGGGCGACTTTCCGCGGCGTTGGGCGGGAGAGCGTCCGCTAGCTTGTAGATACAGGGCAACGCGCGAGGTGATCTGAATTCGCTCACTGCCTTCCAGCGGCCCACGGCAGCGGCGCTGCCGGACGATACGCTTGGTTGAATTTCCGGCCGCGTGTTCCCGTTGGCGTCGTTCCTTTCTGGAGCTAACCGACGAGGATTGCCTGCGCAGTTCCCGGCCTGCGTTCGGCCTCGTACAGAAGCACGTGCGCGCCATGCTCGGTTCGCGCGTATGTGAAAGTGTGGCATCGCCTGGCCATAAGCTTGCATTTCCGTAAGCTATGTGCCCGCCAGGACGAAGGCCACCCGATAATACGATTCATCCGTCCCACGGGGCTCTCGTGTTAGACAAAATACGCCCATGCAAGCCACCTATGCGATTCGAGATGGTTCGCTTGTTCCAGAGGAGACCGGGAATGTTTGGATCGCCTGGAATCCGACCGAGGCGGAAACGCGGACCATCCGCGAAAAATGCGAGATTGACGAATACGACATGAATTCCGCCCTGGATGCCGACGAAGTCCCACGGTTGGAGGTGGACAGTGACAGCTACACGATCATCTGGAAAGTCCCCACGCAGGCGCAGCCCACTCAGACAAGCCTGTTCGCGGTGACGTCGCTCGGCCTGTTTTTCAACAAGAACCGTCTGGTGCTGATCGGCAGTCAGGAAATCAGCCTCATGGAGCGGAAGCACCAGCGTCGCATCGAGTCGCTGGAGGACATAGTGCTCTACCTGTTGTTCCACACCGTCCATCACTTCCAGGGGCACCTCAAGGTCATCAAGAGCATCTCCACGGAATTGGAACAGAAAATTAACCAATCGATGGATAACCAGCACTTACTCCAGATGTTCAGTTTGGGGGAGAGCCTGATCTACTATCAAAGCGCCATTTCAGGCAACGGATCGGTGCTCAACAAGCTACAAAGCTTTGTTCTCAAGTCCGGTCTGTTCGCCCGGCGGGGGGAGCTGTTTGAGGATCTGACGATCGACAACGCCCAATGTCTCAAGATCGCTGAGATTTACTCGCACGTCCTATCGGGTCTGATGGATGCTCGTGGAACGATCGTCAACAACAACATGAACGTGCTCATCAAGAACCTGACGATCATCAACGTCATTTTTCTGCCGCTGAACCTGATCGCCAGCGTTGGCGGGATGTCCGAGTTCAGCATGATGACCCAGGGTGTTCACTGGACGATTGCTTATACGATCTTCATGCTTGTCATGGTGATCGTTGCCGTGTTGACGTACCTTGCGCTCAAGTACGTGAATCTGGATGGTTGGCCTTCCGCCTGGAAGCTTCGCTTAAGGACGCGGAAATGATTCCGCGGCATTGCCATCGCTGATTACATTTTGTCGCTTGTGGCAACAGTAGCGGGACCGAGAACCGAATTCTCGACTCCTTCTTTTGGCTGGGCACGATTCGATAGTCGTATCGCCAGCGAGCCGTCCCCGAATTGGCTCGGCGCTCGCAGCCTACTTCTCGAACTCCGCTTTCACCGGGGCCGGCTGCGCATCGTAGGTTCGCATCACGGAGTAGCCAACCCCGGCCAGCACCAGGCCGCTGATGATGCCGAAGACAATCAGGAACCAAAGCTTGTACTTGAGCCCGCCGATCCCTTCCCCCTCTTTGGCTTTTTCGGCGACAAGCTGGATGAACGACTGCCGCAGCGACGGCTGAGCGGGAGCGGCAGCCTGGGACGCCGGCGCCAAGGTCGTAGCGGCGGCCAGCGTTTGCCGCGGGATGGACTGCGTCGTATCGAGCAGTCCGCTCATCGTATCGATTGGCGCGGGTGACAGCGGCGAGATCGGCTGTAGCACGGAGGTCCCCAAGGGCGCAAGATCGCCAGCGGCCAGCGGCACAAGCGGCGACAGTTGCGCACCGCCCGGCAGAGCCGGCGCTCCAAACGGATCGGGCGACTCGATGGGGGGCAGCGAAATCGCAGCCACCGACGAGCTGCCGCCACTGGGTTGACTTCCTGCCGATTCGGGCTCGGCGGATTTGGTGCTGGCGGCAGTCGCTGCCGGCAGCGGCGCAGCCTCTGGCGCTACCTCTGGCGCTACCTCTTTCTTGGGCGGAGGAACTGCTGTCTCATCCGCCAGATCGAGGCGCAACAGCTCGTCTTCGCCGCCAATCGCGGTCGGCTTGCCCGCCAGGAACGCCGCCAGGGCCTCTTGCACTTCCGCCGCCTTTTGAAACCGCCGTGCCCGCTCCTTGACCAGCATTTTCTGGCAGATGGCCGCCAGCGGCTGCGGAATGTCGGCGCGGATTGTGCGCAGATCCTCCGGCTGCGTGTTCTGGTGAGCCAAGAGCCGCTGCGGAATGGTTCCCTGGTCGAAGGGTGGATGAGACGTGAGCAGGAAATAGAGCGTGCAGCCCAGACTGTAGATGTCGGCCCGCGCATCGACGGTGTGACTATCGCGAGCCTGCTCCGGCGCCAGATAATCGACCGTCCCCAGCGCCCGCGAGTTGTGCATCATCGTCAGCGATGCTTCCTCACCCGCGTCCAGCCGCGCCAGTCCCAGGTCGAGGATATGAATCTCCCCTTTCTTGTCCAGCAGGATGTTCGAGGGCTTGATGTCGCGGTGAACGAGCCCCGACTGGTGCGCTGCCTCCAGCCCTTCGGCCGCCTGGCGAACGCACTCCGCCGCCGTCTGCGGCGACATCACGCCGTCGCGGAGCACGATTTTTTGCAGGTCGTCCCCTTCCACATATTCCATCACCAGGTACGGCGTGTCCCCCGACATCTCCACGTCGAACGCCCGCACGATCCGCGGATGATTCACGGCGGCCGTGGCCCGCGCTTCGCGCTCGAACCGCTCCAGGTGCCGCGTGCTTCCCTTGAGCCGGCTGGCCATGACCTTGATCGCCACGCGATGCCGCATCACGGTGTGCTCGGCCAGGTAGACCGCCCCCATGCTGCCCGCGCCGAGCTGGCCGAGGATCTTGAAGCGGCCGAGAAAGAACCCGCGATTTTTCCCTTCCAGGAGGTTGTCTCGCTGCCAGGGGGTGATCAGGCCGGCTTCGGTCAAGGCATCTGCCATCTGCTGGCTATCGGCGCAGGCGGCCCCATTCTGCGCATACCAGCGCTCCCAAGCCGCCTGTTCCACCAGGCCGCTGCTTGTCACCAGCTCGACGAATTCCTCAACAGACAGCATGTTCCAGGCCGCCAGGTTGGGGGGGTCCGCGCCCGCTACTGGCGCCGCGTTCCGCAGCGACGCAAGTTGGCGCGATCGGATGAAGACGTCGCCAATCCGCAATAAGTTATGTAAGAATTCCCGCGAGCCGCGGATTTGCCGCCGTGATCGGATCGACCCGGTGCACGGGATCAACCCGTGGCTCGCCAACGCACTGCGTGCCACAATGGTCACACGGAGAATACCGCGATGACCCTGGCTGCCCTCTGCCTCTCCCTTTGCGCCCTTACCGCCGCGCCGAGCGAAATGCCGCTGGTCCTGGACGATCGGCTCCAGCTTCAGCTTGTCGCTGCAGAGCCCGACATCGTCACGCCCACCGGCATTGCCGTCGATGCGAAAGGCCGGGTGCTCGTCATTGAGAGCAACACGCACTTCCCACTCCCTGATTATAAGCGCGCCCCCCACGACCGAATACTAGTGCTGGAGGATTTTGGCACTGGCGGTAAAGCGGAAAAAATCGGCGTGTTCTTCGAGGGAACGAAGCACACGATGAACATGGCGATTCATCCAGGCGGCTCGATCTACGTCGCCACGCGCGGAGAAATCTTTCGGCTCACCGACAAGGACGGCGACGGCAAAGCGGACCAGACGCTCGAGCAGCGGCAGAAAATCGCCTGGCTCGACACCAAGGGAGACTATCCGCACAACGGACTGTCGGGTTTCGCGTTCGACCTGGCAGGCAACGTCTACTTCGGTTTCGGCGAGAATCTCGGCGCTGACTACAAGCTGATTGGCACCGACGGCACTTCGCTGGCCGGCGGCGGCGAAGGGGGAAACATCTACTGCTGCGATGCCGAAGGGAAGAAGCTGCGGCGCGTGGCGACCGGCTTTTGGAATCCGTATCACGTCGGCTTCGATGCTTTCGGGCGGCTGTTTGCCGTCGATAATGATCCCGATTCGCGGCCGCCGTGCCGGCTCTTGCACATCGTGGAAGGGGGCGACTATGGCTATCGCTATCGCAACGGCCGCAAGGGGGTGCATCCTTTCACCGCCTGGAACGGCGAGTTGCCGGGGACGCTGCCGATGGTCGCCGGCACCGGCGAGGCGCCGTGTGCGGTAGTCGCGTATGAGTCGGACAATCTGCCGGAAGAGTATCGCGGCGAGCTGCTGGTGACGAGCTGGGGCGATCATCGGATCGAACGCTATCGCCTTAAGCCGCGCGAGGCGTCGTTTTCGGCGGAGATGAAGCCGGTCATCCGTGGCGGGGAGAATTTTCGTCCCGTCGGCATGGCGCTGGCCCCCGACGGGTCGCTCTTTTTCAGCGACTGGGTGGACAAGTCGTACAACGTCCACGGCAAAGGGCGGGTGTGGCGGCTGTCGGCCAAGAATCCACCCCAGCCGAGCCGGCCCTCAGACACAATTGAAGCCCTCTCATCGCCACACGGTCCATGGCGCGAAGCGGCCGCGCGGAAGCTGACGCGCGAACAGGCGATCAAGGTGGCGAGTGAGTCGGACTCGGAACGGGTGCGGTCGTTAGGCGGACGGGCATTTGGCCAAACCTGCAAATCTTTTGTGGGTGACGGGTCGGACGGCTGTAATCTTGCAGCGTATGCTAGCGCTGTTGCCCGGTTCCGGCCGGAGGAATTCGCCTTGCTGGTGCAACTCGATCGGTCGGCGGCCAAGCTATTCAACGCTCGACTTAGCAAGCCCGAATTGGAAGCAGAAGCTGCCGAAATCGAAAAGTCGTTGCCTTTCCACTACTTCGAAGCTCGTTCGCCGGCGGAACTTCGCTTCGCTGCTTATGCATTTTTGCAAGGATATGCGACGGACGACCGCATTGCGAAAAACATACGAGGCATGGAGGATCCGTTCCTTCAATCGGCAGTGGGGACCAGCCTGTGGCCCGACTCGCGATCCTACCAATCCAGCGGCGCTGGACTCTTTGACATCATCTTCAAACTTGTCGAGAAAGAATCGGGGAGCCGCCTTGAAAGACTTCGAACTGAATGGGTAATTCACGAAAAGGTGCCGCTGCTTCGCCATCTGATGGCAATTGCGATGCGCCGCGATAACGAGGTCGCCGCGCGCAAGATGATTCCCGAACTTTTGAAGTCGAACGACGAAGCCGTGCGATTCACGGCCGTCATGTGGATCGGCGAATCGCGGCTGCACGACTACCGTCCCGAATTAGAGAAGATTCTGAATGATCCCAATTGCACCCGCCGGCTGTTCGAAGCCACGCTGGCCGCGCTGGAAATGCTCGACGGCAAAAAGTCGCGCAATCCGAGCGAGGAGCTAGGAGGCGATGTCTATGTCTTGCAACTCCTCAAAAGCGATAAGACGTCTCCCGAAGTGCGGCGGTTTGCCCTGCGGACGCTCAAGCCCGAGCACGAGCAGCTTACGGTCGAGCTGCTGACCAGGCTGATTCACGACGCGGATGCCGGCGTGCGGCTGGAGGCAATCCGCACGCTGCGGGCTCGGCCCGATAGCGCGCGGTGGCAGGAGCTGCGGGAGATTGCCGCCGATCGGATAGCGCCGGTGCAGCACCGGTGCGAGGCGATCCTGGGGCTCTCGCCGGGGAACAAGACCGACCGCGAGCTGCTCTTCAAGCTGGCGGAAGAGCCGTTTCCGCCGGTCTCGGACGAGGCGCTGCGGGCCCTGCGCGGCTTCGATCTGACGGCGAGCGAAACCAAGCGGCTGACGGCACTGGCGGAAAAACTCGACGGCCCGCACCGCGAACTGGCCCGACGCGTGATCAACCGCAATCCGCCCAAAGGGTTGCCCAAGGCAGCGGACCTGGCACTTTGGCTCACCATCACCAACGGTGCCGGCGACGAACAAGCCGGCGAGCGCATCTTCTATCACGCCCGCGTCGGCGGCTGCTATCGCTGCCACGAATATGAAGGTCGCGGCTACACCGTCGGGCCCGACCTCTCGCCGACCGGCAAGGCGCTCACGCGCGAGCGGCTGCTGGAATCGATCGTCAACCCCAGCAAAGAGATCGCTCCCATGTTCACCAACTGGACGATCCTCAAGACCGACGGCGAACTGCTCGGCGGCATTCACATCGGCGACGAGGTCGATGGCCGCATCAAATTCGCGGATCAGAACGGCCGCATCTTCCACGTTCACCCCAACGACATCGACCAGCGCAAGCCGAGCGAAAAATCGATCATGCCCGACAGCCTGGCCGACAACCTCACGCCGCAGGAACTACGCGACCTGCTGGCATTCTTGATGCAGAAGTGACGCCCACCGGCGAGCCACGGGGTTTATCCCCGTGGCCCGAAACTTTCTTGCTCACAGCGGACAATCAACGCTTGCGAATTATTCTCTTTTTCCGACAGCGATACGGTTTGCCCGCCACAACCTCGGCCAGCTTGTACTCCTGCTCCGCGACGTACTTGATTGCGGCCTCGATTGCTTCCGCTCCCTTGACGTACCTGTTGCTGCCGCGATGTGTCCACCAGCGTCTCTGCTTTCCTTCGTGTTTGCAAAGGTCGGATTGGGTGACTCCTTTTAGCACGCGCCGCACTGCCGGGCCGTCATCCGGGCATTGAATCACGACGACGTGCACATGCTGGCGCATGATCGAGGCTCGTGGAATCAGCCAGCCCCGCTTATTCGCAAGCTCGCAAAGGGATTGCGCCACACACCAGGCGTTTTCGGATGTCAGGAATGTGGTCGTCCACTTTTGCTGTCCCTGTGCGATCGCACGTGTACGTTCGTCGCCAGCGTACGGCAACTCGCCAAGGGCGTTCCGCTTGCGTTCATAAGTTCCAACTCGCGTCACGCGGTTGGAAACAAAGCCGCGGTCGTCTCCCGGCAGCCAGGAGCCGTAGGTGGTCCAGGTGACGAGCAGGGCTTTGTTCTCGTCGAGAATCACTGCCATGGGCGTCCCTTTGGTAAACCACGGTTTTTGCACCTCGAATCGTCACAAGACGCAACGATTCTCAGCCAAACGGAAGCGAACTGCAAACCTTTTACCGAGGCCTACACTGACCACGGGGATGAACCCCGTGGCTCGCCAAGCTGGCGTTGCTAGCAGCGCTGCCAAGGTTGGAATAGCTTGCCGCGGTTTTTGCCGATACAAGATGTGGTGGCTGGTAATTGGACTCTGGCCGAAGGGAGTCGAGCGAATGTGGTGTCGCCTATTTGCCGTGGCGGTGGTGATCGGATTGCTGTTTGGATCATTGCGGCCCGCCACTGCCCAGCACTTCAGCTTTTCCATCGGCCACGGCCATTATCACGGCTGTCATCACCACCACTGCTGGGACGATCCCTGGTTCTGGGGCCCGCACTTCGACTACGTCTATGTGGCTCCGCCGCCGCCGCGCGTGGTCTACGTGCAGCCGCGGGAAGTGGAAGTGCGTACGGTGGTGCCGCAGGACAGCGTGTCCCGACCGGCCAACATTGCTCCTCGCACCAGCCCTGGCCGCCTCGCAGCAAGCAGCGCCGACGCCGGCGGTACGAACACCGTGCAAATCTGGAACGGCGGCAGCCAGAAAATCCCAGTGGCCTTCCTCGTCGATTCCAAGCAGGTAGAGCTGCACGACGGCCAATCGCACTCGCTCCACGGCAGCGGCAAGCGAATCGTCGAGTTCGACCGCGGCGGCGATTTTGGCGCCGCCCGCTACGAGCTTTCCGGCGGCCAGTATGAATTCGTCGTCACCGGCCGCGGCTGGGACCTGGTCCGCAAAACGGGCGCGAGCCCTGGGATCTCGCTAAAGCCGCTCATGAAGAAGAACGTCTTGCCGGACGACACGGTCACGCGCTAGCGCGGCGGACGGATCGACGACATCCCGAAAGCCTCGCGGTAGTGTAGCGGCCGGCCATTATTGCCGCGGATTAGCGCGGATGACACGGATTTGACCGCGGCCGATCCGCGAATATCCGCGGCTACTTCTCTTTGCTGCCCGCGCGTGCTTGCGACGTGCCGCTATGGCATAATGCGCCTCGCTATAGGCCGCTCGCGCCAAATCCCAAATCCGCAATCCCAAATCCCAAATAGAAACACAGGAGCCTCTCCATGCACCGCCGCCAATTCATCACCGCCACGACGGCTGCCGCCGGTCTCTCCATCGCCGCCGCCGCGCAGCAGAAGCTCATCGCCCAGGAAGTTGAAGCGCAAAAGCCCAAGCGGGTCGGCCTCGTCGGCTGCGGCTGGTACGGCAAGAACGATCTCTTTCGCCTGATCCAAGTCGCGCCGGTCGAGGTCGTCTCGCTGTGCGACGTAGACAAGAACCAGAGGGAAAAAGCTGCTGAAATCGTTGCGCAGCGTCAACCCTCTAGGTTAAAACCCATCCTCTATGGCGACTACCGCCAGATGCTCAGGAACAAGGATCTCGACATCGTCTGCATCGGCACCCCCGACCACTGGCACGCCCTGACGATGATTGCCGCGGTCGAGGCGGGGGCCGACGTCTACTGCCAGAAGCCGATCAGCGTGGACGTCCGCGAGGGGCAGGCGATGGTCGCCGCCGCCCGCAAGCACAACCGCGTCGTGCAAGTCGGCACGCAACGGCGGAGTACGCCGCACCTAGTTGAGGCCCGCGACCGCGTCATCAAGGAAGGCAAGCTCGGGACGATCGGCCTGGTCGAGATTTGCTGCTACTACCACATGCGAAACAACGATAACCCGCCGGTGACGAAGCCGCCCGAGTTCTTCGACTACGAGATGTGGACCGGCCCGGCCCCGCTGCGGCCATACGACTCGCCGCCCTACAAGGACCTGGGCAACGCCCCGCTCCCGCACCGCCGGTGGTGGCGAACGTTCATGGAGTATGGCAACGGCATCGTCGGCGACATGTGCATTCACATGCTCGACATGGTCCGCTGGATGCTCGACCTCGGCTGGCCGAAACGCATCAGCTCGACTGGCGGCATCCTGGTGCAGAAGAGCAGCCGCGCCAACATCACCGATACCCAGACTGCCACCTTCAGCTTCGGCGACCTGCCGGTGATCTGGACGCACCGCAGCTACGGCTCGGCGCCCGATCCGAAGTACCCGTGGGCGGCGACGCTCT
>DASRJP010000480.1:0-7698 GCA_035649415.1 Pirellulaceae bacterium | reverse complement strand
GGCGCCGCCGTGGCAGTCCCAGATCTGCACCCGGGTGCCGGCGGCGGCGTTGGGCGCGACGTCCAGGCACTTGCCCATCACCTGCAGCGCCGCGCCGTTCCGGATGAACTGCTGGTTGGCGTTCGTGTGGCAGTCCCAGATCTGCACCTGCGCCCCGTTGGCCGTGGAGGCCTGACTGACGTCCATGCAGCGGCCGGACGCCTCGCCCCGCAGCCGGTTGCCGTCAGACGGGGGCGGGGGCGGCGGCGGGGGAGCGGGCGGCGGCGGCGGGTTCTTCAATGTCGCGCCTGAAAAAGTCGGCAAGCTAAAGGTCACCGCGGTCTGTCTGGAGCATGGCAAGGACGATCCCAACCCGCGCGTGCCTTACGAGCTGCGACCCATCGAGTCGTTCGCGAAAGATCAAAAGGTGATCGAGCTGGTCAAAATGCTCGGTCGCGGCGAAATCGATCAGCATTCGGCGCAGGCTGCCGCCTGGCACCTGGCCAACGGTATGAGCTGGCAAGAGCTGGCCGCCAAGATCGGCCGCAAGCACTTGAACGGAACCACGGAGCCGTACTTCACCGCTGCCCAGCTTCAGCGGGCGATGGCGATGACTCGCGCCGCCGAGGAACGGGCCGAAAAGGTCAAGACCGAGTCCCCCGGCGAGCAAGCTGCCAAATTGTCTTCGGCCAGCAACCAGCAGTAGCTGCCGCCGAATCCAAACGAACTCTTCGAGGCGTCCGTTAGCGGACGCCTTTTTTGTTTCCTCCCCAGGCGCGGGAAGAATTCACCCCTGGCGGTCCCGGCCACTTGTCTTTACACGCGCCGCCTGATCGTACACAATGGCCGGGACGGGTAAACTCGTTTTGGCAAACTGCGGCGGCCTCCCCTGGGAGGTCGCTTTTTTTGCGTTTGGGAGAAACCGACGATGGACGACTCCATTCCCATGACGCGGTCCGGTTACAACAAGCTCAAGGCCGAGCTGACGCACATGGAAACGGTCCTCATGCCGGCCATTGCCGAGAAGATCGCGCATGCCCGCTCCGAAGGGGACTTGAGTGAGAATGCCGAGTACCACGCCCAGCGCGAGGCCCAGGGACTGCTTCAAGCCAAGATCAACCTGGTAAAGACGAAGCTCTCGCTGGCCAACATCATCGACCCGGCCTCACTCCCGCGCGATCAGGTTTCCTTCGGGGCGACCGTCGTCGTCAAGGACCCCGACCTGGGAGACGAGGAAGTTTTCACGCTCGTTGGCGCCGGTGAAGAGGACTACAACCAGGGTCGAATCCTCTCGAACAGTCCTCTTGGCCAGGCTCTGCTGGGGAAGAAGATCGGCCAGGTGGTGGACGTGCCGGCCCCCAAGGGGACGTATCAGCTCGAGATCATGCAGATTCGGTACGAGTTCGCAGATGGGGAGTAACTCGCTGGCGGAATTGCAAATTGCAAATTAGTTACTGCAAATTGCCGTTCGTTTCAGCCAATTTGCAATTTGCCATGAGCAATTACCAATTTGCAATTGCCACCTGCGCCCTCGTTGCATCATTGCAGGTCCTCGCCATCAGCAGCGCACAAGACGCGCTGCCAAATGCCAAGCCCGTCCCGCGGATGCAGGTCCTGCCGCTGCCGCGAAACGAAGCATCGGTCGAGCGCGACGGCCAGGAGATTGCGCGTTATTACTTCGGCAATGACCTGCGCCGCCCCTTCCTTTATCCCATTGTCGGCCCCAGCGGCAAGTCATTGACGCGGATGGGGCATCCTCGCGATCCGAGCGGCCACCAGCACCACAACTCCGTCTGGGTCTCGCACCATGTCATCGGCGGCCTCGACGACAAGGATCCGGCCGCCACCGGCTTTTGGAACGACGTCACCAAAGGGAACATCGTCCACCAGCGCGTTGAGCAGTATGAAGACACCGACGAACTGGCGCTCATCCAGGTGCGCAATGCGTGGCGCGACGGCGGCGGCAAAACGCTGCTGGAAGAACTGCGGACGATGCGGTTCATCCCGCAAGATGGCGGCCGGTGGCTGCTGGTACTCGATCTGGAGTTCTCGGCCAAGGAGCCGACGACGATCGGCAGATCGAATTTCGGTTTTGTCGGCGTGCGAATGGCCAAGACCATCGGCGTTCACGACGGCGGCGGAACGATCCGCAATTCCGAGGGGGGCGTCAATGAGAAAGGCGTTCATGAGAAGCCGGCTCGATGGTGCGACTATTCCGGGCCGATCACACGCCAAGCCCTCGAGGGGATCACGCTCCTGGACCACCCGTCGAATTCCAATCATCCGACCGTGTTTCACGTCCGCGATGATGGCTGGATGGGAGCGGCATTCACCTTCGCGGCCCCCTACACGCTCAAGCCCGGCACGCCGCTCAAGCTCCGCTACGGCCTGTGGATTCACGCCGGTGTGCCGTCGCCTCAAGTGATCGATGGCCAGTTCGAATCGTTTGCCAAGATTGGTGATCCGCCTGCCCCCAAACGCTGATTTTCCGCCACTAGAACGGGTTAACTGCCGCTGGCCGCGAACTAAATGCCGCCGCAGGGCGCACTTACATAGGTGGGCGTCGGTCGAGCCACGGACGACATTGACCCTGTTTTGCCGGCATTCGTAGAATTGAGCACTTGCCGAGCCGGAGGTTACAGCTCTTGGGAAGCTTGCCGATGCGACATGTCCTGTTTGTCTGCGCCGTCCTTTCAGCGCTTGAGGCATGCTTGGTCGCGCCCGCCCTTTCGCAGGAAAAGGCGCCGCCGCCTGGCGCCAATCCGTTTGACCCTGCGGAAGGCGATTCTCCACGTGCCGATGATTCCAAGCCGCGGCTGAAGCTGGATCTGGGCGCAGGTCGGGACTTGGGCGGCGGCATCGGCGGCATTGGCAGCTTTGGCGGAAGCGAGGAAGCGAACTTTTCCGCTGGCTTCAAGGTGGACAAAGCCAGCGGCAAAGGGAATTTGTATGTCCGGGGGGAGATTGCTCCCGGCTGGCATCTCTACTCCCTCACGCAGCCGCCGGGAGGCGGGCAGCCGCTGAAGTTGACGCCCAAGAAGAGCAAGGAGTTTACCGCCGGGACGTTCGCCCCCGACGTCCAGCCGGAGAAACACTTCAGCAGCGTCTTCAAGACCGACGTCGAAGAACACAGGGGAACCGTCGTCTTTACGGCGCCGCTAGAATTGGCCAGCGGGGTGAAACCCGAAGAACTGACGATCGAAGTCAATTACTCGGGCCAGGTGTGCGACGACATTGTCGGACGCTGTGTGCCGCTCAATCTGAAAAACATTCCCCTCCCAGCGAAGTTCGACGGCTACGTCACGCCGCAAGACACCAGTGGCGAATATCGGCCCAAGACGGCCAACCTCGTGTGGCGCGGGTACATCGAGCCCGCCACCGTCGCGCCCGGTTCAAAGGCCAGGCTGGCGCTAACCGCCACGCTCGATAAAAGTTGGCATCTGTACGCCTATGCGCCTACCGACAAGAAGGACCAGATCGCCCGGCCGACGCTGGTGGTCCTCTCTAACAGCGGCCAGTGGCAGAAATCGGCGGTGAGTGTTTCCAAGCAACCCAAAACCGGCAAACCGGTCGGCAATGAGCCAGCGCCCCAGTATTACGAAGGGGAAGTCACCTTCACCATCGACCTTAAGGTTCCGACATCCGCCAGGCCGGGCAATGAAGTCCTCACCGGATTTTTGGGCTTTCAAACCTGCGACGACAAAAGCTGCCTCCGTCCCAGCGGGGCGAAATTCACCGTCTCCGTGCCAGTGGCGGCCCAGGAGCAGGCCGGAAAGCGGCCCGTGAGCTTCCAGGAGGACGATTACGTCCGCGCGGCAAAAATCGCTGAGCAGCAGCCGGGTCGGATCGAGCCGGTCAACATCGCCACGCTGTCAGTCCAGCTTGTCTTGAGCCTGATCGGCGGCGTACTGCTCAACCTGATGCCCTGCGTACTGCCGGTGCTGGGCCTGAAGATCATGTCGTTCGTCAAGCAAGGGGGACAGAGTCGCGGACACGTGATGTCCCTCAACCTCGCGTACACCGCCGGCCTGATGCTCGTGTTCCTCGTGCTGGCGACGCTGTCGGCATTCCTCAACCTCGGTTGGGGCCAGCAGATGACGCAGCTCTGGTTCCGCCTGACGATGCTGGTGCTGATGTTCGCCTTCGGGCTCTCCTTCCTCGGTGTCTGGGAGATGACCATTCCGGGGCTGGGCGGCTCCGAAGTGGTCGAGACGACGCAGGGTCGCGAAGGACTGCCCGGGGCGTTCTTCAAAGGGATTTTCACGACGATCCTCGGCGTCTCGTGCAGCGGTCCGTTTTTGGGCGGCGTCTTCGGCTACACGCTCACGCAGCCGTGGTGGGTGACGTACTTGATTTTTATTTTCGTCGGCCTGGGAATGGCATCGCCATTTCTGGTGATTGGCGCGTATCCGCGCCTGATTGGACTCCTCCCCAAGCCGGGCGAATGGATGAACACATTCAAGCATCTGATGGGCTTCGTGATGATGGGGGTGGTGATTTGGGTCTTCTCGACGCTGGGCGAAAGGAACTACATTCCCGCGCTGACGCTGCTGGTTGGCGTCGCGTTTGGCCTGTGGTGGATCGGGCGAGTGCCGGTGTACGAAGACACGGGCAAGCAAGTCAACGCCTGGCTGGTGGGGACGATTGCCGCCACGGCCATCGGCTGGTTCGGCTTCGCCTTCCTGGGGCCGGTGAAGGAGCTTTACGAGTGGAAGCCGTATTACGAAGACACGCTGGCCAAATACCAGTCGGAAGGAAAAACCGTGATGCTCGATTTCACGGCCGACTGGTGCGCCAACTGCCAGACCAACTTTCGCTGGGCAATCAATACGCAGTCGGTGAAGGATGTGGTTGAAAAAAATGGCGTCGTGGCCGTGAAGGCGGATTGGACCGACCCCAACCCCGCGATTGAGAAGAAGCTCGCCGAGCTCAGCAGCCGCAGCATTCCGGTGCTGGCCATCTATCCCGCCGGCAAGCCGCCGGAAGACGTCATCATCCTCCGCGACCTGGTGACGCAAAAGCAGGTGCTTGAAGCGCTGTCCGATGCGGGGCCGTCCACCGCCGCCGCCCCGGCAGAGCAGGAAAAGAGCCCGGCGGAAAAAGTGGCCAAAGTGGGCAGCAGCGAATAGAAGCCGTCCGCGCTTTACATCCTCTTCTTGCCGGCTCACAATCGGACGGTCGCAAATTCCTTGCTGCGGAGGTCCGATCATGTGTCGTCTCTGGGCGATCGCTGCCCTACTGATTTGCCCACTTGCCAGTGCCATTGCGCCGGCCGCTGATCCGCCCGGTGATTCGCCGCTGGCCCGCCGCCTTGCGCCCCTCATCGACAAGCATGCCGGCAAAGTCGCCGTCGCCGTCAAGCATCTCAAGTCGGGCGAGACTTTCGCCCATCAGGCCGACGAACCGATGCCGACCGCCAGCCTCATCAAGCTGGCCGTGATGATCGAAGCTTATCGCCAGGCGGAAGCGGGCACGATCGACCTTGCCGCACCGATCACGCTCAAAGCCGAAGACAAAGTTCAAGGCAGCGGCATTCTCACCAACCACTTCTCGCCGGGGACGACGATCAGCCTCCGCGACGCCATCCGGCTGATGATCGTGTATTCGGATAACACGGCCACGAACCTCGTGCTCGACAAGACGTCGATTGCGGCCGTCGGTGAAGCGATGGAAAAGCTCGGCTTTCCGAGCACCAAAATCCACGCCAAGGTTTTTCGCGGCGATACGTCGATCGCCCCCGAGCGAAGCAAAAAGTTTGGTTTGGGGAGCACCACTGCCGGCGAAATGATCGCCATCCTCGAGCAGCTTCACGCTGGCAAACTGGCCAGCGAGGTGAGCACCAAGGAAATGCTCGATCACCTCTATGCCTGTGACGACAAGCGGCTGACGAAGCTTCTACCGGCGGGAACCAAGGTCGCCCAAAAGACGGGTAGTGTCTCGGCCGTGCGGACGGTTGCCGGGATCATCGATACGCCTAGCGGCGCGATTGCGATTTGCATTCTGACTGCCGACAACCAGGACCAGCGCTGGTCGGACGACAATGCGGCGACGGTGCTGTCAGGGAAAATTGCCCGCGAAGTGTTTGACCATTTCGTTCCTGTAGAACGGATTTCAATCCGTTCGCCAGGCGGCGCGAACGGAATGAATTCCGTTCTACGCAAAGGGGATAACGGTTCGCTTGTGCAGTCACTTCAGCGGACGCTCAACGCCCGCTCCACTCCCTCGCCCGAATTGTCGGTCGACGGCGATTTCGGCCCGGCGACCGAAGCGGCAGTCAAGGCGTTCCAGCGGTCCAAAGATCTGCCCCCGTCGGGCGAAGTGGAGGCGGCGACATGGAAAGCGCTTGGCGCGCTGATCGAAACGGACGCGCCGGTCCCCGATCCGGAGAAAGTCAACGCGGCCAGACTCGATCTCCAGCCGGCGGAGGAACTCGACGGCCCGCCGCTGGTCACGTGCAAGGCATGGGCAATTGCCGACGGAAAGACGGGCAAGCTCCTCTGGAGCCACGATGCCGACAAGCATCTCGACATCGCCAGCACCACCAAAATGATGACGGCCTATCTCGTCGCGCAGCTTGCCGCGGCCGACGAGAAGGTGCTGGATGAAGTCGTCACGTACTCCGAGCGGGCCGACAAGACCACCGGCTCGACGGCGGACATCCGCGCGGGCGAGCAGCTAACGGTTGGCGAACTGCTCTACGGCCTCATGCTGCCGTCGGGCAACGACGCGGCCGTGGCGCTCGCGGAGCACTTCGGAGCAAAGTTCGAGTCGGGAGACCTGCGGTCGGGCGCGGGGCGGGGTCGGGAGACCCGCGCCCAACAAGGCGGCAATGGCGACAACGACTCGCTGGCTCGCTTCGTCGCGGCAATGAACACTCAGGCGGAAAAGCTGGGGATGAAGCAAACGCACTACGCCAACCCTCACGGCTTGACCGCGGCCGATCACCGCTCGTCGGCGGCCGATCAGTTGACCCTGGCGTTTCACGTCCTGCATAGTCCGCTACTGGAAAAAATCGTCTCCACGCGCCAGCACGGCAGCCGGATTGCCGGCCCCGGCGGATACCAGCGGAACGTGCTGTGGAAAAACACCAACCGGCTGCTGGCGATCGAGGGTTACGACGGGGTCAAGACCGGCACGACCGACGCGGCAGGGGCCTGCCTCATCGCCCGCGGCCAGCGAGGTGACGACGCTCTGATCGTCGCAGTTTTGGGCTCGGCCACGTCGGACGCCCGCTATGTCGATGCCCGAAACCTGTTCCGCTGGGCGTGGCGCGAGCGAGGCAAGCGCTAGGGGCCAGGTGGCAGGAGTAAGGGGCCAGGAGTCAGGAGTCAAGAGTCAGGAGCCAGGGGGCACCTGCTGACCTCTGACCCCTGACCTCTGCTCTTTGACCTCTTGACCTGAGTCGGTTTTTGAGTCGCTTTGGCGAAGCGGCTGACAGCCGACTCACGGAACATAAACGTTTGTACCATCGCGTCTTGCGGTGAGTCGCCCGGCACTACTCACCGCCCAGATGAGTCAGCCTGAGTCACTGACTCCTGCCCCCTGACCCCCGAGAGGTGCGTATCAATCAACGCAGTCCAAAAGACGAGAAAGAGAAGGAGTAGGAGAAAGATTAGGAAGAGGAGTAGGATTAAGAGCAAGAGCAAGAGAACGAGACTGAATCCTGCCGGATCCTGCTCTTTCTCTTACTCCGACTCTTACTCATCTTCTTACTCTTAA
>DASRJP010000479.1:0-25318 GCA_035649415.1 Pirellulaceae bacterium | reverse complement strand
CGGCGAATCCGCGGCCAATGGCGCATTTGGCTACGGGAATGATTTTTATGCCCGCGAGTTCTGGCGCTTCGTCCGGGTCCAGGAAAAAGTCGCGGAGCTGGCGATGACGGCGATCGAGTACCCGCCGATGCAGGACCCGGCCTCCTTCAACCTGGAAGCCGTCAAGAAGAAGATCGATGAGGCGATCCGGGTGAACAGTGGCAAGTAAGTGGCCGGTGTGAGCATCCGCGCTGGTCTACGTCGGCAAGGACCGTCGAACCAGGCCGCCGGAGGCGGCCATATCAATTTCCTTGGATCCGCAGTGACGCCGTTTTGCATGACAGTTCCATCGCAAGTGGCCAATCCACATCCTGGAAAGGATTATCTATGCGAACGAAACTCGTAGGCCTGGTTTGGATTCTGCATTGCGTGTCGCTTGTGTGCGGGAACGCTGAGGCGCCAGCCCAAGAAAAATCCCCCGCGGCAGCCTCCGCTTTGAAGCTGGACCGCACGGTCCTGCCGATCCCCGAGCCGAAAATTCCGCATAGCACTGTGCTGGATGCGCGGAACGCCACGCCGCCGCTGCGATTCCAAGTGAAAGCGCCCGAGGGCGCGCCCAACGTGCTGATCGTGCTGATCGACGACATGGGCTTTGGCATGTCGAGTGCCTTTGGCGGGCCGATCGAAATGCCGACGGTCGAGCGCCTGGCCAGGGGCGGGCTGCGCTACAACCATTTTCACACCACGGCGCTCTGCTCGCCGACGCGCGCGGCGCTGCTTTCCGGCCGCAACCATCACATGTGCAACATGGGGTCGATCACGGAAACGGCGACTTCCTTTCCAGGCCAAACCGGGCAACGTCCCAACAGCGTCGCGCCGCTGGCCCAGATGCTGCGGCTGAATGGCTACAGCACGGGCGCCTTTGGCAAGAGCCATGAGACGGCGGCCTGGGAGGTCAGCCCCTCGGGCCCGACCGATCGCTGGCCGACGCGCTCCGGCTTCGACAAATTCTATGGCTTCCTGGGAGGGGAAACGAACCAGTGGGCGCCGATGCTCTACGATGGCCTGAACCAGATCGAAGTGCCGCGCAGCGAGAACTACCACTTCATGACCGACATGACGAACCAGGCCATCGCCTGGATGAGTTTTGAAAAGGCGCTCACGCCAGACAAGCCGTTCTTCATGTACTTTGCCCCGGGTGCAACGCACGCGCCGCATCACGTGCCTAAAGAATGGATCGCCAAGAACAAGGGGAAGTTCGACCAGGGCTGGGACAAGATGCGTGAGGAGACGCTCGCCCGGCAGATCAAGCTCGGCGTCGTTCCCGAGGGGACCAGGCTGGCGCCCAAGCCAGAAGACATCAAAGACTGGGACAAGCTATCGGCCGACGAAAAGCGGCTGTTCGCCTATCAAATGGAGATCTACGCCGGCTTCGGGGAGTATGCCGACAGCGAGATCAACCGGCTCGTCGAGGCCATCGAGGAACTCGGCCAACTCGACAACACGCTGATCTTCTACATCGTGGGCGACAACGGGACCAGCGCCGAAGGGGGCATGGTCGGCGTGTTCAATGAGATGTCCTATTTCAACGGCGTCCACGAAACCGTGGAGGACATCCTCAAGCACTATGACGAGCTGGGCGGGCCAATGTCGTATCCGCACATGGCCGCTGGCTGGGCGGTCGCCGGCGACGCGCCGTTTGCCTGGACCAAGCAGGTCGCGTCCGACTTCGGCGGCACGCGCAACGGCATGGTGGTGCACTGGCCAAAGGGGATCAAGGCGAAAGGGGAGATCCGCACGCAGTTTCATCACGTGATCGACATTGCTCCCACCGTTCTGGAAGCGGCCGGTCTGCCCGAGCCGAAGTCGGTCGATGGCACGGTGCAGACGCCGATCGAAGGTGTCTCGCTGCTGTACACGTTCGACGACGCGGCCGCGAAGACCATGCACACCACGCAGTACTTTGAAATCTTCGGCAACCGCTCGATCTATCACGACGGCTGGCTGGCCGGCACCGTGCACCGCCCCGCCTGGGATTTTCTGCCGAAGACCACGCTGGAGAAGGACACGTGGGAGCTGTACGACACTCGCAGCGACTTTAGCTGCGCCAGCAACCTCGCCGACAAGAACCCGGAGAAGCTCAAGGAGCTCCAGGACCTGTTTTTGAAGGAAGCGGTCAAGTACCAGGTGTTGCCGCTCGACGACCGAGTTTTGGAACGCACGAATGCCGAGCGGGTCGGCCGGCCGGAGCTGATGGAAGGTCGCACGTCCGTCACACTTTACCCAGGAATGAAGGGGATGTCCGAGAACGTCTTCATCAATCTCAAGAACAAGTCGCACTCCATCACCGCCGAAGTCGAAATCCCCGCGGGCGGGGCCAGGGGAGTGATCCTCGCCCAGGCCGGGCGGTTTGGCGGTTGGAGTTTGTACTTGAGCGACGGGATTCCCGTTTACACCTACAACTATCTCGGGCTGGAGCGCTACTCGGTGAAAGGGGCCAAACCCATTCCGGCAGGCAAAGCGAAGATTCAGTTCGACTTTGCCTATGCTGGCGGAGGGCTGGGCAAAGGTGGCGCGGGAACCATCACCGTCAACGGCGCCAAGGTGGCTGAAGGACAAATCAAACGCACCCAGCCGAATATTTTCTCGGCCGACGAAACGGCCGACGTGGGCGTCGATGAAGCGACGCCGGTGACCGAGGACTACAAGGAAGGCGAGAACCGCTTCACCGGCACGATCAAGAAAGTGACAGTGGAGCTGAAGTGAGGCGGCCATGAGACCAGCGCTGCACAAGGTGAAGGCCGTCGTCGAACATCCGGCGACCAGATTGGCAACGGGAGCGGTTCTGCTCGCTTCGGGGCTGGCGTCCGCCTACTACGACCTGACGAGTGCCGAGCGGACGTTCCGCTGGGGGGTCCATCATGGCGTCTTGTTGTGGGGCATCGTGCAGATGCTCGGCAGCCTTCCCGATTTGGTCGAGGGAATCGATCGAACGATCCAGGCGGCGGAGCATAAGTGACCACCCCACGACGCCAGGCAGCGGCGGAACGACGGTCTGTGATGCTGCCAGGAACGTTGTATGACTGACGACGCAGAATCCGCCCCCGCCACTTCCGCGCCCGTGGCGCCTGTGGCGCGCGTGCGGCGCAGCCCTTGGCTGTGGGGCGGACTCGCGTGCGCTGGCATGCTGGCCGCCTATCTCCTCGTGGCCTATGTCCTGCTTCCGCTGTTCTGGATGAGCTATGCCCACCGACACCCGGCCTTGGACGAGACGCCGGGGATCACTACCACCGGCGACGATCATCCGGGCGATCCGATCAACGTCGCCTTGATCGGATCGGAGGAAGATTTGCAGACGATCATGCTGGCCGCCGGCTGGTTTTCCGCCGATCCGCTCGGCCTGCGGAGTGATGTGAAAATCGCTGCTGACACGGTGCTCGAGCGGCCCTACGACCAGGCGCCGGTCAGCAATCTGTTCCTGTTTGGCCGCAAAGAGGACCGGGCCTTCGAGCGGCCGGTGGGGGACGATCCCAAGCAGCGGCATCACGTCCGCTTCTGGAAATCGACCCAGGTCGATGATCAGGGCCGCCCGCTGTGGGCCGGATCGGCGACCTACGACCAGCGCGTCGGGCTGAGCCATACCACGGGCCAAATCACCCACCATATTGCCACCGACGTAGATGCGGAGCGAGACTATCTGTTTGACACTCTGAGGAAAACAGGAAGCCTGAAGGACGACCACTACGTTGACGGCTTCCACAAAACTCGCCAGGGGCGCAACGGCGGCGGCGACGAATGGCGCACCGACGGCCGGCTGCTGGTGGGGACGATCGAAGATACAGTTTCACGTTGAGCAATCGGAAACGGACCCGAACTGGGAGAGTGAACTATGAAATGAGTTGTGTGGAGTCTGCTGGTTCTGTGCGGCATGATCCCCGCGAACCTGCTGGCTCAAGAGGGAGATGAGCCGGGCAGGTGGCACTGGCCACGCTGTCTCGCGTGACACCGGCTCTGCCAGTGTGAAGCGGGTACACGCCGTCCATCACCGATGAGCCGCAAGCGTCATTTGACAAGGCGTCGCCCCGCCGACTCACGTTCCATCAACGCTGAGCCACGGACGCAGTTTGTCTCCGGCTATGGTTATCCTCTCCCCCTCCTACCACCGCCCTCTCGTTTCCCCGTCGCGACCGAGCGGACCGAGGAACCTGAGTACGGTAGACGCGACCCAACGTGCCAGGCGCTAGGAGCGGATAGCCAGCCGAGCGGCGTCGAGCTGGACCGCCAACTGCCGCCAGCAACCTGGCCGCAGGTTTATTCCCCGAAATAGGCGGAGGGAACTGGCAATAATGGACGGCCCACTCATCGCCCCAAGCACGACGGCACACGGAGTGTGCCTGCTACTTTTAGAGCAGCTTGTACCGCTTGCGGATCGCCCATTCGGCGCCCAGCAAGCCCACCAGGGCCACGAGCATGCCGCGGACGTCCCACAGCGGGTCGGGCTTGCCGCGGACTTCGATCGTTTCCGACTTGTCGGGAACGGCGGCAGCCAGGTCGCTCACCTGGTCGATGTCGAAGTATTTGCCGCCAGACAGGCTGGCCAGGTCAGTGAGCAGCGCCTTATCGAGCCAGGTCTGGTTGGTTTCCACGCTGGGGAGTTCGACCTGGAACTCGGTTTCGATTGCCGCCCCTTCCGATTCGGCGGCGGCCGAGCGGACGCGAAGCTGGTGCAGTCCCGTTTTCTTGGCCGTCAATGACGCCTCGAACGTCCCCGGCTGCGTCGGCACCGGCAAGAGATAAACCGTCTCGACCGAATCGGGGCCGGTCTGGAGCGTCGCCTCGACCCGCGGCTGGACCAGCGGGTTATAGGCGGCATCCAGCAGCCGCGCGGTAATGACCACCTTGTCGCCGATCTCGTAGCGGTCGTTCTCGGTGCTGACGGTGCCGCGGCGGCGCCCTTCCAGCGAGCGCCCTTCGACGAGGTACCGCACCGCCTGGATCCAGAACTTGTCGAAGAATTCGGCCTGCCGGCCCGCCTTCCGCCACCGCCAGGTGCCGTTGAAGCCGATGTACAGCGTGTGGCCGGAGCCGTATCGCCCGGCGACCAAGAGCGGCCGCGAACCCTCGACGCTGCGGAGCGTCGGATCGCTGTGCTCGAGGAGCACGGTGGCCGCCGGCTTGGGCTGCTGCGAGGGGAAACTCCAGAAGACCCCCGGCAGCGTCTCCCACCGCTGGAGCGTCTCCTGCTGGTTGGGATAGAAGCGCATCACGGGGTGGTCGGCATTGGCGCTGATGGTCTTCAGCGGCCAGGCCCGCTGGTTGGTGGACAGCAGCGTGGCCACTTCCAGCGCCTCGACGTCGCCGAAGCTGACCGGCAGGATTTTTCCCAGGTCGCTGGTGCGGGGATTGGTCAGCAGCCGCCCCGAGTGCTTGGGCCCGGCCATGAACAACAGCCCCCCCGAGTGGTCGCCGACGAACGACTTGACCAGCTCGACCCACTCCTTATCGAATTCCTGCGGGTTGGGGTCGAACAGCAGCACTACGTCGTAATAGAACAGCTCGTCCTTGCTGATCGGCAGGCGAGTGATCTGCCGCGAGCCTTCCTGGGCCCGCTCTTCGTCGAGCGTCTGGAGCCAGCAGGAGACGGTAATGGTCTTGTCCCGCTGGAGCAGCTTTTGCACCAGGCGATATTCCCAGCTGGGCGCACCGGCCACCAGCAGCACGCGGACCCGCTCGCGGCTGAGGACTTTCACGATGCCCGCGGAGGCCTTTTCGTTATCCTGGTCGTCGCTTTCCCCTTCCAGCGGCTCGACGCGGACGCTGTAGACGTAGCGGCCGGCATCCTTGACCGTGTGGGAGAACGGGACGGCGAGGCGGCCACTGCCGCGGCCCTTGGAAAGATCGAGCTGCTGAGTCTGCACGACGGTCCCCTGGCCGACGGCCTGATCGCTGTCGTTGACCTTCTGCTCGATCAGCTCGACGCGCACGTCCCCGTCCTCGAAACCCTGGGTGATCACCATGGCGTCGATTTCGAAGGGCTCGTCCTGCCAGACCTGCGGGCGGACGTAGACGCTGGCCACCTTAAGATTCTTGGGGCGGCTGGGATCGCCGACGCCGACCACCAGCAGCGGCACTCCTCGCTCCTTGGCCTCGCGGGCGGCCTGGCGGGCGTCGTCCTTGCCGGTGTGCTGGCCGTCGGTAAAGAGAATGACCGCGGCCGGATTGTCGGCGGCCAGCGACTCGCGAATGGCCAGCCACAGGTCGGTGCCGCGACCGTCGGCGACGAGCGGCGGGAGAGGGCTGGGGGTTCGGAATTCGGGGTTCTTTCCCTTATCTCCTGACTCCTGACTCCTGACCCCTGACTCCTGACCCTTGCCCCCTGACTCCTGACTCCTGACCTCCACCTTCTCCACCCGGTCGGCAAAATTCACCGCCTGCACCTTGCCGCGCTGGGCAAGCTCGGCCAGCAGCTTCTGGTTGTTCTGTTCAAACAGGCGGTTGACCAGTGCCACCCGGGTCGGTTTTTGTCCTTTCAGTTGCTCGGGAGTCATTCCCAGCACGCCTGCCGCGGCTTTGGCGGCGGCCGCATCGTCGTAGCCGTCAGCCGTGTTCATTGACTGCGAAGCGTCGCGCGCGACAATCAGCGTTGGATGGACCGTGCGATACTGGTGATAGACCAGTGCCGGCCCCAGGAAAATGCACGTCAGCAGCACGACCACGCCGGTCCGCAGGCCGGCCAGCAGCATCTTGACCCACACCGGGCAAGTGTCGATCTCGCGGCGATAGAGCCAGAACACGCCCCACAGGACCGCCGCCACGACGGCAATCAGCACGAACACGCCCCAGCTGGTGGGGAAGTTGGTCAGCTCGGGGACGACTTTGCTGCCGGGCGGCGCCTGCCGCAAGTCGTCATAGCCGAGTAGCCACAGGAGCCACTCCCAGGGAGTGGATTGGGCCAGCGTGGTGAAAGGAACGTAGTTCACGGTTTCAGATTTCAGATTTCGGATTTCAGATCTGGGATTTTCTAATAGCTGGAAATCCCCGACACGTTGGTCAGTCGGTGCTCTCGCACCAACTGGCCGGCCGGGTCCACCTCGTGCAGTCCCATGATGTCGGCAATCAGCGTATTGCCGCTGGGGAGCCGCTGGGCGTCGGTCGGATTCTGGAGGGGGATTTTCGGGGACCAGGAAGTCTTCTTGCCTTTGGCGTCGACTTCGATCACCTGGTTGTTGAACATCTGCACGATCAGCGTGTTGCCGTTTTCCAGCCGCGTGCAGGAGCTGGGGCCGTTCATATCGCGGACGTCAAACACCACGCTCCCCGACTTGTCGATTTCCACCACCCGCTGCTCGTTTTGCAGCGCCACGAGCGTGTGACCGTTGTCCAGCCGCCTGGCGAATACCGGCCGCCCGTTGCGATTCCAGGGGCCGGCAATCGTCTTGGTCGTGCCGTCCGTGGAGACTTCCACGATCTGATTCACGTCGGCGCAGGCGATGAGCGTGTTGCCGTTTTCCAGCCGCTGAACGCTGTACGGCGGACCGGGAAGACCGTCCTTGCTCCACACCTCTTTGCCGGCTTCGTTGTATTCAACCACCTTGGTCTGCTGGTAGACGGCCACCAGGCGATTGCCGTTGGGCAACCCCCACACGCCCCAGGGATTGGCGACGCGAATGGTGGAGCGGACCTTGAAGTCGGCATCCAGCTCGACAACCATCGCTTGCGCCTGGGAGGCGACGAGCGTACGTCCGAGCCGGAGGATCAAGTCGGGCAGCGGAGTCTTGAGCGCGGCCTTTTCGCCGTCTTTGGCCAGCCATTCCTTCCACTGGGTGACGGTCTTGGCCCGCTCCTCCAGCGGGGCCTCAGAGGCGAAGGCGATCTGCTCAGACGACAGGGCGCGGAGCGTCTCGTGGCTGTATTGGCGGACGCGGGGATTTTCCGACTCCAGGAGCGCGACCAGAACGGGGAGCGTGGTCCGCTCGCCCAGGTCGGCCAGGCCGCGCGCCGCGGCCAGCTTCACGCGATCATCGGACGACGTGAGCAAATTGGTAAGCGGCTCCTTGGCGTCGCTGGGCGCGAGCCGCCCCAATGGGCCGGCAGCCACGAACTGCGCCAGCGGGTTTTCCGACTCCGCCGCCGCTTTCAGCGCGGCAATGTCGTCGGGTACCTTGGCCGAAGCCAGGATGGCCTGTGAGGCGATGCTGCTGAGGTACTCCTTGTCGCACAGCGGCGCCAGCGCCAGGATCTTGCCCGCCAGACCCTTGATTTTCTTCTGCCGGATGACGCCCAAAGTCCCCGCCAGCACGTCGGCCCGCCGCGCGGCGGCAGTGGTCAGCTCTGGCGGCGATGCCGCGGCCACGTACTGCTCGGCCAGCAGGTCGAGCACCACTGCCGGCTGCTGCTGCGGCAGCTTCAGCTCGCTCACTGCCGAGAGAAACTTTTCGGCGGCCTCATCGGGGGAGAGCTTCTGGCGAAAATGCTCGTAGGAGCCCTTCAGGTCCGCGAGCATCAGCTCCTGCTGGCCCGCCTTGGCATACAGCCGCATGCGGTTGAGTTGCGCATCGCCGTCGCCGGCGGCAATCTGCTGGGAGAGGATTGCCAGCCGGTGCTCGAGGTTGGTCATGGCGTAGACCCGGCCCGCGCCGGTGACCCACAGCTTCTCGCCGTCGGAAAAGAGATTGCCGACCGGGTCGCTGGTGGTCAGCGCGACGCCGACCTGCACCAGCTCGCGCCCCTTTTCCAGTTCGAGCTTGACGATCGAGTCCTTCACCGGCACATACACGGCATCGTCGGTCAGGCAGCCGCGGCCGAACGAATCGCCAATCTCGCGGTCCCACACCAGCTTGCCGCTAGGAGCGCCGCTGGCCGTAACGACGTCGTACCGCCGCACGGCATTCTTCCCGGCGACGATCACGCCGCGGCCGGTGACGCCCAGGCAGTAGGTCGCTTCCTGAAGGCCGTTGGGAGTGCGCGGCGAGCGCCACAGCAATCCGCCGCTGCGGCGGTCGAGTGCAAAGATTTCGTCACTGTCGGAAGCCATCACCGCCAGGGCCCGCCCGACGGGAATCACCACGTCGTCGTCCCAGCCGGTGACGTCCTTGCGCGGCTGCTGGCCGTACCACATCTGCATCTGGGGGGATGAACCCTTCTCCCCCCGCTCGTAGCGCACGGCCCAGCGAATCGTTCCCGAAACGGCGTCCACGGCAAATACGACGCCGGCGCCGCACACGACGTAGGCTTCCCGGCCGTCCACCGCGATCCCAACCGGCGACCAGGCCTTGCAGCCGTTGGCCGGCTCGTCGCACAGGTAGGACTTCCACACCGTCGCACCGTCGGCGGCATTGAGGCCGTAGAGCCAGATCGTGCCGCCGTCGGTGACCGCAGACACCAGCAAGTTGCCGAACGGGACGGGCGCGCACAGGAAACCGACGTCCTGCGAGCCTTCCTTGTCCTCGTCGCTGGCGGCGCGGTGCCACTTCGCTTTACCGGTGCGGGCCTCGTACGCGGCCAGGAAGTTGGAGCGCGTCCGCCTTGGCTGCACTCCCCACTGGAACGGGCGCGCCTCCGCAGTTTTCGCCGACGACCCGCCGTCCTTGGATACCCGCTCACCTTCGATTGAGTAGATCATGCCGCCGGCAATCGACAGCTGATGATGCACGCGGTCGCCAAAGAGATGGACTTCCGCCAAGCCGCGCGGCTTGTCGTTATTCAGCGCAAACTGCCAGCCGTAGCTCCGCATCATCATCTCGACCTGCCCCGACATGCCGTCCAGCTCATAGCGGTTGTCCCAGGCCGATTCCCAAACGGGCCGATCGCTCGTGGCGCTGGCGGAAAAACATTGGAGGTTTTCGTGGGTCTTGAAATAGACTCTTCCGCCGTCAAACAGGAGCATGCCGGTCGGCGTCCATTTGTGCTCGCGCCACTGCTCGACCAGCTCGTCGTGCGAGACGGCCTGCGTGCGATTCTGCGGCATTTGGCGCCGCACCCGACCGCCGACGAACACGGCGCCCCCCATCACGCCGTATTGATTGGGCGTATTCGACTGCGCGACCTGCATTTCCTGCTCTTGCACCCACAGCTCGGAGAGCGTGCGGCTGGTGGCCTCCGCCGGCAGCGGCGGCATGCGGCCGCTGCGGGAGGCATTGCCCAGCATCATCAGCCAATTCTGCGACGTCGCGGACGCCAGCGTGCTGGACTGCGAAGCTAGCGCCAGATGCTGCTCGACTAGCTCCAGCACCGACCCTTCCGGACGCGGGCCAGGAATCTGGCCGATGGCCTGCATGGCGGCAGTGGCGGTGGCCGAGTCGCCGACATGGGCCGAGGCGACGGCCAGGCGGAGCAGGATTTCGCTCTTGGCCATCGACGGGTCGGGATGCCGTTCGAGGATGCGAGTCAACAACCGGCTGGCGCCGACGAAATCATGGCGGTCAAGTGCGTAGCAGGCGAGCTTGTATGCCGCCTCGTCTCCGATGGTGCTGAGAAAATACTTGTGAACTACCTTGGCCAGAGCCTCCTCTTCCTTGTCAGGCTCGGCCTGGGCCAGAATCGCCTGAGCCTCGCCATCGGCCGTGATGCGATAGGTGGCCAGCGCCTGCGGGTCGCTGGCCGACAGGGTGCGCTCGACTTCGTCGGCCAGCGACGTGTAGGTGCGGCCGTCGCGGGTCATCAGCGTGTCGCCCGCTTCGTTGAGCACCCGCTGCCAGAGGACGGCAGCCAGGTCGAGCCGCCCGTCGGCGACGCACTGTTCGGCCCGTTTGAGGAGCCGCTGCTGCTCCGGATCGGTCTTGAGCGCAGCGCCACCGGGGAATTTTCTCTCGGACAGGTCCGACATGGCATCGGCCGCGTCGTCAGCGCCCTGGGCTCGTGCACCGGCGGCCGGGCGAACCCGCGCCGCCGGAGCGGCTGGCGCGATGGCGGGCATCAGCTCCTTGAGAGCCCGAAATTGGGCGCTGGCTGACGGGGCGGAAAACAGAAGGCCGATGACGGCCAGGAGCATCATGCAGAGGGAATTGCAAATTGGCCATTTCAAATTGCAACTTGTAAATTGAGAGTTCTCAATTCCGTAGTTCGCGTTCATCATCGCGCTCCTTTGCTCCGATACGCCCAGCTCGGGCGGCTCCTAACGCGACCGTCCAAAGAACCACGCCAGCACCTGCTCGCCGCACAGCACCGCGACGGCAGCCCACAGCAAGTACCACCACAGCTCGGTCTGCGATCCGCTGCCGGCCAGGTCGGCGGCCGCGCTGGCGGCGACGATCTGCACGTTGGTGCCGGCCAGTTCCTTTTTCATCCCGTCCAAATCGACCCGCCGCAGGTCCCCTTCGACCGGATCGACGTTGGCCGCGAACAGCACTGGCTCGAGGCCCCCTTCGCGGCGATGCAGCTTCATCTCGTAAAAACCCTGCGCGTCGGTCTGGGGGTATTCCAGCAGCCAGGTAGTGGGACTGGTAATTGGTGAGGGGTTCGAGGTGAGTGGTGCAGCCCCTGACTCCTGACCCCTGACTCCTGACTCCTTTCCCTTGACCCCTGTCCCCTGTCCCCTGGCCCCTGTCCCCTCCTCCGGCGCCGCCTGCAAATTCGCCTTCCGCTCCTTCGGTCCCTCCAGCGACGCGTCCAGATCGAACAGAGTCAAGTCCAGCGGGTGCTTGAGCGTCTCGCCGACGCGCACCAGCCCGCGGTCGCCGCGGTCCCCGGACATGTAACGCACGAACTCCTGCATCGACACGATGTAGCTCGGGTCGCTAGTCCAGTTCGACCAGTCGGCATCGGCCGGAAACGCCGCGGCCAGCACCCGCCCTTTGCCGAACCGTTTCTCGGCAAATGCGGGCGAATCGTCCACATCGGTAAAGCGGCAAGGGACCGAGACGGCAGTGCCGAGCTGCTCCTTCTTCACGCTGGCGCCCCACCAGCGAAACGTTTTGACATTGTCGAGAAATGGGTTGTTCTGGCCAGAGAAAATCTTCAGCACGTCGTGATTGGCCTGCTCGACCTTGAAGTTGACCCACTTCTCCTCGGTCTCGTCTCCCTGAATCTTCTCCAGCTTCAGCGGCGAAGGGCCCGCGCCGTCGCGGTAATACAGATCGTTGAACGAGACTTCATCGATCTGGTCACCAGGCATGATCACCAGTCCCCCGCCGGCATCGGTCCATTTCTCCAGCCGCGCGAGGTTTTCGGCCGTCTTGTCCCCCAGGCGATAGACATTGGCCAGGACGATCACCTGGTACTTGTCGAGCGTCAGCGATTCCAGCTCGTTCTCGGTCACGACGTCCACGACCACGCCGGACGGCACCGGCCCCTGCGGCGATAGCGCCCGCCTGAGATAGAAACTTTCCGCCTTTCCGAAAGCCGCACTGGGGTCGCCATCCACGATGAGCACGGGAATGCCGCGAACCAGCCGCGCGGGATAGTACGCCGCGCTATCCGGCGGCAGGCGGTCGTCTTCCCCCTGGCGGGCGGTGGTCAGCTCGACCTTGACGCGGCGGGGAACGAGCACATTGGCGGCAGTCCCCTCTTGTGTCTCCTCTTCGGCGGCAAAGGCGAAGGTAAAGGAGCGGCTGATGGTCTCGCCTGCGCCGATCCGGTCGATTTCCTCCTGCACCGGGAGCGCGTCGCCGGCACTGAACTTGACCTGAACGTCACGCGCTTCCTGCGAGCCGAAGTTGGTCACGGAAACGTCGAACCGCGAGGCCACGCCGGCCACCAGCGTCCCCTCCGGTCGGATGGCGGTCACTGCCAGATTGCGATCTTCGCTGTCGCCGGCATCGATCACAAAGCAGCCGCTGGTGGATTTGGACAGGTCCTTGAGGACCTCCAGCGGCGACTGGCTGCTGCCGTCGGCGGTCTTCCAATCCACCCGGCGGAGGTCGGTAAACAGGTACACGACCCGGTTGACGTTTGCCGGCTGATTGGAGAGGTAGTCCGCCAAGTGCGTCATTGCCCCGGGGATGTTGGCCACGCCGTCGCCGGGCTCGAGCTTGTCGATGGCCGCATTGATTTCGTCGATGCTGTCGGCGCCGAGGTGAGTCGCGTTGAACTGCGGCTGGTCCGGGTTGGAAGTGAGCAGCAGCGTGAGCGAGTTGTCGGAGCGGTCGTCAGCCAGCGTGCGGGTCAGCTCCGTGAGCCGCTTCTTGGCAATTTCAAACGCCGATTCATTCCCCAGGCGAGCCTGCATACTCAGCGAATCGTCCAACAGCACGACCCGCTCGAACTGGGCGGCGTCGATCAAGCCGGCGGCCATGCTCGTGGGAATGAAAGGCCGCCCCAGGAGCAGCGCCAGGAGCAAAACCGCCAGGCAGCGGAGCAAAAGCAGGAGCAGATTTTCCAGGCGAATGCGCCGGCGATTTTTCTTGTCCGCGTCGAGCAAGAATTCCATCGCCGCCCAATCGACGATCTTGAACTTCCGCTTGTTGAGCAGGTGGATGATGATCGGAATCGACACCGCGGCGGCGCCGGCTAGAAAGAGGGCCGGGTTCGTCAGGAACGGGGCGACGAGTTGGATAAGCCAGGTCACAATAACTCTCTTGTCGGCAGCAACGATGGTTCCGGGTCAAAATTCCTTTATCGGTGCGCTGCGCTCCGCCTTATCTTCTGCCGGAACGTCAGGTAGCTGGCCAGTGCCGCGTCGAGCGGGTCTTTGGTGTTCATCAGCACGTAGTCGATGCCGGCGCTGGCGCACGTCTTGCGCACGTTTTCCAGGAAGTTATTGACCGATTCGAGGTAGGCGCGGCGCAGCGCCCGCGGCTCCGTGTGGAGCTGCACGGCAATCTCCAGCCCCTTGAAGAGCGTGTTCTCCTGAAATGGAAAACTCAGCTCGTCGTCGTGCATCACGTGCAGCACGATCACTTCGTGCCGCCGGAGGCGAAACTGCTTGAGCGACTCGGCCAGCGTGGGAATGTCCATGAACAAATCGGAAACCAGCACGATGATCCCCCGCTTGCGCACCTGCCGCGCCAGCTCGGGGAAGACGCTGGCTATGTCGGTCTTCTCATCCGGCTGCGTCTGCTCCATCTCGTGGAGCATCAGCTTGAGGTGATTGGGGTGCGAGCTGGCCGGCAGATTCTTCTCCACCTTCGTGGTGAAGGTCACCAGGCCCACCGCGTCCTGCTGCTGCTGGAGCAAGTACGCCAGCGACGCCGCGGACGTCGCGGCATAGTCGTATTTACTCCAGGGCTCGCCGTACTTCATCGACTTGCTGGCGTCCAGCAGGATCGTGCATTTGAGGTTGGTCTCTTCCTCGTACTCCTTGATGTACAGCCGGTCGGTCTTGGACCACACTTTCCAGTCGATATGCCGCGTGTCGTCGCCGGGGGCGTATTCGCGATGCGTGGCAAACTCGACGGCAAAGCCGTTGTACGGACTGCGGTGCTGGCCGGTGATGAACCCTTCCACGACCAGCCGCGCGCGAACGTCGAGCCGCTTGATGCGATCCAGAGTCTTCGGGTCGAGATAGGATTTGCCGGTGATTGTCGACATCGAGTTCAATGTTCCAAGTTCAAGGTTCAAGGTTGATGTTCCAATTTTGAACTTGGAACTTTGAACCTTGAACTAATTTCGTCTAAGCGAATGCGCGCGCCACCTGCGGTGCAATCTCGTCCCCCTGGCTTCGCTCCGGCGTCTCGGCCAAGAGCCGGTCGATGACCTTGTCCGGGTAAATGCCGGCGGACTCGGCATTGAAGTTCGTGATCACGCGGTGGCGGAGGACGGGGTGAGCGACCGCCTTGATGTCGTCGGTGGTGACGAAGAACCGCCCCTGGAGCATGGCCCGCGCCTTGCCGCCCAGCAGCAGGTACTGCATGCCGCGGGGCCCGGCGCCCCAGCTCACCCAGTCCTTCACAAAGGCGGGGGCGTCCCCTTCGTGGACACGCGTGCTCCGCACCAGCCGCAGGGCATAGTGAATCACAAACGGCGCGGCGGGAACGCGGCGGACCATCTGCTGGAGGCGCATGATCTCGTCCCCGGTGAGCACGCTCTGCACGTCGGCAGTTAGCTGCGACGTCGTTGTCTCGGCGATCTTGAACTCCTCGTCGTAGCTCGGATACTTCACGAACACCTTGAACATGAACCGGTCCTGCTGCGCCTCGGGGAGCGGATAGGTTCCTTCCTGCTCGATCGGGTTCTGCGTCGCCAGCACGAAAAACGGCGCCGGCAGGCCGTGCCGCTGGCCGCCGATCGTCACCTGCCGCTCCTGCATGGCTTCCAGGAGTGCCGCCTGGGTCTTGGGAGGCGTGCGGTTCACTTCGTCGGCGAGAATGATGTTGGCGAAGATCGGACCGTTGAGGAACTTGAAGCCGCGCTCGCCCGTGGCGCGGTTTTCCTGGATCACTTCCGTGCCGGTGATGTCCGACGGCATCAGGTCGGGCGTGAACTGGATGCGGTTGAACGCCAGATGGAGCGAGCGGGCCAGCGTGCTGACCATGAGGGTCTTGGCCAGGCCCGGCACGCCCTCCAGCAGGCAATGCCCCTGGGCGAAGATGGCGATCAGGAGCTGCTCGATCACTGCGTCTTGACCCACGATCACTTTGCCAAGTTCCGCCTTGACGGAAGCATACGCGGTCTTGAGATGTTCGAGGGACTTGAGATCTTCCTGCGAGGCGGCTTCCGACTGGGTCATAGCGATGGTCCTTGGCTGGTTCGGCGGAGAAACAATAGTCCGGGAATTAGACGGCGAAAACGACGATTTTGTTTCGTAACAATGCGGTCACGTGCCGGGCGGGCGCGCAGCAACCTCCTATGGGTGATGTCTTGCCGCGCTATGGTTCATCGAACCATCCAAGACAGCCCGCAGCCCCGGGTTCATTGTAGATGAAGGGACCGGCGATTTCACCAGTCCCAGATCGAGCGCCGCGGATATGCCGAGCATGCCTGCAATGCATTCCTCGGTGAACTTGCGTCGGAATTGTGGCTAGACGGGCTGAGAAGCCCGTCCTATCGGGCTTTCGTCGCAGCCGGCGCGGCGTCCTTGAGGTGCGCGTCAAACCACTCGATGGCCAGCTTCTGGGCCTGCGGACGCGCGTCCCCATAGATGCCGTAATGAGTGATGTTCGGAATCGTGACTAGTTTTTTGGGGCCCTTGGCCAGCTCGTGGGCTTTCACTCCGTGATCGCGGTTGTCAAACAGCTCCTCCTTTTCCGCGATGATGAATAACATGGCGCAGCCGGGGGCCTTACCCGCTTCCTCCACCGGCGCGTAATTCATCAGCCGCTCGCGGATTGGCGCGCCGCGCAGGCTGCCAACGGCCACAGCGCCTGGCGGAGGGTAGCCAATCTCGCCCCGCGTGCGCTTGGTTGCCTCATCATACGTCTGGCGGCGTCCAGCCCCGAGCATCACAAAGCGGCTGTCCATGCCTGGCACCTGGCTGACCGTGGCTTTGATGCGGGAATCACGCGCGGCGACATACACGACGTGCCCGCCGGAATAACTCGTCCCCCACAGGCCGATCCGTTTGGCATCGCACTGCTTCTCGCCGTGCACAAAGTGGATGACATTGAGCAGGTCGGTGGTTTGATCGAGCGGATCGACAACCTCGCGGATTTCCTGGACCTCGGCCGTGACTGGCTCGCCAGGCTTGCCGCGCGCCAGCGGCTTGACGTTCACGATCCGCCCCTCGCTGGCGCCCCAGCCGCGATAGTCGAACGCCACGACCAAATAGCCTGCCCGGGCGAACTCGATTGCATCCGGCCGCAACTGCGAGGCCACGCCGCCCCAGCCATGACACATGATGATGGTGGGGAGCGTCTCGTCGTCGTTGCCCTTCAGCGCAAACAGCTCCGCCGCCAGCCGAGTCCCTTCGCTGACGATCGTCGCGCTGCGGATGGCGACATCGGCCTGTGGTACAAACGGCGCCGAGTCCGTCTGGCTCCAAGAAGGTGAACCGCCGGCGACAAGCAGGAGCGCGGCCGCCAGGCACGTTCGGAAAATGGCCGTCATGATGTTTCTCCAGTGTGTCCGTTCAATTGCTTCTGACGATGAATCGCGGTCGGCAACCCGCCTTATACACGGCAAATCTTGTCCGGCGCACCTCAAAGCTCCATAATCGATCCTTGGGACCGGTGGCCGTCATGCGCCTTGCAATATCCGCTGCGGAAGCTGCCCAGCAACAAACCGTTCGACGGACGATTCCCGCCTGGCTGCTGTCTCTGGCTTTGCACCTGGCGGTCCTGCTTTCGGCGGCACTATTGTTCCGTACTTTCAATGTGTCACAGGCGCCGGACGAACCCTCGCGAGGGACGTCCATTGTACTGCTGAGTTCGAATGACACGCATCCTCCGCAATACTTCTCTGCCGACGAGCGCGCGGACCACAAGTCGGCAAGATTTGCGGCAGGATCAGGCGGTGCCGGGGCGCTCGATTCGCAGGCCCTCAGCCCCTTGGCCTCCGATCCGCCAATCAGCGGCATTATGCTCCCCTCTGCGCAAGGGCCGGCAGTCGATCCCGGCTGGTCGGCAACGAGCGCCAAGGCCGGAGCGGGCGCAGGTGGCGGTAGACGTCGCTTTGGCGGCCTCTCCGATGCCGACGTAGCGGCAATCCTGGCGGAGGATGCCGCCCGCTGGCAAAAGAGCGCTCCCAGCGGTCCCACTGCACAACTCTCGCTATTTGGCTCCGCGCCCGCGGAGGGACGATCGTTCGTCTTTTTAATCGACCGCTCGCAAAGCATGGGGCACGCCGGCCTGGGGGCGATTGCCGCGGCGGCCAAAGAGCTGGCCGCATCGATCGACGCCCTGGGACCGGAGCAGAAGTTCCAGGTGATCGCCTACAACCAGAAGCCGCTGGCGCTCGGCGGGCGAGAGACGCTCATGGCCACGCCGGAGAACAAGCGCAAGCTGATTGAATTCGTGGAGGGAATCGTGGCGGTCGGCGCAACCGAGCACGAGCTGGGGCTGTATGCGGCGCTGCGCTACAAGCCTGATGTCATTTTTCTGTTCACCGACGGCGGCGATCCGAGGCTCAATCCCGGCCAACTCAAGTCGATTCGTGAGGCGGTAGCGGGACACACGGCGATCCACTGCCTGCACTTCGGATCGGGAACGCCGGCCGAGGATGAGAACTTTCTCGCGCGGCTCGCGAAGGAAAACGGCGGCAGCTACGTCTATATCGACGTCAATAAGTAGTAGGCACACTCCGTGTGCCGTCTCTAAGTAGTACGCACACTCCGTGTGCCGTCTCTGGCGGCAACGGCACACGGAGTGTGCCTACTACTTATGCAGGATCCCCAACCGCCGCTGGCCGTCGGGGCAGGCATCGAACAGCACGCACTCCGTGCAGCGCGGCTTTCGCGACAGGCAAATCCGCCGCCCGTGACGGATCAGCAGCACGTGAAAATCGAGGACGAGCTTTCGCGGCACGATGGCGGCCAACAGCTTGTGGGCTCGCTCGGCGGATATCCGCGGCCCGATCAGCGCCAGCCGCCGCGCCACGCGGTGCACCTGGGTATTGACCGGCAAAATCGGCTTGTCGCAGGCAAACAGCAGCACGCAGGCCGCGGTCTTCGGGCCAACGCCCTTTAGCCGCCGCAGCCACGCCAGGGCCTCCTCGTCCGGCATCGCACACAGAAAATCGAGCGACAAGCGGCCGCGCTCGCGCTTGAGCTGCTCAAGAATCGCCTTGATCCGCGGCGCTTTGAGCCGCGACAGCCCGGCGACGCGAATAGCGGCGGCAATCGAGCCGGTTTTCGCTGTCCGCACGGACTCCCATTCGGGAAAACGCTGCTTCAGCCGCGCGAATGCCGCGTCGCTGTTGGCATTGGATGTATTCTGCGAAAGGATCGTGGCGATCAGCTCGTCGAGGGGCGGGAGTTTTTCCCCGGGCTCGACGGAGCCGTGGACGACCCGAAGTCGGCGACAAAGGTGGGAGATGGAAAGTCTGCGAATAGGCATAACAACGGACGTTCCATCCGCCCAAAATCCTGATCTTAATCGTAATCCTAATCTCAATCCTCTTCCTATTCTTACTCTTACTCTTTCTCCTACTCTTACTCCTTGCCTGGTCCGAGCGGTCCGGCGGAGAGAACAACCCTGAGCCGGAGCGGGATCAAGATTAGGATCGCACTCTACGGCGTCAGGACGATTTTTCCCGCCAGAGTCCCCGCCCGCTTGAGCGTGTTTTCTTCTTGAAGCCGGTGAGCTTCTGCTGCCTGCGAGAGCTTGAAGCGGTGGGAAATATTCGCCTTCAGCTTCCCTTCCGCCAGCCAGCGGTTGATGTCCTCGGCACAGGTCCGCATTTCTTCCGGAGTCGCCTTGAACATCACGACGCCCAGGAGCGAGCATTCCTTGACGTAAAAGGGTCCGACCGGGAACGGCGGCCGGGCATCGCGGCCGGCCATGAGGACGATCCGCCCGCGGCCGCGGAGGTACGACACGATCTTGTCGAAGTCGGGCTCGCGGGTCGTTTCCCAGTAGACGTGGACGCCGCCTGGCGAAAACTTCTCAACCGCGGCGGCAATATCGTCGGTCTTGTAATTGACGGCAGCGTCGGCGCCGAGCTGCCGCGCCGCCGCACATTTTTCAGCCGAGCCGGCCGTGGCCAGCACCTTGGCTCCGGCCGCCTTGGCCATCTGCACCACCATCGAGCCGACGCCGCCGGTGCCGCCGTTGACGAAGATCGTTTCGCCCGCCTTGAGCTGCGCCGCGCGAAACAAGCCCAAATGGGCGGTGATGCCGACCAGCGCCGACGCCGCCACCACTTCGTCCGAGACTCCCTTGGGAGTGGGATAGAGCCAGGCCTCATCGATGGCGCAGCATTCGGCAAACGTCCCTTGCCGGCCCATGAACCCTTGATTCGTACACCACACGCGATCGCCGGGCTTGAACCGTTTCGCGGCCGGACCGACCTGCTCGACCGTTCCGGCGAGATCCGCGCCGATGACATACGGCTTGGGCAAATCCCAATAATTGGCGCCATTGCGAATATAGGTGTCGATCGGATTGACGGCGACGGCCGCCATTTTCACAAGCACCTGCGAGCCGCTGATCGTCGGCATTGGCACGTCGCCGTACTGGATGACGTCGGGAGGACCAGGCTGGGTGAAGAAGGCGGCCTTCATGGTGAACTCGTGAGTCAGCGGGCTACTCAAACCATTCCGAATTCGGATCGATCTTGTGCAGTTGCTCAGCCATATACCGCTTGACGGCCGCCGTCGTCCGCAGCGTCATCGCTCTTCGCAGAATCTGCTGCGTCGACTCCCTGGTCAAGTGGGCGGCTAGCTCCTTAATGTTCGGGATGAACGCCGGGCTCATGCTGAAGCTCCGCAGGCCCATCGCGAAGAGCAGCATGAAGGCCCGCGGCTGGCCGGCCATCTCGCCGCACAGCGTCAGCGGCTTGCCGGCCCGCGCGCACGACTTGATGACGTGCGACAGGACCTTGAGCACCGGCGGCGCCAGCGGTTGGCAGAGGTGGCTGACCTTGGGATTATCGCGGTCGGCCGCCATCAGGTACTGCACCAGGTCGTTCGAGCCGATGGAGACGAAATCGACCTCCGGCAGCATGTCCTTGATCGAAATCGCCGCGGCGGGAACCTCCAGCATCATCCCCACCTGCACCACTGCAAACTCCTTTTTCTCCTGGCGGAGCTGCTGGGCCGCCTTATTCACCATGCTCTTGACCTTGCGCACTTCCTCCAGCGTGGTGATCATCGGGAACATCAGCCGCACGCGCTTGCCCCCCTGCTCCGCGTGAGCGGCCGCCCGCAGCACGGCGCGAAGTTGCGTGTTGAAGAACTCCGGGTGCTCGAACGACAAACGGATGCTGCGCCAGCCCATGAAAGGGTTGGCTTCCTGGTGCGTGTGCCCCAGGTACGGGACGGTCTTGTCCCCGCCGATGTCGAGCGTGCGGATCGTGATCGTGTTCCGAGGAGCTGCGTCGATCACTTCGCGGTAAGCCGCAAGCTGCTCTTCCTCGTCCGGCACGTCGGGATGCGTGAGATAGATGTATTCCGTGCGAAACAGGCCCACGCCGCTGGCTCCCATCGCCACCGCCCCCTTGGCATCGAGCACGCCATTGATGTTGGCCAACAGCTCCAGCTCGATGCCATCCGCAGTTTTCGCCGGCAGGTCGCGGTTGGCGGCAAGCTGGTCCTTCAGCAGGACAAACTCCCTTTCGAGCTTCAGGTACGCGCTCCGCTGCTCCGGATCGGGATTGACTAGCACGTGGCCGCCGCGGGCATCGACCACGACCACGTCGCCAGTCTTCACCTGCCGCAGAATTCCCCGCACGCCAGAAATGGCGGGAATGCCGCGGCTGCGGGCGATGATGGCCGCATGGCTGGTCTGACTGCCGGCCTGGGTGACGATGCCGCGGACCTCGAGGCCCCCCAACTGGACGACCTGGGAAGGGAGCAATTCGTCCGCCACGACGATGACCGGGCCGGAAAGGACGTGGGTCTCGGGCTTGAGGACCTCGGTCAGGTGGGCGGACAGGCGGACGACGACGTCGCGGACGTCGTTGATCTTTTCCTTGATGTACTCATCGTCGGTGCTGGCGAAGATGCGAGAGTACTGCTCCAGCAGCCGGTGCAGGGCGGTCTGGGACGTGAGCCGGTCCTTGACGATCCAGTTGCGCACCTCGTGAGTGAAATTGGGGTCGCGGAGGATGTCTTCCTGGACGGCGAATATCTTGGCCTCTTCGCGGCCGACCTGGGTCTCCACCTTGTGCATCAGGGCGCGCAGCTCGGCAGCCGCCTTGTCGCGGGCGGTCTCGTAATTGGCCAGCTCGGCCGTAACCTCATTATCTTCCAGGCGTTTGGTGTCGGGATTGACGAAGATCTCGTGGATGCAGTATGCCGTCCCTACGGCCACGCCAGGGGAAACAGGAATGCCCTTACGCATAGGACGCGGAATGTAACACGATTCGCGGGCGATGACAAACGACTCTCCGCCTGTCTCCGGGCTTAAAGGGCGTCGGGGGCGTTGGTTATGGCCGCCTTGGTGACGCGAAGCGAATGCCCGATCGCGGGCGTGCTCGTCAGAGGAGAGTCGCTCGCTAAGGGGGCGCAAGCGTCGCTCCTTACCGTTGTGAGCGCTGCTTTCGGCGGCTATACTAAGTCGCTTTCCAATTTCCGAGCGGCCCCTTTCGCCGCAGCGTCGATCGCCGCCCACCGGCAGGGGGCAAGCCATGCGTTTTAGCCAGCTCGACCAGATCACCGAACTGGTGCCCGGTGAGCGCATCACGGCCATCAAGCGGCTGTCAGCGCAGGAGCAATACCTGGAGGACCATTTTCCCCGCTTTCCGGTGATGCCGGGCGTGCTGATGCTCGAGGCGATGTCTCAGGCCGCGGTCTGGCTGATTCGCCAGAGCGAAGGTTTTGCACACGCGGCGGTGCTGCTCAAGGAAGCGCGGAACGTCAAATATTCCGGTTTCGTCACCCCCGGTCAGACGCTGGTCGTCACCGCCGAGTTGGTCAAACAGGAACCGCGGCTGGTGACTGTCAAGGCTCAGGCTGCCGTCGACGGGCAGGTGGCCGTCAACGCCCGCCTCGTGCTGGAGCTTTTCAACCTCGCCGACCGGCACCCCAGCCGCAGAGACACCGACCCGTATCTGCGACACGAAACACGCCAGCAACTGACTCGCCTCCTGTCGGCGGAATGCACCGCCACCTGTCCATAGCAGCACGTCCGCGGCCGATTCCAGCCGCAGCCAGTTTCATTCCAGCGGAGCTATCTTGCACATGCCAACGAAAGAAGAAGTCTTCCAGAAGGTTCAGACGGCGCTGGTGGATGCGCTTGGAGTGGACGAAGAAGAGGTTACGCCACAGGCCACGATGGTCGGCGATTTGGGAGCGGAGTCGATTGACTTTCTGGACATCGTGTTCAAGCTGGAAAAATCGTTTGGCATCGAAATCCCGCGCAAGGAACTCTCGCCTGAGGACATCCTGACCAATGCCGAATACGTTCAGGACGGCAAACTGACCGCCGCGGGACTGGCGGAGCTCAAGCGGCGGATGCCCTTCGTGGACTTCTCCAGCTATGAGGCCAATCCCCAGATCCGCGACTTCAGCAACCTGCTCACGGTCGGCGCGCTGTGCAAGTACATCGAACAGAAACTGGGAATTGCCTAAGGGGACAGTCTGGAGTCCAAAGTCCACGGTCCCCAGTCGCGGGACCGATTTGACGCTCGGCCAGATCGAAAGTTGACTCGACCGTTGACTCAGGACTCGGGACTGAGGACTTGTGTATCATGCGTTGGTTCTGGATCGACAAGTTCGTCGAATTCGAGCGCGGCCGCCGGGCGGTGGCGATCAAGAACGTGAGCATCGTCGAGGAACCGCTCGACGATTATCTGCCGGGCTTCCCGGTGATGCCCAACACGCTGATCATCGAGGGCATGGCCCAGACGGCCGGACTGTTGATCGGAGAAATGGGCGGCTTCGAGGATCGCGTGGTGCTGGCCAAAATCGGCCAGGCCGTCTTCCACCGCCATGCCCTGCCGGGCGACCAGCTCCGCTACACGGCCACCGTCCAGGACCTGCGCAAGGACGGCTCGATCGCCAAGGTGACCAGCCACATCGGCCAGGACCTGCAGGGGGAAGTGGAGCTGATGTTCGCATTTCTGCCGCTCGACGACCGATTTCCCAGCGGCCCATTGTTTGAGCCGGTCGATTTCCTGGCGATGGTGCGGGCCTTCGGCATGTACGACGTAGCCCGGACGGAAACCGGCGAGCCCGCGCGGCCGCCGGAGTCTTACCTCAAGTTCGAGCGGGAAGCGCAGGCGAACTACCCCAAGGGACCGCTCGCCCGGTAGTCGAATGCTGGAAACGAAGCAGGCCGCGCTCGCCGAGCAAGCCGCGGCCTTTAGCGATGTCTGGTTTCGTACGATCGACGTTTAGAACTGCCCGCCGCCGCCGCCCAGGCCGCCGCCGAAGCCTCCTTGGCCTTGCTGTTGCGATGTGCTGTTGCCGGTCACGAAGTTGAAGGTCGAAACTTCGGTGACCAGCGAGAAAGTCGGGGCCGGCGCGACGCGAACGTACTTTCGGTCCGCCGAGATGACCGCGTTGGTGCTGAAGTTGGCGCCTTCCGGCAGCGTGATGATCACCGGCCGGTAACCAACCGCGCCGCCACGAAAAACGCCCAGGCCGGCACGCCGCATCAGCGCCAGCTCCCGCAGGTATGCCGCGGAAGCGGTTGAGGTATCCAGCGCGCTCATCTGCTGGGCCAGGATCGCCTGGTTGACCTGGTTCTGCACCTTGGCCACGCGGGCCACCTTCGCCTCCGGGAGCGGGTCCTGGCGGCGACCTTCGTCGAGCTTGAACACCACCTCGGCATTCTTGTCTCCGAGCGGGATCTGCTTGCGTTCGAATCCCTGTTTTTCGCTGCGGTAGTTCGTATACACATCCACGGTCACTTTGCCGCTGGTGGGACGTCCCCAAACGTTGCGAATCAGCACGCGGTATTCACCGGGGAAACCCTCGCCGCACACGTAGCTTTCCGAGAAACCTTGCGCGGACGATTTGCCATCGGCCGCCGACACATCGCCGAGCAACACGCCCCCGCCGGTGGAGCGGGGATTTCGCAGCGAGCAAACCGTGCCATTGGGCTCGGTGATCGCAATATCGACGTCGGCGTCGCCGGTCCAGGTGACCCGCACCCACACGTCGCGGGACAGCGCGCCGCGGACCGCCTTGTCAAGCGCTTCCGCCTCTGTTCTGCGCCCTTTGGAAAGCAGCGTTTCGTAGTGCGACTTGGCGATGCGATAGGCGTTATCCGCAACCGACTGTTCGTCTGGCCTCCAAGTCTGGCTGAGAATGCCGACGCAGGCCCACTGGATGGCGTCCACGTCGTTGAGCCGTTGACCCAGGCCGAGCGCCGCCACGAACGACTCCAGCCGGTCGGGGTTGCTCGTGCCGATCTGGCGATAAAGCGACAGGGCCCGCTCGTGCAGCCCGGCACGCGACAGATACTCGGCCACGTACAGCACCTGCTCTTCGCTGCCGGCCAGATCCACGGCCGAAAGCAAGGCGCGTTCCACGTCATCGGCGGACGCATTATCCGCTTGCATCGCCAGGCCGAGCGCTTCGTACATCCACGAATCGACAAAACCCTGGCGGAGCGAAGCCTGGAGCAGCTCCGTCACTTCACCGAATTTCTTCTCGTGCATCAGGTCGCGAACGGTCTGGCGGACCGACGCCGCCAGCACCTTCGACTCGCGGGAGTCTGCCTCGAGCTTGCTCAGCCGTTCCTTCTCGGCGGCAAAGAACTTGTCCCAGGAGCTGCCGCTAGGAAGCGAAATCTGCTTGCCCGTAATCGTCGCTGCCTTGGCAGGACGACGAACTTCACGATCCGCGGTGACCGGAGCTGCCGCGGCAGTCGGTTTCTTCGAACCGAGCGACAGTTCCTCCTCGATGGCAAAGAAGCCGCCG
>DASRJP010000478.1:0-6714 GCA_035649415.1 Pirellulaceae bacterium | reverse complement strand
AGTCCGTGGGCGACTTCGATAAAGTCCTTTTCCATGATATGCTGTGGCGCTGGGACGATCGCGCTAAATGAGCCGTCCTCCCCCGACTTCAGGGAATAGTCGAGGATCGCTCCGTCTGCCAGGGGCACATTCTCAAAGTCGCCGCCGGGTCGTCCACGAATCTTGATTAGCTCATCCACGGACACGATTCGCGGATTGACCGTCAACTGCGACTCCACCTGGTGATACGTCCACGCCGACGCCCAGGTCGTCACGAACGCCGCCGGGAACAGCGATGGTATGCCGTTGGGAAGTCCCGGACGGAATACCAGCAGCATGTGAGCCAGGCCGCACATCGCAAAACCCGCCCAAAAGGACCGCGATTCGCCGCGGCGGTTGATGGCGATCAAGATGCCAACGACGATCAGCGTCAGCCCTGCGTAAAAGAGTACAATTGCCCACCAGGGCGAAGCCCATCGCAGAGCGTAGCAGCCGATGGCGACAAACGCCGTCGCCAGCAAAAGCTGCCGCAGCGAAAAGCGGAATAGTCCGCCCCAACGAGGCGCCGTTGCACGTGGCTCGGTCATGATTCCGCGACTCCCGACCGCTGATTCCTGGCACTTGGCTCCTGATTCCTGACCCCTGTCCGATAGATCCACTGCCCAAGCTTGCCCCCCAGTGCCGCGAGCACCACCAGCCAGAGCGCATGGCCAATTTGCATGAAGCAGGTCGGGTCCACATAGTCGGGATTGGGGATCATCGCCACGCCCATGCCCGGCATTCCCGAGCCAAAGCCACCACCCATCATGCCTCCGGGAGGGGGGCCGGAAGTCCCGCCGGCCATTCCCATCGGCGTCATCCCGCCGCCTGCTCCCGGCGGCATGCCACCCATACCAGGCATGCCTGGCGTCGCAGTGCCCTGTCCGGCTGGGTCGGGAATCATCTGCTCGCGCCGCGATTGGGGAATCATCATGCTGTTGGCCCAGTAAATGAGGCGCGTCGTCAGCAGATACTCGCTATAAACGGGGTCAGTTCGGGCCGAAGCGCCACTGGGCATGTACGCATAGAGCACGACGCCGAAATAGGTCCATCCAAAGACCAAAAAGCCGAGCCAAAACGCACGCGATTCGTCGCGCCGGTAGACGCACAGCAAGACGGCGGCCGCGAGCAGCAAGATCACGACGATCCAAAGTGCCGAGACCCACCAGCCACCCGCATTCATCAGCGCCGTGATTCCCAGCGCCGAAAACGCAACGGCAATCAACAGATGCCGCACTGAGAATTGAAATGGGGACGCCATCTGGATCTCCTCGTTCCCGTGGGTCACGAGGCCGTTGCTGCAGTGGGCCGCGCGCGATAAATCCACTGCGCCAGCTTCCCACCCAGTGCCGCCAGCGCCACCAGCCACAACGCGTGTCCAATCTGATGGAACGTGACGAGGTCGATGTAATCGGGATTGGCGATCGTGGGCGAGACGAAGCTGCCCATGCCCGGCATCCCGCCAAAGCCTGACATCGGCCCCATGCTGCCGCTCATCGGCATTCCGGGGCCACCCATGCCGCTTATGCCCATCATGCCGCCGGTCATCCCGCTTCCGCCTCCTTGCGCGGCCGGATTGGGAATCTGCGACTGGCGCTGATTCTCGGGGATCATTTTGGTGTAGGCCCAATCGGTGAGCTGCGTCGTCCAGAGCTGATGATAAGCCAGCGGGTCAAAGCGCGGCGCATTGCTGCCGGGCCAGCACGCGACCATGACGATCGCCGCGTACATGGCGCCAAATAGGGCAAAGCCGATCCAGAACGCCTGCGCCTGGCCCCGCCGAAAAATCACCAGCAAGATCGCGACCGCCACGAGCAGCGGAACCACGCCCCACAATGCCGACATCCAGTAGGAGTTGGCGCTTCGCAGCGCCGCGGCCCCTACCGCGACAAACGCGACAGCCGCGAGAAGCTGGCGCACGGAGAATTGAAACGGGGATGCCATGAGAGCCTCTTCCGGCCGCCGCGCCCCTGGTGCCGCGGCAACTCAAGACAAATTGTCTCGCGCGGCGGTCGGCAATGCAATTGATTTCAGCTTGCCGGCGCCGGGCGAGCCGCTTCCGAGCGGTAAATCCAGCGGGCCACCAGGCCGCCGAGCAGCGCCATCAGCAAGGTCCACAGCGCCTCGCCGGTAGCCTCAAAGTACTCGAAACCAACGTGACGCAGATTGGGAGCAGTCGCCGGCTGCTGTTGTTGGGCGAGCCACACGAGACCAGTCGTCACCCGCGGGTCTTGCGAGGCATAATCATCAGTGCTCGAAGGAAAGACCAAACTCCCATTTGCGGACCGTCCTGTTGGTTCCTCGATCGTGGGCAGTCGGATGCTTTCCGGCAGTCGGGAGTAGAGGAATCCCAGAATCTGCTGGGGCAGTTGTCGCGAGATTCGCAGTCCGGGAAACCAGTCGCTGCCGGCGACGATGCACAGCCAGCCGGCGATCGCAAATCCCAGCCAAAACGCGCGCCGCTCGCCGCGGCGAAAAATCGCCTGCAAGACTGCCACGAACGACAGGCCGACCGCGGCCAGCCAGGTGCCGCGGACCCACCAGGGATTGGCATTCAAGAGAGCCACACAGGCAATGGCGACGAACGCCACCGCCACGAGCAGGTGACGCAGTGAAAATTGCAGCAGCGACATGAAAGTGCCAAATGCGGAATTACGAGGAGGGTGCTTGGATGGGGGGCCAGGGTAACGGCGGAATTTCATTGCGCAGCACTTGCTCGCATGGGTCGCGGCGGCGCTCCATGATGGGAAAGGCCACGAATTGCGCCCGCCTGCCGACGGTGATTGAGCCGAAGTTGGCCTCGATGCCCAGGGCGTGAGCGGCCGCCTGCGTCCCCATCTCCACAATCTTATCCGGGGGAACCTGCGGATGGTGCGTAGCGACAAATCGCAACTCGGACAGCAGGTTCAAATCCGGATTGCTGGCCCGCGAATCGGTGCCGACGGCGACCCGCACGCCGGCACGGAGCATCTGAGCGAGCGGATAGGGATCGTGGCCGAAATAGGAATGCGTCCGTGGGCAGAAGACGACTGACATCTGCTCGCGCCGCGCGCCGCTGAATTCAATCTCCTCCGTCGTCAGATAATTGCCGTGGATGACGAGAGCCCGATGTGCGTTCTGCAGGGTTTCGAGATAATCCAGCGGCCGCGCACCAGTGGGCATTGCTGACGGGATCCATGCGCCGAGTTTGGCGAGCAGATCGACAAGGGGTCCGACGTGATTCGCCAGCAGTTTCAGCTCCTGCCGCGACTCGGCGACGTGCATGGCGACGGGAAACTGTTCCGCAACCGACAGCGCGCACGCCCGGCGCAGTAGCTGCGGATGCACGGAATACGTCGCGTGCGGAGAGAGTCCTGGATAAACATTCGCTGCGGCCCGCGCGGCCGAAATATGCGATTCAGCCAGGTCCATCAGCGGCTGCACCCGCTCCTCGGCGCGGCCCAGCAGTTCCAGAAGCGTCACCGCGCTGACGCCGTCCACTTGCCAGTAAGCGTCCAGTGGACAACCGGGCATCGCGATCTCGCCGACAGCGACGACGCCGGCTGCTTTTGATTGCTCAAGTCCCGCCAGGATGGCGCGGCGGCGGTAAACGTGCATCCCCGGCGTATCGCCCGCGAACTGCTCCGCCAAGCCGCGCCGCCAGGCCACCACCTGTGCGATCCAGTCGGCAAATGGCATTCCCGGCGCATCACCCGCGAACTGCTCGGCCAGGCTGCGCCGCCAGGCCACAACCTCGGCGATCCAGTCGGCAAACGGCATTCGCGGCGTCCCCAGCGGCCGGTCCAGCAGGCTGAATTCCAGATGCGTGTGCGCGTTGACTAAGCCAGGGAGCAGGGCGACGTCCCCCAGGTCGGTCGGGGGGCGGCCGCTGACGTTTTCACCCACGGCGACGATCCGGCCATCCGCGACGCTGACGATGCCTCCTTGGATCGGGGGCCGTTCGATGGGGACAATCCAGCGGGCCTGTATGGCGTAGGTCATACGTGGGGCAGGCGTCCCGCCTGACAGGGACGGCACACGGAGTGTGCCTGCTACGGATGGGGATGACGTATATTGTCTTATTCTGCCGCATACACGACCAGACCGAACTTTCGGCACTCCGCATTCTGCACTTCGCAATCCGCACTCGAACCATGCTCAAACGCATCCTCGTCACCGGCGGCGCAGGTTTTTTGGGTTCCCACCTCTGCGAGCGACTCGTGGCCGAGGGACACGACGTGATCTGCGTGGACAATTTCTTTACCAGCCAGAAGGCGAACATCGTCCACCTGCTGCCGAAGTCGAATTTCGAGCTGATCCGGCACGACATCACCCAGCCGATCCTGCTGGAGGTGGATGAGATCTACAACCTCGCCTGTCCTGCCGCTCCCGGCCATTACCAGTACAACCCGATTCACACGATGAAGACTTCGGTGATGGGAGCGATCAACGTGCTGGGGATGGCCAAGCGCTGCAAGGCCAAGGTGCTCCAGGCGAGCACGAGCGAAATCTACGGCGACCCGGAGGTCCATCCGCAACCGGAGTCCTACCGCGGCAGCGTCAACACGCTAGGCCCCCGAGCCTGCTACGACGAAGGGAAGCGGGCGGCCGAGACGCTGTTCATGGACTATCACCGCAGCAACAAGGTCAACATTCGGATCGTGCGGATCTTCAACACCTACGGGCCGCGGATGCACCCATTTGACGGCCGCGTCGTTTCCAACTTCATCCGCCAGGCGCTCCGCGGCGAGGACATCACTCTCTTCGGGGACGGCCAGCAGACCCGCTCGTTCTGTTATCGGGACGATCTGGTCGAAGGGATGATCCGGATGATGAACGCCCCGGGCGACTTCATCGGTCCATGCAACCTGGGCAATCCTGGAGAATTCACGATGAAGGAGCTGGCGCAGCTCGTCATCGAATTGATCGGTTCAAAGTCCAAGCTGGTTCACCAGCCGCTTCCCGCCGACGACCCGGCGCGACGCTGCCCCGATATCACGCTGGCAAAAAAACATCTCGGCTGGGAGCCAAAAGTGCCGCTCAAGGAGGGGCTGGCCACGACGATTGGCTGGTTCAAGACCATCGACATGGCGCAGTACCGGCCGCCGACGCCGAATTTTTTTTGATTTCAGATTTCGACTTTCAGATTTCAGATTGGCTGAAAGGCAACGCAGGCGTCTGCATTACCATGTCGGAAAATCTGAAATCCGAAATCCGAAATCTGAAATTCGAACACCAGCGTCATAAGCCTCCCTCTCCGCTGGCTCGTCCCCGCGAGCTCGTCATCGTTTGCGCCCCGATGCGCAGCAACGTCAACCTCTCCAATATCCTCCGGACTGCCGGCTGCTGCGGCATTGGCAAGCTGATCGCCTGCGGCAGTCCCAAGATCGACAAGACGATAGCTCGCGATGGGGCCGACGAGGTCGAAATCGAAGTCCACCGCACGCTGCCGCCGGTGCTCAAGGAACTGAAAGCAGCCGGTTATTTTCTCGTGGGCCTGGAGCAGGCGACGAACTCGGTCAGCCTGCACAAGTTCGAGTTTCCGCGGAAATGCGCGCTGATCCTGGGAAACGAGCGGCTCGGACTGACCGAGGAGGAACTGCGGCTGGTGGACGCCTGCGTCGAAATCCCCGTGTGGGGACTGCCGTACGCCTACAACGTGGCCACGAGCTGCGCGATGACGCTGTACGAATACTGCAAACAGTGGCCGGAGGGATAGTAGTGCACTCGCTCCGCGAGTGCATTACTCCGCAGTAAACGCACCCCATCAAGTACGTGCTAGTTTGAGCCTAGCGGGCAAGTCGACAGTAGATTCGCTTGATTTTTCGAATTTCCAGCAGGACAATGCCTCCGTCGCGAGGAGGATTTGAAATGACGAATCGTTGGTGTTGGGTTCCGTTTTGTATTTGCCTGTTTTTGGTGCTGACGGGACTTTCGAGCTGCAAGCCCGAACCAAAGCCTGCCGCGCAGCCCGCAGGACCTGATGCCGGCCTGGTACCGGCGGCACCACCGAGCGGCGACACCGGCGGCGTTGTTCCGGAGGCGGTTCAAGCGAGTGGAACCGGCAACACGGGTGCTGCGGCCGCGGCGGCACCTGCGGCCATCGATTCTGCCCCGGCAGGTGGAGGTGTGGCGCCCGCGTCGCAACCCATCGATGCAGGCTCGACAGCAGGGGGCAAGGTCGGCGAATTGATCGACAAGCCGGAAGGAGGGTACGCCAGCGCGGGAAAGGCGGCGAAAGCGGCCGCAGATCCATCGCTTACGCCGCTGCCTTCACTGGCCGACATCGACGTACGGCGATTCATCGATCTGCCCGGCGTCGATATTCCTAACGAACCGCCGCGAGATCAGTTCGAGTACGCGGTGTCTGCATTCGATCTCAAGAAGGTCAACGATCAGCCGGCCGTCCTAGCGCTTCTCAAGGGCATGGAGAAGACCTACTCCACGACGGATGGTCGGTGCGAGATCTGGATTCCCGGTGCGGCCGTCCTGTGGGGCAGGATGATTTACGGCGAGCTGTCACGCACGACATACTACATCCGCAACGCGGACGACCCATACGAGTTTACGCTGCTTGAAGACCTTCGACGGCGGGGTGGATCCGATCAGGAACTTGTCAAGCAGCGCCTCGACAACACGCTCAAGTGGACGGCAAACGGCAAGCAAAAGGTGCATTACCACAAGGAGATCTCGCAGGGAGGACTCACCGGTGTGGAG
>DASRJP010000477.1:0-3760 GCA_035649415.1 Pirellulaceae bacterium | reverse complement strand
CTCTCCGGCATTCAGGCCAGCCTCAAGCTCTACGAGGAAAACCCGGCGGCCGACATTTCCGTTTTGAAAGCGGCGCTCGACAAGCTGGCCGCGGCCGACCTGAGCCACATCAAGAGCGATTGGGTCAAGCTCCAGTCCGCCGCGCGAGAAGCTCGGCAGATTCTCGAGCGGTAGTCGCGCGGCGCGCTGGCTGATCTGCCCCCGCTTGGCTCCCCCTGATTTACGGCCGCAGCACCAGCCGGTGGCGCGACACTTCTTCGACCTTCGCCCGCGAGTAGGCCAGCGGGAAGTATTTTCCCTCCGCCCACAGCGGCAAGAGGTCGCCGTAGTGCGGGCTGCCGGGCTGCCCCGACTGACCGGGGGTGCTCGTCGCCAGTCCCCGATCCCAGTCGGCCAGATCGAGCAGATGGCGGTAGGAAGCGCCGTGCACCTGGCGGAACGTATCGTCGTGCCGCGTGTTGTTGGGAGAGTGCACGTCCCCCGGCCGCTCGACCGGGCCAAGGTTGAGCGCCTTGGCATAAGTCGGCCCGAGGCTCGCCAGCGGGTGCTCGAACGTCGCCGTATGCAGCTTGCCCCAGGTCCATTGCTTTGGGTCTGGCCCCAGCAGCTCTTTCGTGCGGGCGACTGCCGCGGCCAGCGTCGCGCGCACTAGCTCGTCCCGCCGCTGGCGCGGCTGGGAGCCCCAAAACGGCTCTTGCGGCTCGCTGAGCTGATCGATCAGCACGGTGATGCTCCGCAGGTCGCTCCGTTCCAGCCGGGCGTCGGCGGGCACGCGGTCGGCAAACATGGTGTTGCGCAGCTCCTGGAGCCACACGGCGTACAGCGGTCCAGCGCGGCACTCGCGCGACAGGACTCCGTCCCACTCGGTGAGCAGTTTGCCGAACGGAGCAAGCTCCTGGGGAAGATCGACCGACTGGAGAACCTGCTGTAGTTCCACCGCCGGCAGCGACGTGTTGTCGTGCTGAATGCTGCGGAAGTCGTCCAGCGTGAATTTCTGCTGCGCGGTCAGACGCTGCTGGATGCGAAGGAACCGGTGGGGCGCGGCCCATTCAAAAGCGATCTCGTGCGGATATCCTTTCGGCAGGATATTGTGATTTGCCGTCGCCAGCCAGCCGCGCGGCGGATTCCACGTCTGCGGCAGGTCCTTCGCGGCAAGGTAGCCTTGCCATTCGTATTTCCCCTCGGCCCCGGGGACCGGCAGCAGGCCGTCCCATCCCTTGCGGACCGGGGTGAGTGCCGCCGCCACCCAGCCGATGTCACCGTCCACGTCGGCATAGACGAAGTTGAGGCAGGGAGTTTTCCAGGCCTCAATCGCCCTTATGAACTCCTGCCGATTTTGTGCGCGGGCCACCGCAAGGCTGCCCAGATATGCGGCGCCGCCCGGCTCGCTGCCGGCCCATTTCAGTGCGCAGGCCAGGTGCTTCTTCTCGTCCTGATAGATCACCGGTCCGTGCCGCGTGAACCGCAGCTCCAGCTCCAGCGGCTCGGCTCGGCCGCGGACGCGAATCGATTCGCGCACAACTTTCATCGGTTCCCAATTCTCGCCGACCTTGTACTTGCGCGGGTCGTCGGGACTGACCTGTTCGACGTACAGATCGGCCTGATCCGTGCCGACGATCGTAAAACCCCAGGCGATCCGCTCGTTGTGTCCCAGGGCCACGCCCGGCAGTGCCGGCTCGCCGCTGCCGATGACGTTCCAACCCGGGGCGTGCAGGTGGACCAGATAACGCAGCGACGGCAATCCGAGCGCTCGATGCGGGTCACTGGCCAAAAGCGGCTTGCCGGACGCCGACAGTTTGCCGCTGGCGACCCAGTTGTTGCTCTCGGTCGTGCTGGGAGAGAATTTGAGCACGCGCGACGCCGCCAGATAGCCTTGGAAAATGTCGGCCGTGATGTCGGCGACATTCAGCCCATCAGCCGGAGCGAAATCGCGCGGCGGGTCGGTGGGCGCCAGCAGCCGGGCCTGCTCGACGCCGACGCCGGCGATCAACCTGGCCCGCGCTACCTCGCGCTGCCAGTTGCTGGTCATGATGATGCCCGACATGCGGCCGAGAATGTCTTCGGGCTCCCATTTCTGCGGTGCATAGCCCAGCAGCTGAAATTCAATTGGCAGCTTCGTGCCGAGCTGGTCGATGTAGGCGTTGATGCCGCCGGTAAAGGCGGCGGCAATTTCCTGCGCGTCGGGGGCGTAGCTGGTCCACTCGGCATTCATGTCGCCGCGATAACGGACGAGCCGCGCGAAGCGATCGGCCTCAATTCCCTCCTGGCCGAAGAGTTCCGCCGTTTCGCCGCGGGCCACTCGCCGCCAGAGATCGAGCTGAAACAGGCGGTCCTGCGCGGCGACGACGCCCTGGGCAAAAAACAGGTCGTGCTGATTGCGGGCGTAGATGTGCGCGACGCCCCAGCGGTCGCGAAGAATCTCGACCGGCTCCTGGAGTCCACGGATTTGCAGTTCCCCCTCAAGCTGCGCGAGAACCGTCTTGGCCCGCGCGAGCAGTGCGTCGGCTGATTCCTGAGGATACGCGGTAGTGGACATCAGCAGCAGGAGCCAGCCGAAGAGAAACGCCAGGCGGATAGACTGGTTCATGGCTCAACTCCGGTCAAGATGCCTTTTTGCCAGGCAGGCGCGTCCGGGGAGCCATTGTCACACACCCGATCGTGGGAGGCCAGCGCTGACGGTCGATCGGGTGGCGCGTCACTCCTTGCTCCAGGCTTGCTCGTACTCCTCCCGCAACCGATCGATGCCCGCCCGAGGTTTGCCTGGCGAAAGGGGTCCTGCCGCCGCTCGTTTTTGTAAACATGGAAGGTGAGGGGGTGAGTGGTAATCGGTTTGTCCGTTACCACTCACCCATCATCAACACCCACCACTGCTACCCTCTACGGCGCGGGCTCGTCGATCCGCCGCGGGGCGCCCACAGGCAGGATCTGGAAGGCGACCAGCTCCAGGTCGGTCGTCCCTTCATTGACGACAATGTGTGCGCCTTCGCCATCATCGACGAAAGTGGTGCCCACGGCATGCACGTGCGGCACGCCCGGTTCGTCGCTGTGATACTCGGTGGCCGTTCCCGATTTGACCGAGATGATCGACGGACCGGGGTGCGAGTGCCAGCCGGTATGGCCTCCCGGCACGAGCTTGTTATGGACGACATAAACTTCCGAAAAGCCCTCGATTTTGATCTTCACGCGATTGAGGTCGCTCTCGGTCTTGATGTCAGTCTCTTCCATCAACACCGGCCCTGAAATGATGGTCGTGGTAATGCCCGAGCCGGGAGTGGCCCAGGCGATCCCGATGGCAACTCCGCCGAGGGCCAATGCGGAAAGGGCGCCCGCCACAAGCAGTTTCTTAGATCGCAACATGGTTTCTCTCCTGTGGTCCGCGTTTGATGGGAGAGACATCGACCCGGCGCGCGAACCGAGCGCCGGGGCGGTGCCGGGCCGGTGGGGTGCTCGGGGTACCCGCGAAGCGGGTCGGGTCGTAAGGACCCCGCCGGCCGCTTTCGTTTAAATGTCGAATGTCGCAAGTCAAATGTCGAAAGAATGACGAAGCTCGAATGACGAATGATCGCATCTCGATCGGATGCCGCTTTCGTGCTTCGTCATTCGGATTTCCTTCGACATTTGACTTTCGTCATTCGGGCTTCTCTGATTGTCCCGTCTCCTCCAGCCACTGCTGGTACTCCGGCGTCTTCTTCCAGCGCTCGTAGGCCGCGCCCGGGCCGACCAGGTCCACGTCGGCGCCGAGGTCTTTGCCGTCCGCGCC
>DASRJP010000476.1:0-45698 GCA_035649415.1 Pirellulaceae bacterium | reverse complement strand
AATTCCTTGGGCGGCGTTACGCCGTGCTTGCTGGCCCAGGCCAATTTTTGCTGGTCGCTCAGGCAGCAGCAGCCGTGCCAGCACGACTCGGCCGTCGAGCAACCACACGCATGGTGCATGCACGGGAAAGGGCGGCTGGTGTCCTTGATCACGGGCCGAGGCAGCGGAATGCCGAGGGCTCCGGCCAGCACCACTAGCGCGGTCAAAAGGGCAACACCCCTTTGAGCTTGGCGAGTCAGCAGAATGTGGAGCCGATGGAGCATCAGATCAGGCGGGAAAGGTCGCTTCAGTTCGGCTCGCTCCTCGTCATTGACTGTAGGCAGCCGCGGGGCGGCTGTCAACGCGCCGGACTTCCAGCGGAACGGAGGTATAAGGGTGCGAGGGTATGCGGGTATGAGGGTGTGCGGGTGTGAGGGTGTGAGCACTGTGCTCTAATTTATCGCCACGCAAACAGATACCCTCTCACTCCCGCACCCTCAAACCCCCACACCTCCCCATGCCTCTCCGCGTCACCATCTGGAACGAGTACATCCACGAGCGCGACGTGGAAGTCGTCCGCAAGATTTATCCGGAAGGAATGCATGCCGTCTGGGCTGAGGCGCTACAGCGCCAACTGGGGAACCAGATTTCGCTCCGCATCGCGCTGCTGGATGAGCCGGAGCATGGTCTGACCAGCGACGTGCTGGAGCAGACCGACGTCCTCACCTGGTGGGGACACGCGGCCCACGAGCGGGTAAGCGAGGAAGTGGTCTTGCGCGTTCAGAAAAGGGTCTGGCAAGGGATGGGCCTGGTCGCACTCCACTCGGCCCACAACAGTAAGCCCTTCAAGCGGCTAATGGGGACGAGCTGCATGCTCCGCTGGCGGGAAGCAGCCGAGAAAGAGCGAATCTGGATCGTCGATCCGTCGCACCCAATCGTCGCCGGCTTCACGGACGAGTGCTTCGAGCTCGAGCACACCGAGATGTACGGCGAATTCTTCGACATCCCGCAGCCCGACGAACTGTTCACCATCAGTTGGTTCGAGGGGGGCGAGGTCTTCCGCAGCGGCTGCGTCTGGCGTCGCGGCAAAGGGCGGGTCGTCTACTTCAGCCCGGGCCACGAGACGTTTCCCATATACCACGACGCGAACGTGCAGCGGATTCTGGCCAATGCCGTCCTGTATGCCGCCCCCCGCGGCAGCGCGTACCATGGCGAAGGCCGAAACATCCCCCAGCCGCTGTCGCCGATCGCAGCCGAGCACGTGGTGGATGAGAGCCTGCACCGAGCGAAGTAGGGCGGCGTCAAGCTCGCCTCGGCGAACGCCGACGGGCGGGGAGGCGGCCGCGACCCCATCCGCCTTGTGCGGATGGTGAACAAGATGGTGAGCTAGCCGACGCCACGGAGTGTCCACAGACCCCCACGAGCTTGTCGCGTGGGTGATTAGTTCGCGAGGCTCCGATCTTCGCTTCCATCCGGGCAAGCCGGATGGGGGCGGTACTGCGACGTTGGCGCCGCGCGTCTAGCTCACCATCTTTCGGTCCATCCACGCAAGGTGGATGGGGCCGGTTAAGGATTACGCCGACCCGGCGGCAACTCACCGCCCCGCCGCCCTGGCCCATACATCCGCTCCAGTTGCTGCCGCCGCCGATCGAGCTCGCGATCTTCCTGCAGCCGGGCGAGAAACTGGTCCTGCTTGCGATGCTTGTCCTCAATGGCCAGCCATTTGGCTTTCAGATCGCGGTCGGAATGCGGGAAGTCGCGCCGCCAGGAAGCAATCGCCCGCTCGATCTCCGCCGGATCGGCCCGCAGCTGCATCAGCGCCAGCGCGTAGTTGTACTGGAGGTCCTCCTCGCTGCGCAGGCCGGCCGCTAGCGCCTTCTCGTAATGAACCTTGACATCTTTCAGCTTCTGCTCGTAGTCCGCCAGAAATTTCTCCAGCAGCTCCGGGCGCTGCTGCATTTCCTGGGCGTTGACCCCGGACATGGCCAGGGATTCGGCCTGCCGTCCGGCAAGGTATTCCGCCCGCGCCGTTCCCGGATAAAGCTCCGCCATCGCCCGCGGATAGTTCCGCTCTTGGTCGCGATCGATATCGACCCGCTGCCGATGCGTCTCGAGATAGCCGACGACAATCCCCAGCACGCACACCAGCGCCAGCCAGCGAAATGGCAATAGGGATTGCATGGCTAGAGCCCTTGCTGCACCTGCACGTCGCGGACCTTCCAGATGAACGAATCGAAGTAGTAGTGCGTGATCGGCAGGGCGTTGATCATCGCGGCGGCAAACAAATCGTATCCCTGTTTCTCGTTGATGCCCCCCATTCCCATCGTTGGCACGTCGCCGTAGACCGCCATGAAGTTGAACGCGCCGAAGCCGAACTGGTCGAGCGGCGCGAGCACCACGAGTTGATACACCAAGGCGTAGAGCACCCCCGCCCCGATGAACGCCCAGGCCGCCCGCGAGCGGACCAGTTTGGCCACCCACGACGATGCCGATGCAGTGCCCGCCTCGGCATTATCGCCGAGGAGCACCTTCCGCCCCAGGTACGCGTAGACGATCACGATGTACTGCACACCGTGCATCAGCCGATGGGCGATGCCAAACACCAGAAACGAGTCGGTGTGCCAGCTCGTGAAGTACCACAGGAAATAGCTCGTGGCGATGAACACATACTTGAGCGGATTGAGCGGAATGCCGCGGGCAAGGCAACTGGCGGAATACGCCAGATACACGAGCACGTAAATGCCGGTGGCCCCCCAGCTCGCGTTCTGGAGCATCTTCATCGAGGCCGGTGTCATCGACACGCCCCAAGAGTACACCTCCCGCACCCAGGTGTCGGCAAACAGCGGAGCGGTGATCAGCATGTTGACGTACAAGAACCAGTGCAGCAGCAAGTCGAGCCGACCCGTGATCGGCGTGCCGGCGCGGGCCTTGAAATCGTAGATGCGGGCCAGCCCGTGCTGCTGCATCAGGCTGTGCTGGTGGTCCCACAGCACGCCGACCATCAGCAGCGTCGTGGGAGCGAATTTCAGCCCCAGCAGGGCCATGCCAAAAATCACCAGCGGCCCGGCAATCAACTGCGGCTTCCAGCGCTGCCAGTCTTCACTCAGGCCATAAGTCCGCAGCCACGTGGCCCAGTGATGCGGGATCGTGACCCACAGACCGATCGAGGCCCAGGCCACCGCCGGCAGCCACTGATGGCAGGCCAGCGCGACCGCCACGCCCAGGAACGGAAAACCCAAAAACCAGAGCAGATCGGCTCGCGGGTTGATGATGTATCCGAGACGAAACATGGCGTCCCTTGGGATGCCCGTGGCGTTGAATCCCGCCCGTTGGCACAAGTGCCTATACTAACTCTCGCGCACAGCAGCGGCAATCAACATTGTCGGCTTTCGCTCTGCGAAAGCACGCCCTTTCGCGGAGCGAAAGGCGACTTTCCCCAGCGGATGATTTGCCGCGCTGACCGGGGTACAATGGCCGCCATACGCGTCAGTCCCGTCTCACGCTGTGGAGCTTGTGCCATGCGCCGGTCGCTGCTTTGCCTTTGCGTCGCCTTTCCCTTCCTGGCCTCCGGCCAGGCCGCCGCCGCCGACTCGATCACCGTCCACAAGCGGCAGCGGGTTGAGCATCCCACGGGCCTCTACCAGGTCAAGAATTCCGAGGAGTCGTGGAGCCCCAAAGAGACGGCCATTATCGTCTGCGACGTGTGGGATTCGCACCACTGCCTGAATGCCGTGCGGCGGGTGATGGAGATGGCGCCGCGGATGAACCAGGTGCTGGAGAAAGCCCGCAGCCAGGGGGTGCTGGTCATCCACGCCCCCAGCGGCTGCATGGAGACATACCAGAACCATCCGGGCCGCAAGATTGCTCAGTCGGCGCCCAAGGCCAGCAACCTTCCGGCTGACATCCACGAGTGGTGCCGCCACATTCCGGCCGAGGACAAAGGGAAGTATCCGATCGACCAGACCGACGGCGGCGAGGACGACGATCTGGCCGAGCATGCGAAATGGCATGAATATCTCACTTCCCTCGGCCGGAATCCCAAAGCGCCTTGGAAGGCCCAGATCGACACGCTGAAGATCGTCGATGGCGACGCCATCAGCGACAGCGGCATTGAGATCTGGAACCTGCTCGAAGAACGCAAGATTAAAAACGTGATCCTCGTCGGTGTTCACACCAACATGTGCGTCCTCGGCCGGCCGTTCGGCCTGCGGCAAATGGCCAAGAACGGCAAGAACGTCGTTCTCATGCGCGACATGACCGACACGATGTACAACCCGGCCAAGGAGCCGTTCGTCAACCACTTCACCGGCACCGAGCTGATCGTCCAGCACATCGAGAAATATGTCTGTCCGACGATCACCAGCGTGGACATCCTCGGCGGCCAGCCGTTCCGTTTCAAGCACGACCGCCATAGCATCGTCATGATCATCGGCGACGACGAGTACAAGACCGAGGTGACACTGCCGCAATTCGCCAAGAACGATCTGGAGCCGCTCGGCTTCAGCGTCAAAATCATCCACTCCGATGAGAAGGACAAGAATCAATTCCCCGGCCTCGTGGAAGCGGTAAAGAGCGCCGACGTCGTGCTAGTCAGCGTTCGCCGGCGACTGCCGCCGAAGGAACAGCTCGACGCCATCCGGGCGCACCTCGCCGCCGGCAAGCCGCTCGTTGGCATTCGCACGGCCTGCCATGCCTGGTGCCTGCGCGACGAGGCGAAAACCAAGGAGCTGATTGCCGCGGGGCACGACCAGTGGCCGCAGTTTGACGCCGAGGTGATCGGCGGCAATTACACCGGGCACCATGGCGACGGACCGAAGGCGACGATCGCCATTGCTGACGGCGCGAAGGACCATCCGATTCTTCGCGGCATTGAAGTCGCCGAGCTGGTCGGCAATGGTTCGCTGTACCGCGTGCAGCCACTCAAGAGCACGACGACGCCGCTGCTGATGGGGATGATTCCCGGCCAGGAGCCGGAGCCGGTCGCGTGGACGAATCTGGCTGGACCGCAGAAAGCTCGCGTCTTCAACACGTCGCTCGGCCATCCAGAGGATTTCACTAACACGCATTTCCGCAAGCTGCTGACCAGCGGCATCTTCTGGGCCCTGGAGCCACAATACGCCGGCTCACCGCCGCTGGCGGCAAACTAATCAAGCGACCGCACCGTCGGCAAGCGTTCCAATCGATCGACGATTCCCTGGAACCTTTGCGTAACCGCTGCGGCGTCTTCAAACTCCCGCCCCTCGACAAAGAGCCAAGTAATCCAGTTAACCCCCGACAGCAACACTCCACTAAAATCGAACACGTGGATCAATTGCCGCTGCTTGGCATCGAGTGCACGAACCGTTTGGTAGGCTTCCAGAGCAGCGTGCCAATCTTCACTTTTATCACCGACAAGGCTGCCGACTAGCCTCGCGATGTCTCCCGCGGGACTCTCGACGCGAACAGCGCCGTAGTCGATCACTCCCGTGACTTCATCGTCAGCAAACAGGACGTGATCGTGCCAGATGTCTCGAAGACATGGAAACAGCCTGGTGTTGAACGAGAGGCCATGTTCGAGTAGCCATTTGGCCCTGGGAGCGACTCGGCGAAACTGCTCGCAAACCCGCTGCGCCAGGTCGACCCACGCCAGAGGATGGCGCGCCTCCGCCGTTTCGATCCGCTTGATGCCGCCGGAGAGCAACTGCTGTAATTGGTCGAGCCTCGACGCCAGCCCCGGTGACGTGCCGATCTGCGACTGATCGGGCATCTGAGCGGCGGCAATGTGAATCCGCGCTAGTGCCTGCATGGCTGCCGCCAGGCGCGCTGGCGAAGGGTGCTGGTGATAATCGGCCCGCCCTGGCATCCACGGCGCCAGTTCCCACAGTCGGCCGTCGTGCTCGAAGTACGTTTCGCCGCTGCGCGCAACCTGCGGCAGCGGGACGAACGTCAGTTCGCAGCCGCGCAAGTGGCGCTGAAGGGCGTGGATGAACTTCAGCCGCTCGCGCGATGGGTGCTCCTGCGGCCAGCAGCGAAGACAATACTCACCCGCTTGCGCCGCGACTTTCCACAACTGCGAGCCGCTGAAGCCGCCGGCCCCGGCCAGCGGCTGGATGCGCACGATGCCGTCGGCCGCCGGAAAGCGATCCAAAACTGTGCGAATCCAAGGGTCGGACATGGGTGAATTCTACTGGCCGGGCCGCCGTTGAAAGGCGGCACCTTGGCCCCTATACTGCACGATTCGCCGCGGCGCGCGGCGTCCCCAGGGCCGCCCGTTGCCGCCCCATTCATCGATGACAAATCGCGGCGCCGTCGTTAGTTACAGCGCACGCGCCAAACCAGGTCCGGAGAACGTCATGCCCATCGACAAGAGCCTCAAAGTCAAATCTGGCGGCATTCAGAACCGCAATGTCCTGACCCGCGCCGAGCGGATCGAAAAACTCAAAGAGCTGGAACGCTGGTCGGAGGGAAGCAGCGTGCTGGGTCTCCCCAAGGTCCGCGTCACCAAGTTGGCTCTCAAGAAAAAGAAGAAGGCCAAGGCGGAGGAAGGAGCCGAGGGGGAAGTTGCCGCTGCGGGCGGCGCTGCTCCCGCCGCGGGCGCTGCTGCCGGAGCCGCCAAGCCGGCCGCCGGCGCTGCGAAACCGGCTGCCGGCGCCGCTGCGAAACCGGCCGCAGGCGCGGCCAAGCCAGCGAAGAAGTAAGTTCGTAGGACAGGTTTTCAACCTGTCCTTTACTTCCATCACCAAATGTTTTCAGGACAGGTTGAAAACCTGCCCCACGTCGATGCGCGTCAAGCTCGAATACGGCCGCACGGGACTTTCGGCAGAGCTGCCGGATAAGCACGTCGTCCGCACGCTCAAATACAAGGACGCTCCGCCGCTGCCCGACCCGCGCGGCGAGCTTCTCAAAGTGCTGGAAAGGCCCAACGGCACTCCGCCGATCGCGGAAATCGCCCGCGGGAAAAAAGACGCCTGCATCGTCATCTGCGACATCACCCGGCCGGTCCCCAACGAGATGATTCTCCGGCCGATGCTGGAGATTCTCGAGCGCGAAGGAATCGCTCGCGAGAAGATCACAATCCTCGTCGCCACCGGCCTCCACCGCGAGAGCAAGCCAACAGAAATCATCGAGATGGTCGGCGAGCAGATCGCGCGCGATTACAAGATCGTTGATCACCACGGTCAAATCCTCGACGAGCACACATTCCTCGGCAAAAGCCCGCGCGGCGTGCCGATCTGGATCGACTCGCGGTATGTGAAGGCGGATTTAAAAATCACCACCGGCCTGATCGAGCCGCACCTGATGGCCGGCTTCTCCGGCGGCCGCAAGTTGATCTGCCCCGGCATTGCCGCCCTGGAGACAATCAAGGTCTGGCACGGGCCCGATTTTCTGGAACATCCCAAGGCCGACTGCGGCATTCTCGACGGCAACCCGGTTCACGAAGAAAACACCTGGATCGGCCGCAAGACGGGCTGCGACTTCATCGTCAATGTCGTGATCGATGCCGAGCGGCGGCCGCTGAAGTGGGTCGCCGGCGACATGGAGGCAGCATTCCTGGAAGGAGTGGCCTTCGTCCGCGGCGTCGTGCGCGACACCGTGGCCGAGCCAGTCGATATTGTCGTTACAAGCTGTGCCGGTTATCCGCTCGACACGACCTTTTACCAGGCGGTGAAAGGGCTCACGGGCGCCCTGCCGATTGTGAAGCAAGGGGGCACGATCATCATGTGCGCCAGCCTTTCCGAAGGGATCGGCAGCCCGCAGTTCCAGCAGCTCTTCGCCGAGAATGCCAGTCTGGAATCGTTCGTGCAGCGGATTCTCGGCAAGGACTACTTTGTGATGGACCAGTGGCAGCTCGAAGAGCTGGCCAAGGTCTGCCGCAAGGCGAGGGTGAAGATCGTGTCGGACGGATTGCCGGCCCAGACGCTGAACAAGCTGTTCGTCGAGGCGGCTACGAGCGTGGAACAGGCAGTGGCCGACTCGCTGGCGGAGTACGGCCCGCAGGCGAAGCTGGCGGTGATCCCCAAAGGGCCGTACGTGCTGGCGCAAGTAGCGTGACAAGTAGCAGGCACACTCCGTGTGCCGTCAATCGCGGAGAAATCAAGATGCACCTGGGCAACGGCGCGATCACTCCCGAATGTGTAGCAATCACCCTCTCGGCGGCGACTGCCGGCCTGGGGCTGTGTGCCTGGTCGTTGCGGCGTGAGAGGACGAGCGTCTCCAAGCTAGGGCTGGCTGCCGCGCTTGGCGCATTTTCGTTTGCCGCCCAGGCAGTGAATGTCCCGCTCCTGCCGGGAATCAGCGCACATTTGGTGGGGGGCGTATTGCTGGCCTGGGCACTGGGGCCGGCGATCGGCGCGCTGACCATGGCACTGGTGCTGGCTGTCCAGGCGCTGCTTCTCGGGGACGGCAGTATGCTGGCGCTTGGTGCGAACGTCATCAATATGGCGCTCATTCCCGCTGGGCTCGTCGCGCTCGGCCGACAATTCAACTGGCTACCCAGCGGTAATTTCAAGGCAAACCCGCGCGAGATGGCCGTCATCGGCACACTAAGTGCGCTGGCCGTCGTCGCCGCAGCTGGACTGATCGCGGTCGAAATGGCTCTTTTCCGCGGCGGCAGCGAACTGGTCCAGTGGAGTGCCTTCGCCCAGCAATTGCTGAGCGTGCACTTGCTTGTCGCCGTCGGCGAAGGCGCAGCCAGCGTCCTGCTGGCGGCCGCACTCGCCTGGATCGCGTTTCCCATGCCGGGACGCGCTTCGAGGCTGCGGCCGGCGCTCGCGGCTGCCGCTATGGCCCTGCTTGCGGCACTGGCAATCCCCTTATCGAGCGAGTTGCCCGACGGCTTTGAGCATGCCGCCCAGCAAAGCGGCCAGGCAAGCTGGCTTAAGTAGCCGCCCATGTACGTAGGACGGGCTTCCCAGCCCGTCGTGCATGGATCGCTTCCCATCCCGCCCTCGCTTAGCTGGCTGGGACGCGAGTCTTACATGCGTCTAGGCACGCGCGGCGGCCAGACTTATAATCGAGCCATCGCGGAACGAGCCGGTTCGTCTCCGTCTGCCCACCTTTCGCGCCCAGCCCTGTCGGCGCACATCCAGGAGTCTCTCAGTGCCCTCGGGTCGCTATCTCTTCACTAGTGAATCAGTCAGCATGGGGCATCCCGACAAGCTCGCCGATCAGATTTCGGACGGAATACTCGATGCCCTTTTGGCGCAAGACCCCATGAGCCGTGTCGCCTGCGAGACACTGGTCACCACGAACTTCTGCTGCCTTGCCGGCGAGATCACCACGAAGGCCAAGGTCGATTACGAGAAAGTCGCCCGCCGGGTGATCCGCGAGGTCGGCTACAGCGATCCGGCGATGCTGTTCGATGCGGACTCGTGCGAAGTGATGGTCCGCCTGCACGAGCAGAGCCCGGACATCGCCATCGGCGTGAACGACGACGCCAACAAGGGGAAAGATGTTGGTGCTGGCGACCAGGGGCTGATGTTCGGCTTTGCCTGCAATGACACGCCCGAGCTGATGCCGCTCCCCATCGCACTGGCCCACCGGATCTTGAATCGCCTGACGCGGGCCCGCTTCGGCAAAGAAGTTTCCTGGCTGCGTCCCGACAGCAAAAGCCAGGTGACGGTCGAGTACGAGGGGGACCGGGCGGTGCGGATTGACACGTTCGTGGTCTCGACGCAGCACACGCCCGAAGTGTCGCAGGACGAGATCAAATCGTTCGTCAAAAACAGGATCGTGCTTCCCGAGCTGCCCGAGGAGCTGGTAAGCGGCGACATCAAGTACTTCATCAACCCCACGGGCCGGTTCGAAATCGGCGGACCGCACGGGGACAGCGGCCTGACCGGGCGGAAGATCATCGTCGATACGTACGGTGGCTGGGGGCGGCACGGCGGCGGTGCGTTCTCCGGCAAGGATCCGACCAAGGTCGATCGCAGCGCGGCGTACATGGCGCGGCACGTGGCCAAGAACATCGTGGCTGCCGGCCTGGCCGACCGCTGCGAAGTGCAACTTGCCTACGCCATCGGCGTCAGCGAGCCGGTGAGCGTCAACGTTGATTCGTTTGGCAGCGGCCGCGTCGATGATGAGCGGATTTGCCAGCTTGTCCGGCAGGCGTTCCCCCTCACTCCCAGCGGCATCATCAAGTACCTCGACCTGCGGCGGCCAATCTATCAGAAGACGGCGGCGGGGGGCCACTTCGGCCGCAGTGAAAGCGAGTTCACCTGGGAGCGGGTGAACAAGGCTGCTGAACTGGCCGAGGAAGCGGGGGTGGAAGCGGTCGCGCGGTAATGAATGTATTTCTAGCCGGAGGCTAACAGCCTCCGGGCTCGACGCCGATTTTCGGAGTGCCGGTTGTCTGCCGTCCAACATTCGGCCGCGGTCCGTTCACGCCCGCTGATTTCCGATTGGCGGCATCTGGTCACTTCCGCCGCCTGGACGGCACTCGTTGCATTTGTCGTCGTCGCCGTCCTGCTGGCGGTCCGCCGTCTGGCAGGCGCGATCGCCCACCCGATTCCCGGCCCGATGCTGTTTCCCCTGGCGACAGGCATCGCGATGGCGAGCGTGCTAGTTCGCCTGTGGCTGATTCCGCAAACCCGCTCGCCCGCCCGCGGCAGCACTGGCGATTGGCTCGTGCTCGCCGTCCCCTCCCTGGCACTTGTCGTCCTGCTTGTAGCGCTGTTCACGCCCGGGACGAGTCTGCCGGCCGCGCTGGCCGCGCTTTTGTTTGCCGCGGTGATTGAAGGGCTCTTCTGGCGGCATATCGCTGTAATGCTGCGGCCACGTGAAACGGCATCAAGGCCATCGCCGGAAATTGTGCCGGAGCGAGTTGAGGAATTCGGTGAAGAAGAGTCATATCCGCCGAACCTGCTCCAGCAGATCGTGCGCACCCGGCAAGGCAGCGGTGAAGCGATCCACGCTGTGCTGCGGGCCGAGTTCCAGCCGGGAGAGCAAGTGCAGGTGCTGCACGTGGCGTTTTGTCCGCCGCTGGCCGATGCGCCGCAGCTCGAGGCATTCGCCGTGGGAGACCTTTCGGCCGATGTGAAGGTGACCAGCGCTTACAACTTCGGCGCCCGGCTGGAAGTACAGCTTGAGCTGCCCTCCACAGAAGCAACCAGCGTGCTGGTGGAAGTTACCAGCAGGTAGCAGGCACACTCCGTGTGCCGTTCCAAGACGGCACGCGGAGTGTGCCTACTACTTACGTCAGCAGATCGATCGTCCCGACGACGAAAAGCCCGATGCTGATCACTGCGTTGACGTTGAAAAAGGCCGCGTTGACATGCGACAGGTCGGTCGGCCGCACCAGCAGGTGCTCGTAGACGAGCAATGCCGCGACTGCCGCCACGCCTGTGAGATAAATCCACCCCAGCGGCACTTGAGGACAAATCAGCGGCAATGCTGCGAGTAGTAGCAGCGTGACCAGGTGGCACACTGCCGCAATCCGCAGCGCGGGGCCAATGCCGACGGCGGCTGGCACGCTGCGCAGCTTTGCCCCGCGGTCGAAGTCGGCATCCTGGCAGGCGTAGATGATGTCGAAACCGGCAACCCAGCTCAGCACAGCCCCGCCGAGGACGACCGCCGGGAGGATGTCCAGCGGCTGCTGAAAGACGATTTCGCCGCGGAGCGCGATCCAGGCACAGACCGGCGCGAGCATGAGCGCCGCTCCCAGCCAGAAGTGGGCCAGCGCCGTGAACCGTTTGGTCAGGCTGTAGCCGAGCAGAAACAGGAGTACCGGCACCGCCAGAATCAGCGGCAATCGATTTGGCAGAAAGAGCAGCGTTCCAGCGACGAAAACGACGCAGGAGACTATTGTGAAAAACGCGACGCTGGCCACCGACAGCGTCCCGGCGGGCAAATGGCGCATGTTGGTGCGGGGATTCTCGGCATCGAGTTTGCGATCCGCCAGCCGATTGAACGCCATGGCGGCGCTGCGAGCGCCGACCATGCAAACGAGAATCCCTAGCAAATGCTGCCAGCGAAACGGCACCGCCCCGCCGTCTGGTGTCTTCGTCGTCCAGGCCATAACTGCGGCCAGCAGCGCAAAAGGAAGCGCAAACAGCGTATGGCTGAAGCGGATCATTTCCAGCAGGTGGCGGATGGTCTGGAGCACAGGAGTCAGGGATCAGGAGTCAGGAATCAGACTTTTGGCGGCCAGCTTTGTTTGCAGCAGGAAACGCAAAGACTGCGACGGTGACGACGACGGGCAGAACGATAAACAGCAAATCAGGCCCAGGATCAGCAATTCCGTGTGACCAACACCGAAAACGGCCAGCATGGCGATCATTCCTCTCCTGAACCCTGAACCCTGAACCCCGATCCCTCCCCCCAGCGCTTCATCAACTCGTGCCCCACGCCGAGCTGATCGAGCACGCGGGCCACGACGAAATCGATCTGGTCCATCAGGCAGGTCACACCGTGATACCAGCCGGGCATCGCCGGGAGGACGACGGCGCCCGCTTCGGCAGCGCGGCGCATGTTGTCGAGTTGAATCAGTGACAGCGGCGTCTCCCGCGGCACCAGAATCAGCTTGCGGAGTTCCTTGAGGTGCACGTCGGCGGCCCTTTGGATGAGGTTGCTGCTTGTGCCGCAGGCGACTCCCGAGAGGGTCGTTCCCGAACAAGGGCAAATCACCATGCCACCGGTGAGGAACGAGCCGCTGGCGACGGGGGCCAGAAAGTCGGCGTGGTGATAATAGTAAATGCCGGCGGAGTCGGGTGATATTGCACTGGGCTGTCGGCGTGTCGATCCGGCTGACCACGACGCGGGGAACTGGTATTCCACGAGCGCCCGCACATCGAACCGCTCCAGATTGAGGTCAATCTCGAGTTCTTGCTTCACCACCGCCTTGCCCGACGGACTGACAAGCAAATGAATTTCCCGTCCGCTGGCGGCCAGAACGTGCAAGAGCCGCACGGCATACGCCGCGCCGCTGGCGCCGGTGATCGCGAGGACGAGAGGAGCGGACACGGAAGAGATCAGAGTTCAGAGGTCAGAGGTCAGGCGACAATGCAAAATGTCCAATGCAAAATGCAAAAGTCAAAATGCCGGAAAGGCGCCGCTGGCTTTTGCATTTTGCAATGATTATTTTGCATTTCCACCACCCGGTTTCACCCCCACGTATAGCGTCGCAATGCCGAAGGTCAGCGGCCAGTAGCGAATATTGGTCAGCCCGGCACTCCGCATCCGCTCGGCCAGCGCTTCGCCACAGGGAAACTCACCGACGCTCGCCGGGAGGTAGTTGTAAGCATTGGATTTGTTCCGCGCCAGCCACTGGCCAATCCGCGGCAACACGTTGCGGAAGTACCACCCATACACGGCTTTGAACGGCTGCCACGCCGGCTCGGAAAATTCCAGCACAGCCACCTGGCCGCCGGGAGCACACACGCGGGCCATCTCCGCCAGGCCGCGGTCGGTATCGGCCACGTTCCGCAGGCCAAAGGCGACCGACACGATGCGAAAGCCGCCATCCTCAAACGGCAGATTCTGCGCATCGGCCTCTACAAACTCGATCGGCTGGCCGCCGCAAATGGTCCCAGCCGCCTTGCGCTGCGCAATCTCCAGCATCTGCGGACAGAAGTCGGCCGCCACAACCTTCGACTTCCCGCCCGTCGCCCGATGAAAGGCCAGGGCCAGGTCACCGGTGCCCGTACACAGGTCGAGAATGGGCTGGTCTGCCTGTGGCTTCAGCTTTCGCACTGTCAGCCACCGCCAGTAGCGATCGACGTTCAGCGACAGCAGATGATTCATCCGGTCGTAGTGCGGCGCAATTTCGCCGAACATCGTCCGGACGCGGTCGGTGGATTTATCGATTGTTGTTATCGTCATGGCGATTGAGAGAGCAGAGAGCAGAAGGGAATAGGCTCCCTTACCTCTGCTCTCTTTCCCCGTAACGTTCGCCGCTGCTGCGGCCACGATGTAGAGTCGGGCCGCTCGCGGCGGCTAATGGAAAATCGGCATTGCCCCGCGAACCGGGGCTTGCTAATACGCTCCTTGACTAGGACCCGGCGGCGACATTGGCCGCATCGCCGTTTGCATCTCTTTGGCGGAACGAGATTTACGGCGATGGGGCGGAAATCGGCAGGCCGTTCTATCGTCGTCAACCGCAAATCGTACAATAGCTTAACCAGACGCACCCGCCAGTGACACCATGATCGCGATACCACCCCGGCGAGCCAGTGCTCGCCGGGATTTTTCTTTATCCACTTCTCCTGCGCCGCACCACACTCCTCGCCGCTCTCCCCGGAAGGACCTGGCTGCCAGCACCGGCGACGCCATCGGCTATAGCCTGATGGTCGGCATGGGCGAGACGTACTTTGCCGCCTTCGCCCTGGCGCTGGGATGCGGGCAAACGTTCGCCGGGCTGCTCTCGACGCTGCCGCAACTTGCCGGCGCGACGTTTCAGCTCATCACTCCCTGGGCGGTGCGGCGGCTCGGCTCGTATCGCGCCTGGGTCGTGCTCAGTTGCAGTTTGCAGGCCGCCAGCTTGCTGCTATTGCCGATCGCGGCCCTGGCCAGCGGCGGCGTGGCCAGCCTGCTCGTCTTCCTGGCGGTGACGATGTACTGGGCGGCGGGACTTTCGGCGGGCCCCGCGTGGAACGCGTGGATCGAAGAAGTCGTGCCCAAACGGCTGCGCACCAATTTCTTTGCCTGCCGCGCCCGGGTCAGCCAGTTCTGCACGATGTTGGGCCTGGTGCTCGGCGGCACAGCGCTCCAGTTTGGCAAGGCGAGCACCTGGCAACTGCAAGCATTCTGCGGAATTTTTCTGGTGGCGTCGGCGTGCCGGTTTTTGTCGTCGTTTTTTCTCGGCCGCCAGTGCGAGTCCAGCGGGGGACATGCGCCGCTGCGGCGAGTTTCCTTTCGCCAGTTCTTCGCCGATCGCCGCGGCAACGGCGGCCGGCTGGTGATGTACCTGCTGGCGGTGCAAGTCGCGGTGCAGATCTCCGGGCCGTTCTTTGCGCCATTCATGCTCAAGGACTTGCTGGCCGGAGATCCCCTCAAGTACATGAATTACCTGATCCTGGTCGCGATTTGCTTTTTGGCGAAGGTCCTCGCCCTGCCGCTGTGGGGACGCGTGGCGCACGTGGCCGGGGCCAGACGATTGCTCTGGATCGGCGGCATTGCCATCGTGCCGATTGCCGGACTGTGGCTGTTTGCCGATCCACTGGAGGGTTACAAGTTTTCGCTGGCGCTGCCGCTGGGATTTGCGACGCTGCACTGGCAGCTCACGGGCGAGCTCGTTTTCCTGGCCATGGTGCAAGCGCTTTCCGGCATTGCCTGGGCGGCGTACGAGCTGGCGATGGCGCTGATGTTCTTCGAGGCCATTCCGCGATCGCAGCGGACGAGCATGCTGACGATCTACAACTTCGGCAATGCCGCGGCCCTGGTGGCCGGCAGCCTGATCGGGGCGGCAGTGCTCCAGATGCTGCACGAGACCCACGCGGCATATTTATGGCTGTTTGCCATCTCGACGCTGATGCGGGTGGTTTCGCTCGGATTCCTGTTTGCTACGCCCGAGCGGCAAGTGGAAGAGTTATCGCCAACTGGCGCTGCGCATCCGCTGCCCGCGGCGTCAACCGGCGGACAAAGCTAGACTCGCACCGGGACTCAATTGGCAGATTCAGCCGGGCCGCCGTGGAATGATTGCCAGCGACGTCCTAGTGCTTGACGTAGTCCGCTTCCAGGTGATAGATGACGTCCTGTATGCCCAGCGCGTCTGCCGACTGAGGCGGTGTGGCGACAAACGTTCCTGCCAGCCGCACCATGTGTGTCGAGTACTTCACGCGGGGAGCGGTGTTGACGATTTTCACTTCCATCATGTGGGTCGGCTGTGGAGTGCCCCCGAAGCAGCACGTGCCAAAGTCCCGCACGAGGATGAAGTGATCTACCTTTCCCGCACTGGCCACGCCGGGGTGGATGTATCCCTTGATGAAGACCCGCTTTCCCGTCAGGTCAAACGCGCTTCGCGGCATGTAGGCCTCGCCTTTTTCTGGGTCGGGCTGAAGTTGCGAAAAGCTGATCGCCTGATATCCCTCCGGAACTTCCGTCGCCTGGATGTAGGCGTGGGACGGTACGCTGACGGCCAGCAGCGCCAAGTGACCGATCAGGGCAAACAGCGCCAGGGGTTTGCCCACGTATTCGTTGGGGTAGCGGCGAATCGCTGAGAGCGCGATGACGCCCAGCGTGATTCCCACCAGCGGCAAAGGCAGCACGCCCGGGAGTGCTTCCAAGCCGAGCTGGGTCGCAATGGAATACAAGACGAAAGCGCCCGCTGGCAGTACCAGGAGTGCCGCGATGATGGCCGACTTGCTTACAGTCCGGTAATCGGCCAGTGCGTCCGTGACTGCCGGTGCGCTGTCCTCGGCAATCATCGTACCCATGCGCTAACCTCTTCCCATTTTGCCGCGAAGAATGGACCACTGGACGAACCACAGGGCGGCGCCCGCCAGGATTGGTACGCCCAGCAGCAGCCAAAGGTTCGGCGGGGCAACGGGAGAGGTCCTGAGGGCCTTGGCGGGGGAGGCGCCTGGATTGACGGAGGCCACGACCGTGCTGGTGCGATTTTTCGCGGTGCCCGCGCGTGCCGCGGGTACGGCGGTGGCGGCCGGCGAAGCGTCGCGCTGCGATGCATCATCCGCCTCTGGGACCGGGGCATCATAAGCCACCCCAACCGCCTCAGCGCTCGTCGATACGTACTGAGATTTACCGGCGGACTTGCCACTCTGCGTGGCTTTTTCGGCGCTTGGAGCCGGCGTCACGGAAGGGGCAGGGAAGAACGTATTGGCTCTCTTGACCGATTGAGGATCAATCTTCTCGCACTCTTTCAGCAATTCCTTCGCCTTGGGAAGCGGGCACGCGCGCAAGTAGTTGACTACCGGCACCCGCACCCAGCTCGTCTTCTCGTCCGCATTCTTGTAGAGGTCGAACAGCTTGTTCATGGCGCTCCAATCTTCCCACCTGGCCAGATCGGGGATCACCAGGTCCGCCAGCTCCGGCCGCTCGAGCATCAGCCGCAGCGACTGGATCACACGCTTCTGTTCGATGACTTTTCCGTCGGTCGCGTGGAACCGCAGCGCCATGATCACGGCATACGTGTCGGCGTAGTCGGACTTCTTGTCCTTGAGAAAAGCATCCTCGATCATCGGCAGCCCGGCTTCACCTTTCAGCGTCAAGTAGCAGCCGATCAGAGCGTCCAGACCCTGGCGCTGCTTGCGGTCGCTGGACGTGATCATCTCTTCCAGCATCGGCAGGTCCTTTTCATCCCCACAAATTCCCAGCATGACGAAATACAGCCGGCGGCGGCTGGCGGGAATGTCGGCATTCTTGATCCAAGAAACGAGTTGGTCGTGGTTCAAGTGCTCTTTGAGTGACTTGACCGTATCGTAGGAGGCTTTGGCGAACTCGTCGTACGCGTCGCGGGCCAGCATTTCATCCTCGTCTTCCAAAAAGTCCCGGAAGAAGACGTACCGCTCAGTGCCGTCCTTGGGAAGCTTGACAATCTTTTCCAAATAGTTCTGGGCCCGATTGGAGAGCGGCAGCGGCGTGGACCACATCACATTGGGAGGATCGATCCCCATGACCAGAAACGCCTTCCCCTTCGTCCCGTCTCCGAAATAGAGCGTCTCGAGCACTTGCTTCGGTTTGACAAGGCCGTCCCCCTTGAGGACTTTGGCGATCTCAAAACGGGCCTTGGGAATTTCCGATCCGGCTGACTGGGCCTTGGCCGGCGGGTCCAAAAGCTGAGCGATGACCACGACGTCCATCGTGCCCATCTCTTCGGTAAAGGTCTGAGCCGTGGCCGAGCAAAAGGGGCAGGCCCGGGCCACGCTCGCGAGGGGAGACCACCCGACAAGCGCGAGGCCCGCGATCACAAGACTCCAATTCCTGATGCGGCGATACATGGCAAAGCCTTTCCTGCCAGCCAACTTGCGCAAAACCACCCACGTTAACTTATTTTAGGGGATCGCCCCCAAAACCGCTACATGGCAAAAGGCGGCGGTCAGCGCAATCATAGCGTATGGGGCGTGCCAACATGGTAGCGCCTCGGTGACCGCCCCAGCCGGGCGCCTGGCCGAACTCGGAGGAGTCCCGATTCAGCCCAATTAACGGCCCTATTGTGTGCTTTTCGGCTTGGCGACAAGTAAGATAGAGGTTCGCCCGGCGCATCGGTTACGAATCCCTGGGAAAGACACCCAGACCCTAGTGAAGTCGCCCCTGTGCCAGCACGCGGGGTGGGCCTACGCGCCAGGGTGACTTCGATCCTCTGCCAACTCGCGAGTGTGTCATGACTTGCCGTTTGTATGGTTACGCTGTTCTGTTTTTGCTGGCCGCGGGCGGCCTCGCGCAGGCGCAAGTAAGTCCCAGCGGACTCTTGTCCGAGGAAGGCGCGCGGCGGGCGGGGCTCGAGCGAATGTGGTTTACCCAGCTCGAGTTGGATTCTGCCCGCGGGAGAGTGGCTGGACTGATCCAGCACGTCAGCGCGACGCATGCGCACACCGTGTTTGAAGTCGCCTATCAGGGCCGCAGCTATCGCTTTTCCGATCGCGAGCTGGATGCCTTCGGCAAACCAGTCGGGATCGAGGGGGCCCGAAAGCTGGCCGACGAAAAAGTCGCCGAGATCAAGGATAAGATGACGGAGCTCAACGGCGGCATGCCGCCCCCCGACGATCAGCTCCCGACGGTGCAGACGCATGTCATTCCGCAGATCACGATGTACGCTACGTCGCAAGGGGGCGTGATCCATGCCATCGACGGTGAAACGGGCAAAACCCTGTGGACCACAGGCATTGGAAATCACGTCCTGATCACCAGTGTCGCTGGCGCCAGCGACGACTATGTTGCCGCTCTGAACGGCTCCACGATGTATTGCCTACACGCGCGCGACGGCGCCATGGCGTGGCAAAGGATGGTTTCCGGCGCGCCGTTGACCGGTCCTGCCGTCTCCGACGATCTGGTGTTCGTCGTCGTCGCCAACGGCAACATGGAATCTTTCCGCGCCGACGATCCGAGAATCCCCTCGCCAGTTTTCCGCTCCTTCGGCCGGCCGAGCTGCCAGCCAGTGATTTTCAAGCGCAGCGTCGCCTGGACGACCGACCGCGGTCACGTCTACGTCGGCCAGTCCCACGACGCCAAGATGCTCTTCCGCCTGGAAGCCAAGGACCGAATCGATTCGGCGCCGGCATTCCTGCCGCCGGACAAGATCGTCGCCACGTCGCTCGATGGCTACGTCTACTGCTTCGACGAAGTCCGAGGTGGAATTCTGTGGCGATTCAGCACCGGCGAGCCGATCGTCCACCAGCCGGTCTGCCTGAATGACACCGTGTATGCGATCACCCAGGCCGGGGGGCTCTACGCCATCGACAGTGGCGGCCTGGAGCGCTGGGTCACCGGCGGCATTCGCGGCTTCATCTCCGGCAATACCGACCGACTGTACTGCACCGACGTGGCGGGGAACATCGTCGTCCTCGACGCGGTCTCGGGCTCGCGTGTCGGCTCGATCCTTGCTCCTTCGCTCGATCTGCGGCCGATCAATCAGGAGACCGATCGGCTGATTGTCGGGACCTCCCGCGGCATGATCCAGTGCTTTCGCGAAATCGACAAACAATGGCCCGAAGTCCGGATCCTTCGCCAGCCGCCGCTGCCGCGGGCCAAGAAAGACGACAAGAAGGGGAAGCAAAAAGAGGGAGAGACGGCGCCCATGCCAATCGACCCCTTCAGCGCGCCTCCTGCCACCACGCCACCTGCCGGCGCAACCGATCCCTTCGGCGGCGCTGCTCCGCCAGCCGGTGGAGCGGGCGGCGCGGCGCCACCCGCCGGCGCCGATCCTTTCGGCAGGAAGCCCTAGCGCTGCCAGTCAGTTAAGCGGCCGGTGTCGCGTCACTCACGAACTGGTGATTTGCATCAGTTCACGCGGCTCGCGCGTCGCCCGCATGCGCTCGGAGCTGCCGACCGTCGCCTGGTCCAGCCGGAGTTGAGCGCTATCGGCGGAGGTTTGCGGCGTGGGGCCATCTAATAAAGCGGGAAGGCCAAACAGCGACAGGTAGGCGGTCCGCAGCAGTCCCCCCAGCGAGCTGAACGTCGCCGAGACGGCACTGGGCTCGTAGCCGCAGTGGACCATGCAGTCGGCACACTTGGGATTGCCGCTGGCCTGGCCAAATTGCTCCCAGTTGGTGGTTTCCATCAACTCGCGAAAGGTTTTGGCATAGCCTCCTTCGCTGAGCAAATAGCACGGCCGCTGCCAGCCGAAGAGGTTGTAGGTGGGACTTCCCCACGGCGTGCAATCGAGTTCGAGGTTTCCGCGAAGGAATTCGAGAAACAAAGGCGTCTGGTTGAATTGCCAGGCGCGCTTGGGCGCTGCCAGGATGCGGCGGAACAGGTGCACTGTCTGCTCGCGACGGAGGAAATGGTCCTGGTCGGGCGCCTTCTCATAGTGGTATCCCGGCGAGACCATCATTCCTTCGACGCCGAGTGCCATCATTCCGTCGAAGAACTCCTGGACGCGAGCCGGATCGATACCGGCGTAGAGCGTCGTATTCGTGGTGACGCGAAATCCGCGGCGGCGCGCGGCGCGGATCGCTCTTACAGCGATGTCGTACGTCCCCTCGCGGCAAACGGCCAGGTCGTGCTCCTCGCGCGGGCCGTCCATGTGGACCGAAAATGCCAGGTACCTGGTCGGCGTAAACCGCGGCAATGCTTCCTCGAGCTTGAGCGCGTTCGTGCAGAGGTAGATGTATTTGCGTCGCTCTACGAGTCCGCCGACGATTTGATCGATCTGTGGGTGCAATAGCGGCTCGCCCCCGGGGATCGAGACGATTGGCGCGCCGCACTCGTCGACCGCGGCAAAACATTCCTCGGGCGAAAGATGCCGCCTCAGCACGTCGGCCGGGTGCTGGATCTTGCCGCAGCCGGCGCATGCCAGGTTGCAGCGGAACAAGGGCTCCAGCATCAGCACGAGTGGATACCGTTTCACGCCGCGCAGCTTCTGCCGCAGGACGTAAGTGGCGACGGTCCACATTTGGCTGAAGGGAACAGACATGGTGTGCGTCGAGTTGGTTTCGCGTTGTCAGTTCAAAGTTACTCGTTTACTCGTTCCCAAGTTCCGCTTGGGAACGGACTCCTACGAAGCTCCGCTTCGATTGGGCGAAGCAGAGCTTCGCGAGCTTGCGGACCCGAGGAGACCTTGGGACCGAGTCGTCCGCCGCTGGTACTCGGACAGCGCCAGCAGCGGGAAATAAATCGGGTAGTAGTGGTAGCGGAGATAAAACACGCGCGGAAAGCCGGTGCCGGTGAATTCGGTTTCGTGCCACGAGCCTTCGGGCTGCTGTGTGTCGAGCAGCCAGCGGATGCCGCGTTGCGTGGCTGGATGATCGCCCAGCCCGGCGGCCATCAGTCCTAATAGCGCCCAGGCCGTTTGCGATGCCGTCACCGGCCCGCGGCCGCGGAGTTCCGGCCACGTGTAGCTGTCGGCTGATTCTCCCCAGCCGCCGCACGACTGCTGATGGGCCAAAAGCCAATTCGCACCGGCCGCAATCATCGGATCCTTGACCGGGACGCCGACGGCGGTCAGTCCCACCAGCGCTTGCCACGTGCCGTAGATATAGTTGACCCCCCAGCGGCCGTACCAACTGCCGTCGAGTTCCTGTGTTTGACGAAGGAACGCGACAGCGCGGTCGACGTGCGGCTGGCCCAGCCTGCCTCCCCACAGCGCCAGCGCCTCCAGCGTCCGCCCCGTCAGGTCGGGCGTGCTCGGATCGATCATCGCGTTGTGATCGGCAAATGGCACGCGGCAGAGAAACTCGGCGTCGTTGTCCTTGTCAAACGCCCCCCAGCCGCCGTCGCGGTTTTGCATCGCCAGCACCCAGCGGCGGGCCCGATCGCACGCGCCGAACAGCCAGCGGCGACGGGAGAACGCCGGACTTTCGATTTCGCCGCTTTCGGTGAGTGGGGCTTGGGACTGGAGGCTAGGGGCTAGGGATTTCTGCTCTCTGCTCTCTGACCTCTGCTCTCTCTCCCCTGAACCCTCTCCCACGCTCTCCCGCATCGCGATCATGACCATCACCGAGTCATCAACGTCGGGATAAAACTCGTTGCGATACTCGAAGAACCAGCCGCCAGGGGCCACATCGACGCGCTCGGCCCAGTCCCCTTCGCGGGTCACTTCCTTGTCCAGCAGCCAATCGACCGCCTTCATCGCCGGCGGATCGACGAGCTGCGAGCCGCTGACCGCCAGCGATCGCAGGGCAATGGCGGTGTCCCACACTGGCGATAGGCAGGGTTGCAAGCGAGCTGCGTAGTCATCCTCGAGCACCAGCCCATCGAGTTGCTCGAAACATTCGCGCACCTGGGGGCTGTCGTCGTCGTATCCCAGGCACTTGAGAGCGATCACGCTCCAGATGATCGGCGGGAAGATGGCGCCCAGGCCGTCGCTGTGCTCGCAGCGGCTGAGCATCCACTGCGCGGCTGCCGCCAGCGAACGCTTGCGCAGCGGCACAATTCGCCGCGCTTCCAGCCATTTGAGCACTGCGTCAGTTCGCCGAAAGAACCATTCCCACGAAAACCAGCCGCGCTCCTTGCCCAGTCCCGGACAGCGCAGCGGCGGCCACTCCTGCGGCTGCTGCAGGAACAGCTCGCCAATGCCGCGGTCGACCGGAAGCTGGCGGGCCGGTCGGTGGGCCCACATGATCGACAGCGGCACCACGATCGTCCGCGACCAGGCGCTCATGCGGTAGATGTTCAGCGGAAACCAGTTCGGCAGCTGCATCATTTCCGGCGGCACCGCCGGGCACTGGTCGTACGAGATCTGTCCCAAGAGTGCCAGGTAGAACCGTGTGAAGCTGTTGACGGCATCGGCCCCGCCGCACTCCCGGATCGCTTTTGCCGCCCGCCGCATGTACTCGGCCTGCGGGTCGTGGCCAGTGAGCTTGAGGGCGAAGTACGCTTTGACGCTGCCACTGACGTCGAGCAGGCCACCGGGATACATGGCCCAGCCGCCACCCTCGAGCTGCTTGTCCACAATGTAGCGGGCGCATTTGCGGGCCAGCGGCGCATCCTCCCGCCCCAGCCAGGCCAGCAGCAAGATGTACTCGCTTTCGAGGATCGTGTCCCCTTCCAGCTCGGCGCACCAGTGACCATCGGCATGCTGTCGCACCAGCAGCCACTGCCGCGTGCGGTCGATAGCCTGGGCCAGGTTTTCGGCCTGCTCTGGCTGGCCATCGCCGGCGAAATGGGGGCGCGGGACCGGGCGCTGGTTGTCGATCGACATCCGAGACGCATCCTTGCAAGCGAGGGACAGATCGCGTGCGCGCAGCATCCTACGCCAAGCGTATGCCGCTGGCGACGGGGTAGCGTCGCTAGCGGTCCTAGCGCCATCACGCAGCGCCGACGTATAAGCAATCGCGGCCGGCGCGGCAAGGGCGAAAGGCCGTGCGGGCGGGCCACGGCCGCGCCCCAGTGAACCGAAAGGCCGGGTACGTGTCCGTCCATACCGGCCCTTCTTGCTTGACCGAGCGGGGTTTTACCGCACAATTCAGCTAGTTACCGCGGCAACGCAGTTTCACATCATTTTCAGGAGGCTCAACCATGCGACGCACGTCCAATCTGGTTTCGTTGAGCCTGCTGCGCTAGCGCCGCCTTCTTTCGCGCGCTGGGCAGGCTCACTCTCACATCGCCCGTAGAGCGGAATTCATTCCGCTGCTGCGGTGTCTTCGTCGTTCCGCGTCTCCGCGGCCGGCTCGCCGGTCGGCGTCAGCGGGATTTCGTTGTGCTGATCTTCCACGATTGCCTTTGCGCTGCGGCTCGTGCTGCGCGCTTTTCCATCCATGTGAGAGAACCATGAAACCGAAATATCGCCGGACCCGATCTTTGACCCGCTACTGCGCCGAAGTCCACCAGGACGATGGCCAGGATCCTCGTTACTTCTTTCGAAAGGAGCACCAACCAACCAAAGCCGGCCGCAAAGCGCGGCAACTGTGCGCCCAGGTCGCCGATACGCTTCGCCTTCTGTTTTCCGGTGAGACGTCCGATGAAATCCTCCAGTCGCTGGAGGTGCTCGATGTCTCGCCGGCCCCAAGCGCCGCGCAGCTTCTGGTCACGGTCGTGCCGGCTGCCGGTGCGCCTGCGCTGGATGAAATGCAAGTCCGGGCGACGCTGGCCCGGGCCGGCGGCTGGCTGCGGAGCGAAGTCGCCACGGCCATCACGCGCAAGCGTGCCCCCCGCCTGGCCTTTCGCTTCATTCCCGCTGCCCCGGAAAAGGAGGTGCAGCCATGATGAGTGACGAGCGAGCCATGATCACGAAGTGGCTGTGCCAGCCACTTCCGAAAGAGGTTGCCCTGTCCATCGACCGGCTGGCCAGCAGCCCGGACGTGCGTCACGTGGCAGTCATGCCGGACGTGCATCTATCAGGCGACGTCTGCGTCGGCCTGGCGGTCGCCACGGAGCGGCTGGTTTATCCGGCCGCCGTCGGCGGCGACATTGGCTGCGGCATGGCGGCGATCGCGACGAGCGCTGATGCGGTGTTGCTCCACAGCGAGCGCGCCGCCGCAGTTCTGGACGGCTTCCCGTGCTGCGTGCCGGCCAACCGTCACGGGCGGCAGACGATGCCGGCCGAATTGCCGCCAGCGCTGCGCGAGCTTCCGCTGTCAGGCTCGCGCTTGCAGAAGATCGCCGCGCGCGACGGCCGGGTACAGTTCGGCACGCTGGGCCGCGGCAATCACTTCCTGGAGCTTCAGGCGGACCAGGACGACCGGCTGTGGGTGATGCTCCACAGCGGGTCGCGGGCGATGGGCCAGGCGATCACGGCTCATCACGTGGCGATTGCCGAGAAACAGTCGCAGCGCCGGAAACTCCCATGGCTCGACAGCCAGTCGCCGGAGGGACAAGCCTACCTGACCGACGTGGCGTGGGGCGTGACGTATGCCGAGCACAGCCGCCTGGCGATGCTGCGGGCAGCGGAAAGCTTCCTGGGGGAGCTATTCGGCATCCGGTTTTTGTGGGACACGCTGATTCACGCCAACCATAACCACGTGCAGCGCGAAACGCACTTCGGTCGCGAACTGCTGGTCCATCGCAAGGGAGCCCTGCCGGCGGCCAATGGCCAGGCTGGAATAATCCCAGGTTCGATGGGCTCAGCCAGCTTCCACGTCACCGGCCGCGGCTGCGGGCAGTCCCTCTGCTCCAGTTCGCACGGCGCCGGCCGCGCTTTGAGCCGCAGCGAAGCGGTGGAGCGGATCACGCCGCGGCAACTCGCGCGCGAAATGCACCGCGTGTGGTTTGACGAGCGACTGTCGCGGCAATTATGCGACGAGGCCCCGTCGGCCTACAAGGATGTCTACGCGGTCATGCGAGCTCAGCGGGAGCTGACGCGGATCGAGCGCGAACTGCGGCCGCAATTGAGCTACAAAGGTGGCTAAGGCGTCCGATCCAGGCGGCGGTCGGCGGACTTGCTGACCGCCGCCCTGGCACGAAGTTTGCTACGTTGCGAGCGGGTCAGTTCCGCAGCTACAAGGGGAGACGCTATGCAAACGCTCGCCACCATCGTTACCTGGGCTGTCTTCGGCCTAGTCATCGGGCTCATTGCCCGATTTCTCTATCCCGGCAAGCAGCCCATGGGTCTACTCATGACCATGATTCTGGGCATTGTTGGTTCCTTCGTCGGCGGCCTCATTTCCTGGGCCTTCGGCTTCCGGCCGGAATTGGGACCGTTCCGCGGCGCAGGGTGGATCATGTCGATCATCGGGGCCCTGATCGTCGTCTGGGTGAGCCTGTACTTAGCGAGCCGCTCCGATCGGACCACCGGGACGGGCATTCGGTAAGCTCTGGCAGGCGAGTAATTGCCGCATTTGCGATTCCGCAGGCTGGCCAGGGTTGCTGCGCTGCATAGCATTCATTAGGAAGCTAACGAATTGCCGAGCGGGGCGCGTGAGAACTGGGCAATCGTGGCTCCCGGCACGATCCGAGGGAGCCGCCCATGAAAGCAATCGTCCTGGGCCTGCTGGTTCTTCTGAGTTTGGCCGCGGTAGGCGGAGGGTGGTACTGGTACGAGGCCGCCGCGGCGTCTCCCATTCACTGCCGCACCGCCAGTGTCACCCGCGGCGACCTGCGCGTCGAAATCAGCGCCACCGGCACGCTCGAGCCGGAAGAGGTGATTGACGTCGGAGCCCAGGTCGCCGGGCAGATTCAGTCGTTTGGCGTCGACCCCGCGGACAGTAGCAAGCCGGTCGATTTTGGGACTGCCGTCGAGGAAGGGACCGTGCTCGTTCAAATCGACGACTCGCTCTATGCGGCCGACGTGGATCAAGCCAAGGCGCAACTCGATGTGGCCCGCGCCAACGTCCAGCGGGCTGAGGCGGACCTGGGACAGATGCGCGCCAAACTGGTCCAAACCGAGCGTGATTGGAAGCGGGATCAAAAACTGATCCCCTCGGGCGCCGTAAATCAAGTCGACCTGGATGCCGCCCAGGCTGCGTATGACACGGCCAAATCCACGCTGGCGGTGGGGGAGGCGACCATCGTTCAAGCGAAACAGACGGTGCTGCAATCCGAGTCAGCACTCAAGCGGGCCAAACGCAACCTGGCGTACTGCACCATCAAATCCCCGGTGAAAGGCGTGATCGTCGACCGGCGGGTCAACGTTGGGCAAACCGTGGTCGCCAGCCTCAACGCGCCGAGCCTGTTCCTGATCGCCAAGGACCTGAAGCAGATGGAAGTCTGGGCCAGCGTCAATGAGGCCGACATCGGCACGATTCACCCCGGGCAAATCGTCCGCTTCACTGTGGACGCTTTCCCTGACGAAGTGTTCCGCGGCACTGTCGACAAAATTCGACTGAACGCCGCGATGACGCAGAACGTCGTCACTTACACGGTCGAGATCACCACCGACAACTCCAGCGGCAAACTGCTGCCGTACCTGACCGCCAGCGCGCAGTGCCAAGGCTCGCGACATCCGCACGCAGTTTCTGGTCGAGGCGGTGCTGCTCTGTCTCCTGGGGGGAGTGGCGGGAATTGCCGTCGGCATCTTGGGTTCCCAGGCAGTCTGGTGGTGGCTGCACTGGCCAGTCGAGCTGTCCCTTCCGGCGATCGGAGCATCGGTCGTGGTGGCCGTGGTCGTCGGGGTACTATTCGGGTACTACCCCGCTTGGAAGGCATCGCGGCTCGACCCGATCGATGCGCTGAGGTACGAGTGATCGCCGGCGAACATTTCGTCGCAGGGAAAGGTAGCTCGCGACGAAGTTCGACTTCACGCAATGTACCGTGCGCACCAGAAGTACGTCAGCTCGGTGACCTCCACGCGATCGATGCCGGCGGCGGCCAGAACGAGACGAATTTCCTCGGAGGACGGAAAGTTCTTGAGAATCTCGTGCTGTGTGCCGTCGGCCAGCCGTCTCGACTGATAGGAGTTGCCGTCTGGATCGTTGCGGCTGATCGGCGTGCTGGAGCCAGGTACGAATCGGCTGTCACAAAGGGCGACGTGTGCACGGGGAGCCAGTGCGCTGCGGAGACTGGCCAGGAACTGCGCTAGTTCCTGCTTCTTGACGTGCGACCAGAAGAACGCGGCCAAGCCGCCGTTGTAGGACAGGTTTCCGACCCGTCCAGACGACGAAGAAGACAGGTTGGAAAGTTGGCGTGCATCGCAGGCATCCCCCAGCTCAAAGCGGATATTCCCCAACTGCCGGCAGCGCTGGCGCGCCACGGCGAGCACCTCGCTCACCTTATCGGTCGCCAGCATCGAATTGACGTGTGGCGCTAGTTTCGCCGTCCAGTAGCCAGTTCCGCAGGCAACCTCAAGCACGTTACGGCCGGCCAGCCACTCGACGAGCAGGGATTCAAGCCGCCGCAGGTCATCCTGCCGCTCGGGCTTTTCGTAGATGCGGTCATAATCGGCGGCGCGGCGGGCGTAGTATTCGAGGATATCGGACATTGATAGCAGGGGTCGGGAGTGGTTTTCGGCAATGGTGCGATGCTGAGGGAAGTCATCGGCCGAAAACGGCTCCCGACCCCGACCTGGTTACAATCGGCGGATGAGGAGAATTTCCATGCGACGCGAAGTTTGGCTGATCATTGTAGGCGTCTGTCTCCTCGGCCAACCAGCCGCAGGGGAAGGCCCGCTCCCTTGGATTCGGGTCGCGACGGATCAAAAGGGTTTCGTGCTTGCACAGGGAGAACCGGGGAGCTTACGCCCCCCGCTCGCCGAAGTGTCCTTCGTCCCCTGGGGCTTCAATTACGACCACGACGAGACCGGCCGACTCATTGAGGACTACTGGCACGACGAATGGAAGAAGGTCGAGGAAGACTTTGCCGAAATGAAGGAACTCGGCGCGAACGTCGTTCGCGTCCATCTTCAGTTTGGCAAGTTCATGCAGGCCGCAGACAAACCCAACGCGTCTGCACTTCAAAAACTGGCTGATCTCGTGAAGCTCGCCGAGAAAACAGGACTTTATCTCGACCTCACCGGCCTGGGCTGCTACCACAAGGCCGACGTGCCGCCATGGTATGACGACCTGGATGAGTCTGGCCGCTGGAATGCGCAAGCCGCCTTCTGGGAAGCGGTTGCCAAGACCTGCGCGACCAGCCCGGCAATCTTCTGCTACGACCTGATGAACGAGCCGGTCGTACCCGGCGGCAAGCGGAACGAAAAAGACTGGCTCGGGCCCCCCTTGGGGGACAAACATTTCGTCCAGGTGATCACCCTCGACCAGGCGGGCCGGCGTCGGCCCGAAATCGCCAAGGCCTGGATCGAGCACCTCGTCAAAGCGATCCGCAAGCACGATCGGCGGCATCTGGTCACCGTCGGCATGGTCGATTGGAGCCTCGACCGGCCCGGGCTGACTTCCGGCTTTGTGCCGAGCGAAGTGGCCGGGCCGCTCGACTTCCTTTGCGTCCACCTCTACCCGGAGACGGGCAAACATGAAGAGGACATGAAAACGCTTTCTGGTTTTGCGGCCGTCGGCAAGCCGGTAGTGATCGAGGAGACCTTCGCGCTGAAGTGCTCGCTCGACGACTTCAACAAATTCCTCGACGGGACCAGAAAGGACGCCGACGGCTGGATCGGCTTCTACTGGGGCAAAACGCCCGCGGAGCTGAAGGCGGGCAAGACGTTAGTCGACGCGCTCCTGCTGGCATGGCTGACGAATTTTCAGAAGCGCGCTACCGAATTCCGCCGGCCTTAGGTCCCCTCGGCCGAAAGGAACTTCAAGCGGGACCTTCAGCAGACTGAATCCGTTGACTAAAATCGTCCTCCAACCTCCCGTCATCAAAACACCGGAGATATGCCATGATTTCTCGGACCTGGATCCTTGCCGGAGGGCTGCTCCTAATCCCCTGTTTGCTGGCCGCCCGGGGAGCGGACGCCGAATTGAGCAGCCATCTGAAAACGCTGCGGGCAGTGGGTCCAAAAGGGGCTGGGCATCGCGATGCCGTGGCCGCCTCTCAGGCGGCATCGAAAGCCGATCCGTCGCAACTGACGACGATTCTGGCCGCCATGGATGGAGCCAATCCAATCGCCACCAACTGGCTCCGCGGCGTGGCGGAGGCCGTGGCCCAGCGAGCGACGGTTTCCAAGGCTCTTCCCATTCGGAATCTGGAGTCCTTTCTGGCCGACACCAGCCATTCCCCTCGCGGCCGCCGGCTGGCCTACGAGCTGATTGCCGTCAGCGACGAGACAGCCGAGTCCCGGTTGATTCCGCGCCTGATTGACGACCCGAGCCTGGAGCTCCGCCGCGACGCGGTCGCGCTGGCCCTGGCCAATGCGGCCGCTGCCTCCGGCAAAGACGCTCAGCTCGCAGCCTACCAGAAGACATTTCGATCCTGCCGCGATCACGATCAGATCAAGCAGGCAGCCGACAAGATCAAGCAGCTTGGCGGCAAGGTCGATCTGCCGCTGCATTACGGATTCGTGACGACTTGGAGGATCTTGGGCCCGTTTGACAACGTCAACGACAAGGGGTGGGACGCGGCTTATCCGCCAGAGGAAAAAGTCGACTTGAAGGCGAAGTACCCGGGCCAGAAGGGGGAGATCGGCTGGATCGAGGCCACGACCAGCGACGAAGTCGGAAACGTCGATCTCAACAAGGTGCTCGACAAGCACAAGGGAGCGATCGCCTACGCGTATGCCGAGTTCGTTTCCGACAAAGCTCAGGAGGTCGATCTGCGGCTGGGGTGCATCAACGCCAACAAGATCTGGCTCAACGGCGAGTTGCTCACGGCCAATCACGTCTACCACGCCAACACGTCGATCGATCAGTATCTGGCTCGCGGCAAGCTCAACAAGGGCAAGAACACCATCCTGCTCAAAGTCGCCCAGAACGAGCAGACCGAGGAGTGGGCCCAGGAATGGAGATTCCAGCTTCGCGTCTGCGATGCGATCGGCACCGCCGTCCTGTCGCAGGATCGGCCCAGCGCCGCCTCGGCTTCGCTGCCGCGTACGGTGCGCTAATCCGTAGCAGGCACACTCCGTGTGCCGTCAATTCCGCCCTCACGATCACCTTGAACCATAGACACCATGAAACGATTTCTGACTCTCATCGCCGCCACTGCCGCGCTGCTGCTATTCTCCGCCGCCGACTGGCGTCAGTTCCGCGGCACCGATCTGACCGGCGTCGCTGCCGATAGCCGCCTGCCCACGCAATTCGACGTCAAGACTGGCGAGAACGTCGCTTGGACAACGCCGCTGCTCGGTAAGGGGGTCTCCGGCCCCATCGTCGTTCGCGATCGCGTCTTCGTGACGGCCAGTAGTGGCCCGGTCACGCAGAACCGGCTGCACGTGCTGGCCTTCGACGCCAAGACCGGCCAGCAAGTCTGGAAACGCGATTTCTGGGCCACCGGACGCTGCTACCACCACCCGACCAGCGCCAATGCGGCCCCGACGCCCGCCAGCGACGGCGAGCGGATTTTCGCGTTCTTCTCCTCCAACGACCTGGTCTGCCTCGATCTCGACGGCAACCTGCTGTGGTACCGCGGCCTGGCCCACGACTATCCCAAGGCGGGGAACGACGTCGGCATGTCCAGCTCGCCGGTTGTGGTTGGCAAGACGGTCGTCGTGCAGATCGAAAACCAGGGAGATTCGTTCGCTGCCGGCATCGACACCGAAACGGGAGAAACACGCTGGCGGATCGACCGTCCGCATGCGGCCAACTGGGCGTCGCCAGGTATGCTGCGTCTCAAAGACGGCAAAGAGCTGGTGCTTCTTACCAGCGGCAAAGGGTTGACCGCCCACGATCCGCTCACCGGCGAGCAAAAATGGAGCTACGACAGCGGCTGCTCCATCATTCCCTCGGTGACGGCAGCCAACGGCCGAATTTACCTTCCCGCCAACGGCCTGACCGTGCTCGATGCCGGCGAAGGCTCGGCCCCGTCGCTGGCCTGGGAGTCCAACAAGGTCGTCCCCGGCAATTCGAGCCCGGTCGTGGACGGCGATAAGGTCTACACGCTCCGCGGCAGCGTGCTGGTCTGCGGTAATGAGAAGGACGGCGACGTCCTGTGGCAGGAACGGGTGAAGGGGACGTTTTGGGCCACGCCGGTGATTGCCGGCGAGCATGCTTACTGCGTGAACCAGGAGGGGCAGTGCCTTGTCGTGCAACTTGGCGAGAAGGGACAGGTCGTGAGCACCAATGAACTGGGTGAAGCGGTCCTGGGAACGCCCGCCGTCGCCGGCGACGCGCTTTACATCCGCGGCGAGAAGCACCTGATTAAAATTGCAGGAGCCAACAAGTAGTAGGCACCGGGGCACCCACGAAGTGGGTCGGTGTGCCGTTGCCTTTGGGAGCTGTCTCACCGCCGCCGTGTCCGACGCAATCGCCATCACCCCGTGCGGTCCAATTCACGGCTCGATCCGACCGCCGGGCTCCAAGAGCATCACCAACCGGGCGCTTGTCTGTGCGGCGCTGGCCGAAGGAAAATCGACGCTAACGAGCACGCTTGCCAGCGAAGATACACGGGTGATGATCGAGAGCCTGAGGCAGTTGGGCATTGCCGTGGATTCATCCAATGGCGGTGCGCGGCTTGAGGTCGCCGGCTGCGGCGGCAAGATCCCGGCAAGTCAGGCCGAACTGTTCGTCGGCAACAGCGGCACGACGATCCGTTTCCTTACCGCCATGCTCACGCTGGGCCACGGTCTCTATCGACTCGATGGAGTCGAGCGGATGCGCCAGCGGCCGATCGGAGACTTGGCCGAGGCGCTCAACCAGCTTGGGGGTGATGTGACGTGTGAAGGTTCTCACGGTTGTCCACCTGTCGTCGTCCGAGCAAATGGACTGCGAGGTGGTGTGGCTCGCGTGCGCGGAGAAGTCTCTAGCCAGTTTCTTAGCGCTCTGGCAATGGCCGTTCCCCTTGCGGCAAATCATTCTGTGCTGGCAATCGAAGGCGAGCTCGTCTCCGCGCCATATGTCGAAATGACTATGCAGGTAATGAAAGTATTCGGCATTGCTGTACCGATCGCCACTGGCGGTTCCTTCGCCATTCCCAGTAGTCAGTCGTATAAGGCCTGCGAGTACTCGATCGAGCCGGACGCCTCTGCGGCCAGCTACTTCTGGGGCGCCGCCGCAATAACCGGCGGCCGCGTTACGGTCGAGGGACTGAGTGCCGATACACTGCAAGGTGACGTGCGCTTCGTCGATTGCCTGGAGCAAATGGGCTCCCTGGTGTCTCGGGACCAGTCCAGCATCGCCGTCGAAGGCCGCCCGCTCCGCGGCATCGACGTGGACATGAACTCAATCAGCGACACGGCGCAGACGCTGGCGGTTGTGGCGCTGTTTGCCCAGGGGCCGACGACGATCCGCAACGTGGCCCACATCCGCCACAAGGAAACTGATCGGATCGGCGACCTGGCCCGCGAGCTGCGCAAGCTGGGCGCTACAGTCGAGGAGCGGGCCGACGGCCTGACGATCACACCTGGTCCGCTGCGCGGCGCGGCCATCGACACGTACAATGACCACCGCATGGCAATGAGTTTCGCCCTGGCCGGCCTGCGAATTCCCGGGGTCGTGATCCGCAATCCGGGCTGCACGGCCAAGACCTATCCCCACTTTTTCCACGATCTCAAGCGACTGACATGCCCGAGCTAGGCGTCAACATCGATCACGTGGCCACGCTGCGGCAGGCGCGGCGGACCTACGAGCCCGACCCCGTCGCTGCCGCCATCCTGGCCGAGCTTGGCGGCGCGGACGCCATTACGATTCACCTCCGCGAGGACCGCCGACACATCCAGGACCGCGACCTGCGCATCCTCCGCGAAACGGTCGCCGTCAAGCTTAACCTGGAGCTCGCCGTCGCCCCGGAGATCGTCGGCATCGCCTGCCAGACGAAACCCGACCAGGCCACGATCGTCCCGGAACGCCGAGAGGAGGTGACGACCGAAGGTGGGCTAGACGTCGTGACCCACCGGGCCGCCACCGAACAAGCGGTCCAAAAACTCAAGGCCGCTGGCATCGAAGTCAGCTTGTTTCTCGATCCAGACCCACGTCAAATCGACGTGGCGGCCCGATTGGAAGTGACGGCCGTTGAGCTGCATACCGGCAAGTATGCCCTGGCAAAGGGAAAGGCCCGGGAAAAGGAGCTGGCGGCGGTGATTGCGGCCGGCAAACAAATCGTCCAAGCCGGCATGCGGCTGCATGCCGGACATGGACTGAACTATCAAAACGTTTGTCCCGTAGCTAGGATCGATCAGATGTTCGAATTGAACATCGGGCACGCGATCATTTCTCGGGCGGTGTTCGTCGGCCTGGAACGAGCCGTGCGTGAAATGAAAAACCTCCTGACTCCTGACCCCTGACCCCTTCTGCATGTCCGCCCCATCCCTTCAAGAAATCGTCTGCTGCATCGGCCAGCCGGTCGCCGGCAATCCCACGCAGTACATGTTCGAGAAGGCGTTCACGGCGGCCGGGCTCGACTGGCGATATCTGACCCTGGAAGTGTCGCCCCAGAATCTGGGGGACGCCGTCCGCGGGATGAAGGCCATGGGGTTTCGCGGCGGCAATTTTACGATCCCGCACAAGGTGGCGGTCATCGAGCATCTCGATGGGCTCAGCCAGGCGGCCGAGCTGATGGGCGCCGTCAACTGCGTCCACCGCGAGGGGGACAAGCTGCTGGGCGAGAACACCGACGGCAAAGGCTTCGTGCAGTCGCTGAAGGGGTTCGTCGATCCGGTTGGCAAGCGGGTGACCATGATGGGCGCAGGCGGCGCCGCCCGGGCCATCGGGGTCGAGCTGGGCCTGTCCGGTGCGGCGGAAATCACGGTCGTCAATCGCAACCAGCAGCGCGGCGAGGAATTGGTGAAACTGCTGAACGACCGTGCCAAAGTGCAGGCGAATTTCGCCGCCCTCAATGGCCAGTTCGCCATTCCGCTCAAGACCGACATCTTCATCAACGCCACTTCCATCGGACTCAACGATGAGGAGGCGCGAGTGCCGATCGCGCGCGATTCGCTGCGGCCGGGGCTGATCGTGGCCGACGTCGTGTTCAATCCGGCCGAGACTCAGCTCCTGGCCGAGGCGAAGGAAAACGGCTGCCACGTCCTGGACGGCCTGGGCATGCTCGTCAACCAGGCGGTGATCAGCTTCAAGATCTGGACCGGCGTAGAACCAGACGCGGCCGTGATGCGGGAGGCGCTCGAGGAGTTCTTGGCGATTTGATCGAGCGCGGCGAGAAACGCAGCGGCTCTTGTTGGACAGTGCCCCGTGCCGGGCTAGTCAGCTCGAAAAGTGCTGCTGGTAGATCGCGTCGCAAAAGCGGTCGGTCATGCCGGCGATGTAGTCGGCAGTGGTCCGCTCGATGCCAACGGTGGCAATCCGCTGGCGGTGATGCGCGGGGATCAGTTCGGGCTGCGCCAGGTAGCCGCGATACATCGCGCGAATCCGCTCCTGGGCCTGCGATCGCACGGCAATTAGCCGCGGATGGCGGTAGACGCGGTCGTAAAGGAACCGCTCCAGCTCGCGTTTCAATTCCGCCAGCTCGCGGCTAGGTCCGATGCGGAAAGGGATTTGGCGAATCTCGCTGACGGCTGCTCCCTCGTGACCGGCGAGGAATGTCGCTGCCGCGGTCAGGACGTCGGTCACTTGCCGCGCCAGCAGCTCGTGCACAATGCACTTGCGGAGCATGTCGGGCGCGAGAGTGCCGTGGCGTTGGCGAATCGCGGCGACCGCCTCTTGGATGAGGGTGTTCTCGGCAAGCTGTTCGAGTGTGACCAACCCCAGCTTCACGGCATCGTCGCTGTCATGAGCATCGTAAGTCATGCTGTCGGCCGCTTCGACGACCTGGACTTCGAGGAGAGGCGAGGTGTGTGGTGAGTGGTGTGCGGCGCCAGCGGAGGTTTGCCGACCTCCGACCTCTGAATTCTGACCTCTGACCTCTGATCTCTGACCCCCTGCTATCCGCGTCGCCTGCCCTTCCAGCACTTCATAGGTCAGGTTCAGTCCGGGGAAAGACGGGTAGCGAATTTCCAGCTCCTCGGCAATCGTCAGCGCGTTCTGGTTGTGGGAGAAGCCGCCGTGATCCTTGAGGCACTCGGCGAGCGCGTCTTCGCCGGCGTGGCCGTAGGGGGGATGGCCGATGTCATGAAAGAGCGCCAGGGCTTCGATCAGGTCTTCGTTGAGCCTCAGGGCTCGGCCAATCGTGCGAGCGATCGAGGCGACTTCGTGCGTGTGCGTCAACCGCGAGCGGTGGTAATCCCCCATGTCGCCGGTGAAGACCTGCATCTTGTACGCCAGCCGGCGGAAGGCGTGGCTGTGGACGATCCGGTCCCGGTCGCGCTGGAACGGGCCGCGGTACGACTGCTCTGGTTCCGGATATTTGCGGCCGCGCGAGTCGCGGCTGTGCATGGCGTAGCTGGCGAGCAAGGCAGACTCGCGGTCGGCAGTTGTGCAGAAGGACACGAGGTTCAGGGTTCAGGGATTAGGTTCGGCCATACCGCTCTACGCTAATCGTAGAGCCGCCAGGAGTTTAGGACTACGCATGGCCAGAGCGCCCCAAGTGGCCTATAGTTGTCTGGACAATTATTGTTAAAACAAGTATTATGCCCGTTGGCTACAATCAGCCTGCTTACCTTGGACTGCTGAAACCTGAACCCCAACCCCTGAATCCTCCATGTCCACGTCTGTCCAAACTTCCCAATCCGATGTGGTCGTCATCGGCGGCGGCCCGGGCGGCTCGACCGTCTCGACCCTGATCGCGCAGAAGGGGTACAAGGTCCGGCTCTTCGAGCGGGAGAAGTTTCCTCGCTTCCACATCGGCGAGTCGCTCATCCCCTGCACTTACTTCGTCCTCGAGCGGCTGAACATGCTGCCGAAGATGAAGGGGAGTCACTTCGTCAAAAAGTACAGCGTCCAGTTCGTCAACCAGTACGGCAAACTCTCCGAGCCGTTCTACTTCATCGAGCACAAAAACCATGACTCGTCGCAAACCTGGCAGGTCTATCGCCAGGAGTTCGATAAGCTGATGCTCGAAAACGCCCGCGAGCACGGGGTCCAAGTCGAGGAAGGAGTCCATGTCACGACGGTCCTCTGGGAGGGGGACCGCGCCGTCGGCGTGCGGATCAAGCGCGAGGACGGCACCCAGGAAGACATCCGTGCCAAGGTCGTCGTCGATGCCAGCGGCCAGAGCGGCCTGATCATGGACCGGCTAAACCTCCGCGAGTGGGACCCCGTCCTGAAGAAAGCCGCCCTATGGACCTACTGGGAAGGGGCCTATCGCGACACCGGCCGCGACGAAGGGGCCACGCAGGTCATCCAGACCAAGGACAAGCTCGGCTGGTTCTGGTACATCCCGCTGCACAACAACATTGTCAGCGTGGGCGTCGTGGCCGACTACGACTACCTGTTCAAGAACCGAGACACGAAGGAGCACGAGGCGATCTACTTCGAGGAGGTCGATCGCTGCCCGGGACTCAAACCGCGCCTCAAGGGGGCCAAACGGGCCGGCCCGTTCCGCGCCGCCAAGGAATACACCTACAAGTCGAAGCAGGCGGCCGGCGATGGCTGGGTCCTCGTCGGCGATGCGTTCGCCTTCCTCGACCCGCTCTATTCGTCGGGCGTCTTGCTCGCCCTGCGCTCGGGCTCGGTCGCAGCGGATGCAATCGTCGAAGGCCTCGCCAAAGGGGACACGAGTGCCGCTCAACTCGGCAAGTGGGAAGCCGACCATGTGCGGGGGATCCTGCGAATGCGCAGGCTCGTGTGCGCCTACTACGACGGCTTTTCGTTCGGCCGCTTCGTGAAGCGTTTCCCGCATCTCAAGGGGCTCGTCACCGACCTGCTCATCGGCGATCTGTTCAAGGACGAGGTCGATCAGGTCTGGCCGGCGATGGACGCCATCTGGGACGAAGTTCGCACTGCCGAGGGGGCGATGGCCTGACCCAAGCATGTCTGCTGGTGAGCCACTCCCGAACAAACGCCCCTCGTCGCGCTGGCGTCTACTCGCCTTCTACGGCCTGTCGCTGGCAGTGACGGTTGCTTTGTTCTTTGCGATCCGGGCCGTCGGTGAAAAACTGCCCACGCCGGCCGGCGACGCGCCTGCATCGGCAATCGCCGCCAATCCCGCGCCGCCGGCGGCAGCGACAAAGCCGGTCCAGGTGCTCCCCCGGCTCCTGGCTGCGCTCGCCGCCGTGATCATCGTCGGCCGCGTGCTGGGCATCGTCCTCGGCTGGATCGGGCAGCCGCCGGTCATCGGCGAGGTGATCGCTGGAATCTTGCTGGGCCCGTCGCTGCTGGGCTGGATCTGCCGCGACTGGTTCGGCCTTCCCCAATCGCCCCTCTTGCCGCCGGATGTGGCGCCGTATCTCGGTGTAATCGCGCAGCTCGGCGTGATCTTGTATATGTTCCTGGTCGGCGTCGATTTCAATACCGAATTGCTCAAATCGCATGTGCATGCGGCCACGGCGATCTCGCACGCCAGCATTCTAGCGCCGTTTTTGCTCGGCTCGCTCTTGGCGCTGGGAATCTTCGGGCGGCTGGCGCCAGCCGAAGTGTCGTTCACGAGTTTCGCCCTGTTCATGGGGGTGGCGATGGCGGTGACGGCATTTCCCGTGCTCGCGCGAATACTCACCGACCGCAACATGTCGCGCACGGAGCTCGGCGTACTCGCCTTGAGCTGTGCCGCCGTCGATGACGTCACCGCCTGGTGCCTCTTGGCGCTCGTGGCCGGCGTCGTCCAATCGCAGGTCAGCGGCGCCCTGTCTGTGATCGGGCTGTCACTCGTCTACATCGCAGTAATGCTGCTTGTCGTGCGGCCAATTGCGGGAAGATTGATCCGCCGCGTGGAACACAACGGCTTGGGCCCAACGGCGATTGCCGTCATCTTCGCGGCGCTATTAGTCTCGGCGCTGACGACCGAATGGATCGGGATTCACGCCGTGTTTGGCGCGTTTCTGTTGGGAGTGACGGTCCCGCACGACAGCCGCATCGCCAAATCGCTGTCGTCGGGGCTGGAGCAGGTAGTGACCGTGTTGCTTCTGCCCGCGTTTTTCGCCTACACCGGGATGCGGACGCAGATCGGGCTGATCAGTGGCTGGGAGAACTGGCTGATTTGCGGGCTGATAATCGTCGTTGCGTCGGTGGGCAAGTTCGGCGGGACGCTGGCCGCCGCGCGGTTTGCCGGCCTCGATTGGCGGATGGGCTCGGCACTGGGCGTGCTGATGAACACCCGCGGGCTGATGGAGCTGATCGTGCTCAATATCGGCCTGGACCTGGGCGTCATTTCACCGACGCTGTTTGCCATGATGGTGATCATGGCGCTCGTCACGACAATGGCCACGGCGCCGCTTTTGGCACTGCTGGAATCCAACGCTTCTGCTCGGACCGCTGGCCAGGTCGCCTGACGCACTGGCGGCCCGTCCGTTTAAGCCAATCGTGCCGATTGGTCGCTCGATTCTCAGGCGGCGGCAGGTCTGGCGGGCAACTGCAATCTAGATTTAACAGTCCGCGGCAATGAACTGGCCGGAATTCCGGAGCTGTTGGCCATGCGCGTTGAGACCAACACTTTTCAGAACGAAAACTTTGAATATCCCAACGTCTGCGCCCGCTGCGTCAAGAACGAGCCCACGGTGCCGTGAAAGCTCCGCTATTACACCTTCGAGCAGCCCGACGGCATTGCCACGGCATACAACGACAATCGGCGGGTCTACAACACGTACGTCTGCCTGGTGCCGATCTGCGCGGCGTGCCATAGCGAGCTCAAACGGCAACGGCGGCTGCGCTGGGGAATGGCGGCCCTGCTCGGCGGCGGCGTCGGCCTGGGGGTGATGCAGTACCTGTTGGCCACCTCGTCGCTCAAGCCGGCCGGCATCTTCGTAACCGCCGGCGCGGCTGCCGTAGTTGCCGTCGGCGTCATCGGATACATCCTGGACAACATCGTCGCCGCCTGGGGTGGCTTCGCGAAATACGACGGCCGCAGCGGAACGCTCCGGTTCCAGAACAAGGAATACCAGGCGGCATTCGAGAAGCTCAACTTCCTGAACCGAGTTGCTGCCCGCTAGACAAGCGGCACTGGTGAGTCACGCTGCGGGGCCCGCGCCTTGTCTGCTATCTGACCTCTGCACTCTGACCTCTCCCTCACGCCACGCTGCCTCTGGCGAACTGCCGCACCAGGCCGGCGTAAATGCCGCCGCCGCCCACGAGCTGCTCGTGCGTGCCGCGCTCGACGATGCGTCCTTCGTCCAGCACGAGCACCTGGTCGGCGTGGCGGATCGTGCTCAGGCGGTGGGCGACGATGAAGCTGGTGCGGCCTGACAGGAGCCTGGCCAGTGCCGTCTGCACGCGGACTTCGGTCAGCGTATCGACGCTGCTGGTCGCCTCATCCAGAATCAGAATCCGCGGATCGGCCAGCATGGCCCGGCAGAAGCAGACGAGCTGCCGCTGGCCAAGGCTGAGCTGTGCGCCGCGCTCCCCCACCTGCGTCTGCATTCCCTGCGGCAGGGCCTCGAGCAGATCCAGGCAGTCGAGCTGCCGCGCTGAATGGATCACCTCTTCGTCGCTGGCGGCCGGCTTGCCGACGCGGATGTTGTCCATGATCGTCCCAGTGAAGAGAAAATTCTGCTGCAGGACGATCCCCATTTGGTGGTGCAGCGAGTCGCCGGTGATCCCGCGCGTATCGTGGCCGTCGATCAGCACCTGCCCCTCTTGTGGCAAGTAGAAGCGGGCGATCAGGTTGATGATCGACGACTTGCCGCTGCCGGTCTTGCCGACCAGAGCCACGCTCTGGCCCGTCTTCGCGATGAGGTTGATTCCGTGCAGCACGGGTCGTCCGGGCTCGTAGCCGAAGCTCACATTTTTCAGCTCGACATGACCTTGAATCGGCGGCAGCGGCACGGCATCGGCCGCGTCCTGCCATTCCGGCGCTCGATCCAGCAGAGCAAAAACTCGCTCCCCGCCGGCCATTGCCGTCAGCGCCTGGTTGTACTGATTCCCCAGCATCTGGATCGGGCTAAAAAAATTCGTGGCCAGAAAAAAGAAGAAGATCAACGCATCGGCCGACATGCCAATTCCCGGGGTCAGCACGCGATACCCCCCCACGACCAATAGTGCCGCGATGAACACCTGGCTGTTGAACTCCAGGAGCGGCAAGAGGAGGCCTTCCGTGCGGACCGCTTTCAGCACGTTGTCGCCGTGCCAGTCGAGCAGGTCCTTGAACAATCCCTGGTTGATCTCCTCGCGGACGAACCCCTGCGTCACACGCACGCCGTTGATCGACTCGGCCAGCGTGCTGGTCAGGCGGCTGAAGCTCTCCTGCACGATGCGGTAGGCCGTGCTGAGCTTCCTGCGGAAGTAGCGGTTGAGGGCCCATAGCACCGGGCTGATCGCCAGCACGATCAAAAACAGCGCCCAATCGACGTACAGCATCAGTGCCGCCGCGACGGCCATTTGCCCCAGGCCCACGAGGCTCACGAACAGCACATCCTGCACGCCGACTCGCAGCGCTTCGCAGTCGCTGGTCACGCGGCTGATAATCCGCCCGATCTTGGTCTTGTTGTAGAAGCTCATCGGCATCCGCTGGAGATGCGCGAAGATCTCGCTGCGCAGATCGTGGATGACCGCCTCGCCCAGCTCCAAGGCCCACCGCTGGCGGAAGTGAAACACGATCTGCGTGGAGCCGGCCAGCACCAGCAGGCCGAAGGCGCCGGCCAGGATGGAGCTAAGCGGAGCGTTTTTGGCAATTGGCCCAGCCATCACGGCGCCGATCGTCCAGGCAACCAGCGGCAGTTGGATCGCCCGCAGCACCACCATCAGCATCAGCCAGTTTCGTTTGGCGGCGTAGGGGCGGGTGTATCCCAATAGCCGCACGATCAGCCCCAAGTCGAGCGGTCGTTTGTCGGGCTCGCGCTCGTCCCGCCGCGGGGCGCTGATGGTGAGCTTCTTGATTGCCCGCTGCTGGTCGGCTGACTCGTCCTTGCTAGCAGCGGGAGTATCCGCCTCGGCCGCCGCAGCGGAGCGTGTTTTGACAGCGATTTCGGCGGCGTCCATCAAGGCAGCCGGTAAGAGGCGCTGGCTCGCAGGGGGGTTCGGGCAGCCATGAGATTTCTCTTGTAAAACGCCGTCGCATTCTCCGCAAGGCGACGGTGCGTTGCCCTTCCCCAGATTGCCTCAATTTGCTACTAGAGCCCCGATTTGTCGGCAAATCGCCGCCGGCCGTCGCGCGCCGTCTGCTCCCATCGAAGCCCATGTCGTTTCGCTCCGTCCTGACGCTGCTCGTCACCTGCGCTGCCCTATGCAGCGGCTGCCATACGCCCCCGCGCCTAGCGTCGTTCATCGAGAACCGCAATGCCGAGGCGCGGCAGCTTGAGGACGAATACTGGCTGCAAGTGCAGGAGAATGAGCGGCTGGCGTACGAGCTGGCCAAGCTGAAACGCGGGCGAACTAGACCGTCGTCCGATGGCATGGGGCCACCGCTGATCGAGGAGGGGCCTTCGCTGCCGCGGGTCGAGCAAGGGACCGAGCCGCTGATCGAGATGCCGGATACACCGTCGCGGCCGCAGCGGGATAGGCCGCAAATTGATCCCGAGCCTCCGCCGCGACCTGGCGGATCCGACAAGGAGAAACCGTCAAATGCCCGGCCGGGCGAACTGCCGCCGCCGCGTGAGTACCACACTGGGCCGAGTGAACCAGAAGTGATCGACGAGCAGGTGACCCACCTGTTCCTCAATCCGCTTCATACGGGCGGGGTCGACCTGGATCAGCGGCCGGGGGATGATGGACTTTCGCTGCTACTGGAGCCGCGAAACGCGGCGGATCAGTTTGTGCCGCTCGCGGGAAACATCTCGGTCGTGCTGCTGGATCCGGCACAAAGTGGCGATGCGGCCCGCATCGCCCGCTGGAATTTCGACGCGGCCGAAGCGAAGCAGGCGATCAGCCAGGACCAGGACGCCCGCGGCATTCGCCTGGAAATGCCATGGCCGTCGCGAGCGCCCGAGCATGACCAGTTGCGGCTGTTCGTCCGTTACGAAACGACCGATGGGCGAAAGATTCAGACCGAGCGAGAAGTCTTCATCAGGCTGGCCGGGCAGTTCTCAGAGCGCTGGACGCCGCGGCCGCCCGAGCGGCAGCGGCGCAACGGGCCAGTCAATTCAGCCATCGCTCAGCCAGTCCCATCGCCCGCCGCGAAGCCTTCCGTCGCCCCATCGCCCCCGACTCTCTTGACGCCGCCGCCGGCGCTCAGCGAGGCGCCAGGCGCAGCTCCCGCTCGACCGACGTGGAAACCGTATCGCTGAACACGAGCCCGAAGCGCAAGCGAGGGAAACGGTGGCAGCTCAACGAGGCGTGTCCCTCGCTGGAGCGTCGCGATTGTGTGATACTGGCCTTCCCCATGGGAGTGCGCCATGTCCTCGATCGAAGTCCTGCCGCGCGACGAGCACAACCTCGAGCTGCTTTGCAATGCGCATCCCGCCGATTGGACTAACCCCACGCCGCGCGGGAAATACCACCTTGTCGCCATCGGCGGCGGGACGGCCGGAATTATCGCCGCGCTGGGAACGGCCGGCCTCGGCGGACGCTCGGCACTCATCGAGCGGCATCTGCTCGGAGGCGACTGCCTGATCTACGGCTGCGTGCCGAGCAAAGCGCTGATTCGTTCGGCGCGAGCGGCGCACGACGCATTTCGGACTTCGGATTTCGGATTGCGGATTTCAGATTTCGATCAATCCGCGATCGCTCCGCAGTCCTTCGGTGACGTGATGCAGCGGATGCGGGCGCTGCGGGCGAAAATCAGCCACCATGATTCGGCGCAGCGGTTTGCCAGCCTGGGCGTCGATGTGTTTCTGGGCAGCGCGAAGTTCACCGATCCGCAGTCGGTCGAAATCGATGGCCAGCGGCTGGAATTCAAACGGTGTGTGATTGCCACAGGCGCACGGGCAGCGAAACCGGACGTTTCTGGAATCGAGGAGGCGGGTTATCTGACGAACGAAACCGTGTTCTCGCTTACCGAACTGCCGCGGCGGTTGATTGTCGTCGGCGGCGGGCCGATCGGCTGCGAAATGGCCCAGACGTTCCGCCGCTTCGGCAGCCATGTCGAGCTGGTGCATCGCGGCCTGCGGCTGCTGCCCAAGGACGAACCGGCGGCGGCGGAGATCATTCACAAGCAGTTCGTCCGCGAGGGAATAGTTTTGCACCTGGGGGGCAGGCCCGTACGCTGTGAGCAGGCGCCCGACGGCAAGCGGTTGGTGATCGACGTCGACGGGCAGCAGCAGACGCTGGCGGCCGATGCCATCCTCGTCGCCGTCGGTCGGACGCCCAACGTGGATGGACTAGGATTGGAGGCGGCCGGCGTCAAGTATTCGCCGCGGGGCGTGGAGATCGACGACTTCCTGCGGACGAGCAACCCGCGGATTTATGCCGCCGGGGACATTGCCGGCAGCTACCAGTTCACGCACGCGGCCGACGCGATGGCCCGGGCCTGCGTTCAGAACGCGTTTTTTTTCGGCAGCAAGCGGCTCAGCCGGATGGTGATGCCCTGGTGCACGTATACCGACCCGGAAGTGGCGCACATCGGGCTGACTGCGGAGGCGGCTGAGAAACAGGGAATCGCCATCGATAGCTATCGCGAGGAGCTGCGGCGCGTCGATCGGGCGGTCCTCGACGGCGAAGATGAGGGGTTTGCCGTCGTCCATTGCCGCCGCGGCACGGGCAAAGTTGTGGGCACGACAATCGTCGCCCGCCACGCCGGCGAGATGATCGGCGAGATGTCGCTGCTAATTACCGCGGGCCTTTCCCTGGGCACAATGGCCAACACGATCCACGCCTATCCCACGCAGGTCGAGGTCCTCAAGCGAATTGCGGATCAGTACAACAAGTCGCGGCTGACGCCATTGGTGGCGCGCGTGCTGCGAACGGTGTTGAGCTGGCGCAGTTAGAATGTCGAAAATCAAATGTCGAAGGAATATCGAAAGTCAAAGCCCGAATGAAGTAGCAACGCAACCTTCATTGGGCATTCGTACTTCGTCATTCATTCGTCATTTGAGTTTCGACCTTCGTCATTGCCGCCTCCTCCCACGGATTCTTCCAGTCTCCCCACGCCGACAGGTACGTTGCATACACCGGCGTCAGGTGCGAACGCTCGTGCAGCCAGGCCTTGGCGTCGGCAATGATCTGCTGCTCTTGTTCCAGCTTGAGTTGCCCCAGCAGCACGGCGCAGCGGAGAAAGACGAAGTAGGTGTCCAGCACGTCGCAGCGGCAATAATCGTTGATCTCGGCCAGCTTTCCTTCCTTGGAGAGATCCTGGACCATGTATCCCTGGACGTCCATCTTCCCGGGCTTGCCGAGCAGATTGGCAGCCAGATTGAGGCCGCCGTTGAAACGCGACGCGCCGAAGTTGGTGAGCACGTCGTGCAGGTCGAGGTGCGCCTCCCAGTTGTAGCGGTTCCGCGGCTGTTCGAATGATTTGGCATTGAGTGCGAACCAGCCCGGCAGACTCAGACCGTAGCGAAAGGCGGCCAGTTCGAGGAGCGGCAGATCGAACGTCCGGCCGTTGAAACTCACCAGCGTTGGCCGCTTGTACGCCTCCCAGCCGCGCCAAAAATTCTCGGTCATCACGTGCGAACGAAACTGCGGCTCGTCGAGCGCGACGAGATCGATCAGACGAAAATCGGACGCGACCTTGGCCACGACGATCGAGACGGGGAGCTGAAACGTGTACGGGATGAAATCAGTCTCGTACTTTGCTAAGAGTTCGACGCGGTATCTGCGGACCGCCTCGTCGGGCGCCAGATTCTCCGCCGGATAGCGCAGCTTGGCCACGAGCGGACCGTCGGCCACGCTTTCGATGTCGAATACCAGATAGCGGACGCCCGGTTTGGCCATGACTGGTCGCCTGTCGAATGTGACTGCGGTCGACTGCGACATTCTCGCAGGGCGCTGTGCTACACTGCCAGCGGGGTGCTACTGGATACCGCGAGCTCACAGATTGAGTGAATGTACTTCTAACACAGAGGCACAAAGCCACGGGGTCACAGAGCAGAAATGCGGATTTACTCTCAGTGGCTCTGTGCCTCCGAGACTCTGTGTGAAAACGGAGTGATGTCGTTTTCGGTAACGATCATTCGCGTCGGATAAACCTTGCCTCAAGAGCAAGAACCGCCGGTTTGCCCTCCACGCTTTCTCACCATGAACCCACAGCGATTACTCCAGCGCTTCCTCCGCTACGTCCAGGTCGATACGACTGCCGCGACGGAGTCAACCACTTATCCCAGCAGCCCCGGCCAGCTCGAACTCGGCCGCCTGCTGGCCGGCGAGCTGCGAGCGATGGGTTTGTCCGACGTGGAGCACGATGCACACGGCCTGGTGTGG
>DASRJP010000475.1:0-45160 GCA_035649415.1 Pirellulaceae bacterium | reverse complement strand
GTGAAGAAGTCATTGAGGCCGCCACCCAGTTGCAAATTGTCTCTGCGGGTGGACAAGCTTGCGCTCGATGACCATTCGGCCATGATCGCGGCCAGAGCTTCCGAATCCTCGTCGTGGACGGTGGAGCCGCCGATGAGAATGTCCTCGCTCCCTTCGCTCCGGAGCTCGTCCCGCCCCTCGCCGCCGATCAGGATGTCGCGTCCCGGACCGCCATGCAGCCGGTCGTTGCCCGCCCCGCCCACAACCACGTCATTTCCTGCGTCACCAAACGCCCTATCGTTCCCTTCCTGGCCAAATAGCTGATCGTTTCCACTGCCGCCAGCCAGGAAATCGTTCCCTTCGCCCCCCAGCACGATGTCATTGCCGCTGTCGCCGATCACCTTGTCGTTGCCGGCATCGCCGCCGATGAGATCATTGCCGCTGCCCCCGGAAATGGTGTCGTTTCCTTCCGCTCCGCACAGCGTGTCATCGCCGGCGCCGCCAATCAGGCGATCGTTGCCAGGGCCACCCTCCAGCTCGTCGTCCCCGCGGGCGGCAATCAGGACGTCGTTGCCAGCCTCTCCAAACAGCGTGGCTGAGATGTGAAGAGAGCCGTTCACGATCACCGTGTCGTTGCCCGCATCGGCAAAGACGACGACTCGCTGCACGTCGTCGGCATCGAAGGTGCCGATCGTGCGGCCGTTTCTCCGCACGCGAATCTGCTCGCCATGGTTGCGGGGTTCGATGATGATCACATCCTTTCCGGGGGTGCCGGTGACGATTAGCACCAGGCTGCCGGGATTGTCGGCATCGTCGAACAATTCGGCCGTTCCCGGTTCGCCTGGCACGTTGTCGGTGAAGACTTCGCAAACCAGACCGCCTCCCGGCGGCTCCTCGGGCGGCACGATCACGTCGATGTCGGTGGCGATGTTGTTGGTCACATTGACATCCACAAAGCCCGCGGGAGCAGTCACCGTCGCCGTGTTCGCAAGTGCGCCGGTGGCGCTGGCATCAAGCACCCCGGTCACCGTGTAGGTAACCGTCGCGCCCGCCGGCAAATCCACGGTCTGATTGAGGTCGCCCGTGCCGCTGGCAAAGCCGCTGGCGCCTCCTGTCCCCGACGCCGTGAAGGACACGCCGGACAGCAGCGAAGCGAACGTGTCGGTCACCACCACGCCGTTGGCCGCGGTAGCACCGGCATTGGTCACCACGATGGTGTATGTCACCAGACTGCCAGCTTCGACGCTGGTGACGCCGTCCGTCTTCGTGATTTGCAGGTCGGTCGTCGCGTTCGCCTCGGCAATGGTGTCCACGTCCACGGAGACGTTGTTGCCGGCGTCGATTTCAGTCGTGCCGGCGGGAGCGGTCACCGTTGCAGTGTTGGAAAGCGTCCCGCTGGCCGAACCGCTGAGCGTGCCGGTCACTGTGTACGTGATCGACGCGCCGACGGGCAGGTTGACAACTTGACTCAGATCGCCGGATCCATCGGCAAAACCGCTGGCGCTCCCCGTGCCAACCGCCGTGAACGTGACGCCAGACAGCGAAGCAGCGAAATCATCGGTTACCGTGGCGCCGAAAACGTCGCTTGGTCCGCTATTGGTGACAACGATCGTGTAAATCACTGTGCCGCCAAGTGACACGGAACTGACGGCGTCCGTCTTGACGATCTGCAAATCGGCTGCGGCCGATGCGGCGGCAACCGTGTCGATGTCCACTGCAATGTTGTTGGTGGCATCGACCTCGCCGATGCCGGCAGGCGTGGTGACAGTAGCCGTATTGGACAGCGAACCGGTTGCCGAGCCGCTGAGCGTACCTGAGACGGTGTAGGTGATCGTGGCGCCGACCGGAAGATTCACCGTCTGGTTGAGGTCGCCCGATCCGGCGGCAAAACCGCTGGCGCCTCCTGTCCCCGACGCCGTGAACGTGACGCCAGACAGCGAAGCGGCGAAGTCATCGGTCACCGTGGCGCCCGTGACGGCCGTCGGGCCGGCATTCGACACCACGATGGCATAGGTCACGGTTCCGCCGGGCGCGACGCTGACGCCGCCGCTGGTCTTCGTAATTTGCAAATCGGTGGATGCCTGCGCCGGGGCGATGACGTCCACGTCAACGGAGATGTTGTTGGCCACGTTCAGGTCTGCAATGCCGACGGGCGTGGTGACGGTCGCCGAGTTGGTCAGGGCGCCGCTCGCCGCAGCGTCTAGCGTGCCGGTGACGGTGTACGTGATCGACGAGCCAACGGGCAGGTTGACAACCTGATTCAGATCGCCCGATCCAGCGGCAAAACCGCTGGCGCTGCCGGTGCCCACCGCCGTGAAGGAGACGCCAGACAGCGAAGCGGCGAAGTCATCGGTCACCGTGGCCCCGATAACGTCGCTTGGTCCAGTGTTGGTTACGATGATCGCGTACGTAACCGTGCCGCCGGGAGCCGCCGTGGTGACCGCGTCGGTTTTCACGATCGCCAAATCGGCGGTCGCCGTCGCGGCAGAAATCGTATCGATATCGACGGCGATGTTGTTGGCCGCGTCGAGTTCGCCGATGCCGGCAGGGGCTGTGACCGTGGCCGTGTTGACCAGCGAGCCGGTGGCTGTGCCGCTGAGCGTACCTGTGACGAGGTAGGTGATGGTCGCACCAACTGGCAGGTTTACGGTTTGATTCAGGTTTGTCGTTCCATTGGCGAAACCGCTGGCGCCGCCCGTCCCCGAGGCGGTAAATGTCACGCCGGAAAGCGAGGAGGAAAACGTATCGGTCACCGTCGCTCCGGTCACTGCCGTCGGGCCCGCATTGGTAACCACGATGGCATAGGTAACCGTGCCGCCGGCTCCTACGGACGCCCCGCCGCTGATCTTGGTGATTTGCAGATCGGTGAATTCAGGCGTAGCGGCAATGGTGTCCACATCGACGGAGATGTTATTGAGCGCGTTGACATCCAGTACGCCGGCGGGTGTGGTGACGGTCGCCGAGTTGGTGAGGGCGCCGCTTGCCGCAGCGTCTAGGGTGCCGGTAACGGTGTACGTGATCGACGAGCCAACGGGCAGGTTGACAACCTGATTCAGATCGCCCGACCCATCGGCAAAACCGCTGGCGCCGTCGGCGCCCACCGCCGTGAACGTGACGCCAGACAGCGAAGCACCGAAGTCATCGGTCACCGTGGCGCCGATGACGTCGTTTGGTCCGCTATTGGTGACGACGATCGTGTACGTCACGGTGCCGCCGGCAGACGCCGTGCTGACGGCATCGGTCTTGACGATCTGCAAGTCGGCGGTGGCGATTGCTGCCGTTACGGTGTCCACGTCGGTGGCCAGGTTGTTGGCCGCGTCCAGTTCGACGGCCCCGGCGGGAAGGGCAACCGCGGCGGAATTGGTGATCGTTCCGCTAGCCGAGCCACTGACCGTGGCATTGACGACGTAGGTAATCGTCGCGCCGACGGGCAGATTCACGGTCTGATTCAGGTTGCCGGATCCATTGGCGAAACCGCTGGCCCCGCCAGTCCCGCTAGCAGTGAATGTCACGCCGGAAAGCGAGGCCCCGAATGTATCCGTTACCGTCGCGCCGGTGATGGCGCTGGGACCGGCGTTGGAAACCACGATGACGTAGCTGACATTGCCGCCGGCGGCGACGGAAGAGCCGCCGCTGATCTTAGTAACCTGCAAATCGGCCTGCGCGGCCGTGATCGCATCAATGTCCGTGGCGATATTGTTGCTGGCGTTCGCCTCCGCGACTCCGGCGGGCGTGTTCACGGTCGCCGTATTAGAGAGCACGCCGGTCGCTAGGGGGTTGACGGTGCCAGTCACCGTGTAGGTGATCGTGGCGCCGGCCGGCAAGGTCACCGTTTGATTGAGGTTGCCAGTGCCATTGGCAAAGCCAGTCGCACCGCCGGTGCTGGCGGCAGTAAATGAGACATTGGAAAGCGAGGCCGAGAACGTGTCCCTCACGTTCGCGCCCGTTACTGTACCGGCACCGGCATTGGTGACAACGATCGTATACGTCACCTGGCCGCCGGCGGCAACGGAAACCGAGCTATCGGTCTTCGTGATTTGCAAGTCGGCGGTCGACGTTGCGGCGAGAACCGTGTCGGTGTCGATGGCCGTGTTGTTGCCGGCAATCAATTCGGTAACGCCGGCCGGCGCCACGACGTTCGCCGTATTGCTGATCGAGCCGCTGGCCGACCCGCTGACCGTGGCATTCACCGTATATGTGATCGTGGCCCCCACGGGCAGATCGACCGTTTGATTGATGTTGCCAACCCCGCCCGCAAAGCCACTGGCGCCGCCGTCGCCCACCGCCGTAAATGTCAGGCCCGTGAGCGATGCAGAAAAGTTGTCCGTGACGGTCGCGCCGGTCACGGCGCTGGGGCCGGCATTGGTCACGACGATCGTGTAGGTCACATTGCCGCCGGCAGCGACCGACGAGGTGCCACTGGTCTTGGTGACTTGCAAATCGGCTTCCGCGCCGCCCACCGTCGTCGTCGCCGTCGCCGAATTGTTCGTCAGGTTATTGTCGACGGTGGCCCCCGTCGCGTTGATGTCCGCGGTATTGGAAATGCTGCCAGTGGCCGTTGCCGACACCAGGCCGACCACCGTATAGGTGATAGTGCTACCCGACGGCATGATGACTGGGTCGCTGATATTCCCCACGCCCAGTGCCGTATTTCCCGTCGCGCCACCGGTCGCGGTGGAAGTGAAAGTGACGGCAGTCAACGACAAAGGAAGCGTATCGGCGATGATCGCGGTCGCCGCGTCCGGGCCATTGTTGGTGGCCACGACCGTATAGGTGGCGAACTCGCCCGGGGTGATCGGATCAATGCTGTCCACCTTGGTAATGGACAAATCGGATGCCAGCAGCCAGCGGTTTTCGAGGCACTCCAGAAACAGCCGTCGCTTTCCCGTTGATGATCGTTGCGGCCTGGCGCTGGACGGTCGGCCCTGCGAAAGAAACTGTTTCCGAATCCCCAGCGGCATGCGGTCGGTAAACGTTCTCATTGCTGTTTCCCCCTAATCGGTGGCGCGTAGTGTTCCCTCTGGCAAGGTCCATCGGCTTGCCATGCGAAGCGGCAACGACTACGGCAACTTTGAGGCCATTTTTGAAAGCGTCGTCGAAATTTCGGGATGGCATCGGCGTCCTTGGAATTTGAAAGTGGCGGGCGGCAACGAGAAAACCCAGCGAAGTCACGTTCCTCAATTTGCATCCACAGCGGTGATTGGTGCGCAGCCGGCGGCTGCTCCATGCCACGGCAACGCAGTCAGTCCATCTGTCAACTGCCGCCAGGTTGTCCACTTGGTCGGTCAAATCGGCCAGATGGGATGGGCTGCCGACTCACGCATGCCCTGCGTTTGAATCGCACTTGAGCGCGAAGCGACCGTCGGCCGCGGCCGTGCCGAGTTGACGCTGCGCCGCTGGCCAGAATGTCAGAGTGCGTGCTGGTCCGCCGGCCGATTCGTCAGACGGCGGCCGAGAAGAAGTACCGTGTCAAGTGAAAGAACACCGGCGCGGCAAAGCAGATCGAGTCGATCCGGTCCAGCACGCCGGCGTGGCCGGAAACCAGCGTGCCATAATCGGAAACGCCGCGGTCGCGTTTGATGGCCGACATGGTCATGCCGCCTGCAAAGCCGGCGACTGCGACGGCCATCGCCATGCAGGCCGCTTCCTGGATCTGAAACGGCGTCACCTGCCACAGCAGCGATCCGACCAGCATCGTGCTGAGCAGCCCGCCCACAAACCCTTCCCACGTGCGGCTAGCATTGATCTGCGGCGCAATCACGTGGCGGCCGAAGAGCTGCCCCCACAGGTAGCCGAACACGTCGTTGAGCTGCGTCAGCAGGATGAAGTAAAAGAGCAGGCCCGCATTGCTACCTCGGTCTCCGTTTTCGGCATTGACGATCCACGGCTGGCCGCTGGAACGATGCAAGTCCAGGCTCAACAGGGCTGGCGCGTGGCTCAAGGCGTAAACGCAAATGAGCAATCCGGCCTGGATTTTCGCCACCCGCTCCAAGAACCGCTTGGGGTCACCCGAGATGGCGATCCGGGCCGGGATGAACAGCGAGGCATAGACGGGGATCAGCGTCGTATAAAACTCGTAGGCCCAGGAGTACCACTGCCCCAAGGCCACTAGCGTGTAATGCCCCGGAAGCAGGATGAAAAACGTCCAGAACAGTGTGCGATGGTCCCCCCGCCGCGTGGGTGTCATCGTGATGTATTCCCGCAGCGCCCAGAACGACACCAGACCGAACAACCCCACCGTCGCCGGGTATCCCATCAGCAGACCGGCGATGAGAATGCCGAACATCATGCACCAGGCCAGGACGCGGTTGTTGAACGTCCGCACGACGGCCGGGTTGGTGGTGGTCTCCGGCGAGCGGCGCAGCACGCGGCCGACGATCAGAGCCACCAGCAGGCAGAGGAGCACGACCCCCAGCAGGATTAGCGTCCGCGTGTCGAGCTTGACGCGCTGCGCCAAGTCGTTCGCCGTCTGCACGACCGCGTCGGCGGCCTGTTCCGGTGCGGAGGGCCCGTTAGCGGCCGGCGCACGAGCGGGCGATGCCGGCGAAGGGGACGCCTGACCCAGCAGGCAGAACGCAGTCTGTGGCCAGGCGGCATTCATCCGTCACAGGTCCTTGAGTTTCAGCACCGCATCCCGGGCCCGCCTCAAAAAATCGTGCTTGTTTTCATTGGGATCCAGCCAGATCGGCGACCCGATCGTGATGCAAGAGAGCAGCGGCACCGGCAAAAACTCCCCCCGCGGGAGCACGCGGTTGAGATTATCCAGATAAGTCGGCATCAGTTCCAGGTCAGGTCGTTTTTTGCCGAGGTAATACAGCCCCGACTTGAACTCCTGCATCTCTTCGCCCGTGTTCCGTGTTCCTTCGGGGAAGACGATCAGCGAGTACTTGCTGCCGACCTCCTTGATCATCAGGTCGATCGGGCTCTGATGGACCTTGATCTCCTCGCGGTCGATGAGCAGGGCGTTGAAGTTCTCGGCCAGGTAGCGGCGGACGGGCCCCTTGGTCCAGTAGTCCTTGGCCGCGACGGGGCGGGTCAGCTCCCGCAGTTGCCGCGGGAGGGAGCACCAGATGATGAGCGCGTCGAGGTGGCTGGTGTGGTTGGCAAAGTAAACGCGCTGGCAGGTGTCAGGCTGGCAATCGTGCCAGCGGACGGTGGCGCCGCTGAGGAATTTGGCCATGAAGGCCAGGAACGAGACGGTCGAAAGCCTCATGAGCCGAGTGGAAGCCAGACAGTGCACGGCGATACCGAGGTACCGCGGCACTGAGAAGTAAGGAATGGTCGCCATCCCATTATGCTCCCGGAAAGAGGGCTGCGACAGGGGCAATTCGGGCGGCGAAGCCGGCGGAGCGCAAGTCTAGCACGCAGTTAGCGCAGTCCACCCGCTGCGTGTTCCGGGGCGCAGCCAATGGTTCGACAGACGGGCGCGGCACAAACGGCACCGGCGGAGCAATTGGACCTCGCTCGCCAACCGCCGGCGCAGGTTGACGCGTTTAGCCACAGCGTTGCATGGCCCGCAGCCGTGCCGTAAACTGCGGGCCACTTTGACTTTCGTGCGAAGGGAACCAGCAATATGCACGGTTTTGACGACGCGCCCAAGCTGGAAGGCGATCCCAGCGATCGGCGGCCGTGGTACCAGCTACTCACGAAGTATCACTGGTTCGTGCTGGTCGTGGCGGCACTGGGGTGGCTGTTTGACACGATGGATCAGCAGCTATTCAACCTGGCGCGCGTTCCCGCAATGAGGGCGCTATTAACCGATCCATCCGACGCAAACGTGGCAGAGTGGGGCGGGTATGCCACTTCGATCTTTCTCATCGGCTGGGCAACTGGCGGTCTGGGGTTTGGCGTCCTTGGAGACCGGATCGGTCGCGCCAAAGTGATGCTGATGACGATTCTGATTTACTCTTTTTTTACGGGCCTCAGCGCATTTTCCGTTGGGTTTTGGGACTTCGCGATTTATCGCTTTCTCACAGGTTTGGGAGTCGGCGGCGAATTCGCAGTTGGTGTGGCACTCGTGGCGGAGGTGATGCCAACGCGTGCACGCCCGTTCGCGCTCGGGCTATTACAGGCGCTGTCTGCCGTGGGCAATATTACGGCGGCTCTGCTCAGTATCGGGCTGGGAAGGCTCGAGGAAAGCGGCACGATTGGCAGCGCTTGGCGCGTGATGTTCATCATCGGTACGGTGCCGGCGCTGTTGGCGATACTGATTCGTCGCCGCCTGAAGGAGCCCGAGCGTTGGGAAGCCGCCAGGCACGGCGTGCAATCACAACTGGGATCGTATTCGGAATTGTTTACGCACCCCACCTGGCGCAAGCATGCAATCTTCGGCATGCTGCTGGCGTTTGCAGGCGTCGTGGGACTGTGGGGCATCGGCTTCTTCAGCATCGATCTCAATCGGAGCATCTTCCGCAAGACCTACCACCAAACAGCGCGCGAGAAGGGACAAGCCGAGGACGATCGAATTTTTCTTAAGGCGGCGATTCGCTGGCCGGACGAACTGAAAAACCTCAAGAAGGTTCCGCAGCCCCAGGATCTCGTCAGCCTGGACGCAAAAAATACCGATCCTCAACGATTGCTCACTGCCCTGTTGGAATTGCGCAAGGCGAATCGAGACGTGTCGCCCGAGGCCGTCATCGCCCAGGCGATGGCCAATGGCGAAAAGGCTAAGAAGCCGTTGAGCGATGCCGACCGCGCGAGATTGCAGGTCTATCTCGAGGGAGGTGACGAGCCGGCCAGCCTCAGCCACCTGGAATCGTCCGTTACAAAGATCCTGGCCCGCGCGAAGTACATGGGTGGGCAGCTCACGCTGTGGGGAGGGATCACGTCGCTGTGCATTAACATCGGGGCGTTTTTCGGCATTTATGGCTTCAGCATCGTCACGCACTACACGGGCCGCCGCCCGGCGTTCGCTGTGGCGTTCATCATTGCGCTCGTCAGTACGGCCTGGGTATTCATGTATTTTCAGGAGTGGTGGCAGACCTTTTACATGATGACGATCATGGGCTTCTGCCAGCTTTCGCTCTTTGGCGGCTATGCGGTGTACTTTCCGGAACTCTTCCCGACGCGACTGCGCAGCACGGGGACCAGCTTCTGCTACAACGTGGGCCGTTTCGTCGCCGCCAGCGGGCCGACCGTGCTTGGTCTGCTGACGAGTAAGGTCTTCGTCGAGCAAGCCGAGCCGATGCGCTACGCAGGCGTCACGATGTGCAGTGTATTCTTGCTCGGCCTGATTGTGCTGCCGTTTCTGCCGGAGACGCGGGGCAAGCCGCTGCCGGAGTAAAGCGCAAGGAAGGCGGCAATTCGCAATCGATGACCGATTCCACGGCCTCAGTCGCCCGCGCTTCCTGGCCCCGCTGGGCCGCTCGCGCGTCGCTGCTGGCTGCTTTCGTCTGCTTTGCCGTCAACTGCGTCTTCATGCAGCTCACGCGACAGCAGGCGCCGAGCGAGACGGCACTGATCAACCAGATCGTCGGCTGGGGGACCATGACCGTCGTCGCCGCGGGAATTCTGGCCGGCGCAGCGGCACTGGCGGGCGCGTGGCGACAGCGCGCTCGGGAAACACTCGTGATGGCCGCCATGGGGCTGACGTTCAACGTCGGCATCGTGCTTGTAACGCTGTGGCTGCTCTCCCTCATTCGCCAGGCGCGGGCTTAGCAGTGCGCAGCTCGACGCCCCTAGCCGGAGGCAAACTTGCCTCCGGAGAACGCGCTGCTACCGGAATCCGTTGGGCGATTGAACTATCCGCACCGCCGTGTTGGCCACCAAGCGATAACTCTCCTGCGTGTAGCCGCCTGACAGAAGCATTACGGCCGGAATGGCTCTCGCCTGCAGCTCGCCGAGCACGAACAAGTCCCGCTCCAGAATGTCCTGCTCGGAAAGCCGCAGCAGTCCCAGCGGATCGCGCTCGTAGACGTCGGTCCCCGCGTTGTACACGGCCAGCTTGAGCTGCCCCCCGCGTGCAACTGACTCGAGAAATCCGGGGAGCTTCTGCCGCAGCAGTTCGACGTACTCGCGGCCCGTGATGCCGCTGTGTAGGCGCACACGGCAGTCGACGCGATCGCCCGTTTGACCGTCACCGGGAAAGATCGCGGCATTGTACATGTCGAGGAGGAAAACGCGTGGATCATTCGCAAAGATCGCCGCCACGCCATCGCCATGATGTGCGTCCAGATCGATGTACGCCACGCGGTCGTCCTGCTGGAGCTTGCCTTCGCCGCGAAGCGCCAGGATCAGTGTCGCGATGTCGTTGTAGACCGAAAATCCGTGCGCCAGGTCGCGGTGAGCGTGATGAAAGCCGCCGCCCAGGTTAACCGCCAGTCCGCACGAGAGTGCCTCGCGGGCGGCAACGAGTGAGCCCATGGTCTGCCAGCGCATTGGACGCAAGATCAGGCGGTCGGATACCCAGGCGGGAAAATACGACAGCAGCGGAATCTCCAGCGCTGCCGCCATCACCGTGGGCCGTTTGAGTGATTGCAGGTGCTGCTGCGAATGAACCAAAAGCAACTCCTGCTCGCCGGCGGGTCGCTCCGGACGCACCAGCGCCGAACCCAAGCTAGCCCCGCACAAGCTGCGCAGTCGCTTCCAGATTCGCGCAGACTTCGATTGGTCAAAGGGATGCAGCCACTGCGCTCCCCAAATGCCGTAGTTGTATGCCGGGTGGTAGATAACGCGGGTCATAGCGTAATCGTAAAATAGGTTCCTGAACCCGCTCTTCGTAATGTTACCGGCCTTATTACAATGATAGAGGGGAAGGATCTTGGGACCGGTTCATTCCGCTTTCCAACTCGGCGACGGTGAGTTCCAAATCAGCAGTTGAATTCGGCCCCTACGATCAGTGGCTCAGCATTCCTACCAGCGAGCAGCCGCCCGACCACTACCGGCTCCTGGGGCTCGCGCGATTTGAAAGCGATCGTGAGCGGATTGAGGCGGCGGCTGGCGAGCGAATGGGTCTCGTCTGCAAGCATTTGAACGGACCGCAGGCAGCGCACGCGCAGCGGCTCTTGACGGAGTTGGCTGCCGCCAGGGAATGTCTCTTGTCACCACAGGCACGGGCGGACTACGACGGCCGGCTTCGGCCCGAAAGCACAGCGGCAATCCCGCTGGCCCGAGTCGTCGCACTATCTAGCGCGGCCGTGCCCCCTCCGCCACCGGTTGTGGCGCCTGGACCGGCTTGCCCCGTGGAATCCGTTCAGACGGCTGAACGCGACAACATTCCGCCGACCTCTGCATGGTCATTTGTTGTAACTGCCACGGGGATGGCCGCTGCGGTCGTGCTGGTCGCTTTAGTAACGTATGGAATCGGCCGGGTGATCTGGTCACGCCAGCAATCGGCTGACCTCCCCACCGAAAAAGTCCCGGTGGAAGAGACGAACCCCGAGGAGGTCAATCCCGGGGAGCACCCAGCCGGACAGCAGCCCGAGCGACCAAAGCAGCCGCACAAAAAGTCGGTTGTCGTCATGCAAGAAGGCTCGCAGGACGTGAATCTCACACCCGCCACGGCGGCACTCTTCGGCAACGTAACGCTGAAGCCAACTGGCGGCGATGAACTTCTGGACGGTTGGGCGCAGCCGGGGGATCAAGCACAGTGGACGTTCAGGCTGCTGCGGCCCGGGTTTTTCCGACTCGAACTGACGTATGCCGCCGTCGACGAAGCCGGGGAAACGGTTTTTGAGGCACTGATCGACGACGCCGCGGTCAAATCCTTCGCGCTGCGTCCTACGGGGAACCTCGACCAGTCGAAAACGGCGCAGCAGACGATTGCGGTGGCGGCGGGCGGCGAGCACTCGCTTGCCATTCGGCTGCATGCCCCAGTGGACTCAGGTTCCCTGGTCTTGAGTGGCGTGCGACTGGTCCCGGTCGCCGCCGCCGCGGATGAGGAAAAGTGACTCCTGCAGGGTGAACCTAGGGTGCCAGGACTGCGGTTTCTGCGTCGTTTCTCCACCTGACAAAGAACCAAATGGAAAAACGAAGTCTGGATGCAAAGCAAAGCACATCAAGGAGTTGTGGTAAACCAATCAATCTTGACTAGATCACCACCCCCGCTATAATTCCCCCGGATGGAAAACTCGGTAATTCAGGAAAGACGCTCGGACGCTGCCAAGTTCTTCATCCCAGTAAAGTGTACGGACTACGGTCCCCGCGTAGGTTTTAGTATTCAGGAAGCCTAGGACTGGCACGACGTGGCAACACACGGAGGTGTGGGGGTTTGGGCTGGGGGTGCCCACCTTCACTAAGCTGGTCCAACCATCGATCAGGAAGGATGGTTCTTAGCCATGTCATCCAAGACCGTTTTCACCACCGGCGAAGCGGCCAAAATCTGCAAGGTCAGTCAGCAGACGATCATTCGCTGCTTCGACAACGGCACACTCAAAGGATTCCGCGTGCCAGGGAGCCGCTTTCGACGCATCCCGCGCCATGAGCTGTATTCGTTCATGCGGGATAACGGCATTCCGACCGACGCGCTGGAAAGCGGCAAACGCAAGGTGCTGATCGTCGATGACGATCAGGATCTGGTCGAGCTTTTGTCCGATACGTTCCAGCGGGACGGACGCTTCGAGATCCGCACGGCCAACAACGGCTTCGACGCGGGCATGCTCGTGAAAGAGTTTCGTCCGGACCTGGTCGTGCTCGACATCATGCTGCCGGACATCAACGGCAAAGAGGTTTGCCAGCGGATCCGCGGCGACAGCACGATGGACCAGGTGAAGGTGATCTGCATCTCCGGCATGGTCGAGCAGGACAAAGTTAACGACCTGAAAGCTGCCGGGGCGGACGACTTTATGCAGAAGCCGTTCGCGGTCGAGAAACTGCTCGATCGGGCGTGCGACCTGCTCGACATCGAGCGGGCCGTGCCGGCGTAGCGTGTCTCCTCAAGTGAATTTCATCGCCGCCGGGTAATATACCCGGCGGTTTTTGCGCGCGGACGACGATCATGAGCGCCGACCAGCAAACCGCCAGTCGCCTGCCGGCGGAAACTCTCCGCCGCCTGAGACAGATTGCGGGAAGTTCCGCGGAGATATTGGAAATACTGCCGGATATAGAGGATTTGCTGTCACGTCTTGAGACTTTGCAGCGTGATTTCGCGGGTCAGCTCCAGCGGGAAAAACTCGCCTCGATGCAGGCGCTGGCCTACGGCGCCAGTCACGAGATCAATAACCCTCTGGCGAATATCGCCGCTCGTGCCCAGTCGCTGCTGGTGGACGAGCAGGACCCGCAGCGCCGCCGCAGCCTGGCCACAATCAACGCCCAGGCGTTCCGCGCACATGAAATGATTGCCGACTTGATGCTGTTTGCCAAACCGCCAGCGCCCCATAAGAAATCGGTGAACCTGATCGCGCTGGTTGAGCAGGTCGTCCGCGAGCTGGCCGACGATGCCCGTCATCAAGATACGGAGCTGAGGCACGCCTCCAGTGGCCCGGCCGAGCTGCTGGTCGAGGCCGACGAGGTACAAGTCGGCGTGGCGCTGCGCGCCCTATGCCAGAATGCCTTGGAAGCCGTTCGGCGGGGCGGCCGCGTGCTGGTGACGTGCGACCAGGCCGGCGACGCAACGCAAATCCATGTATCCGACACGGGGCCGGGACTAACCGACGAAGCACGTCGGCATTTGTTCGACCCGTTTTACTCGGGGCGCGAGGCGGGCCGCGGCTTGGGCATGGGACTGGCCAAAGCGTGGCGGATCATGGAAATGCACGGCGGACAGATTCTCGCCGACTGCCGCGCTGGCCAGGGGACGACGATGACGCTGGTCTTTCCAAGCGCGGCTGCCGCCGGCAAGTCCAACTGAGCATCCGGGTGGCTTTCTCTCTGCCGCAGCGGTATCATATTGGCGATCGTTGATGCAATAACCCGCTCCGTCGGCGCATCACCAGTTGGTCATGCCGCGCGTGCAGGAGTCTGACGTTGCGCTCTCTCCTGGGATTACTCGCTGTTGCATTGCTCGCCTTGCTGGCGATTCCCGCGGCAGGGGATGAGCTGTTGCCCGCGGACCGGACGGTAGAGGAGGTCATTGACCACTATATCGAGTTGAAGCTTCAAGCCGCGGGCGTCTCCCCGGCCCCATCGGCGGACGACGCGAATCTTTTGCGGCGCACGATGCTCGACGTGGTCGGCCGACCACCTACTGTGGCGGAAGCCCGGGCCTTCGTGACAGATGCCGGGGAGGGCAAACGGGTTGCTCTGGTGGACAGGTTGATGGCTTCGCCGGCATTCATTCGCCAGCAGGTCGCTGAATTCGACGCACTGCTGATGCGGGACACCAAGGCCAGCCTTCGCGACTACCTGACAAAGGCCTTTGGCGAGAACCGTTCGTGGGACCGGATGTTCCGCGACATGATCGTCGGCGAGAGCGACGACCCGCAACAGAAGGGGGCCATTGCCTTCGTCCGGGCCCGCGCCAAGGATCAGGACCGGCTGGCCACGGACACGAGCGTCCTCTTTTTTGGCGTCAACGTGAGCTGCGCCAAATGCCACGACCATCCGCTGGTGGATGACTGGAAGCAGGAACACTACTACGGCATGAAGTCCTTCTTCAGCCGCACGTTCGACGTGGGGGAGTTCGTCGGCGAGAAGGACTACGGCATCGTCAAGTATCAGACGGCCCTAGGCGCGTCGCACGATGCCAGGCTGATGTTCCTGACCGGGGAAGTCCTCAGCGAGCCGGATGCGAAGGAGCCCGACGACAACGCCAAGAAGGAAGAAAAGAAGCAGCTCGAAGAGCTGAAAAAAAAGAAGGAGCCGCCGCCGTCGCCAACTTACAGCCGCCGCGCGCGACTCGTGGAAGTCGCCCTCCAGCCTCAATCCGAGCCCTGGTTTGCCCGGGCCATCGTCAATCATCTTTTCCAGCGATTCTTCGGCCGCGGCCTGGTGATGCCCGTGGACCAGATGCATAGCGGCAATACGCCCAGTCATCCGGAGTTGCTGGCGTGGCTGGCGCGGGACATGCAATCGCACAACTACGACCTGAAGCGAATGATCCGCGGGATGGTGCTCAGTCGCGCCTATGCCCGCAGCAGCCGCTGGGAATCGGCCAGCCCGCGCCCGGCCGACGATTTGTTTGCCGCAGCCATCGTGCGGCCGCTGACGCCATGGCAATACGGCACGTCGCTGAAGCTGGCGGCGACCAACCCGGATACATTGAGCGGTAAGTTGCCGGCGGAGCAGCTGGAGCAGCGAATCCAGCCACTAGAAGCGGCCGGCCGCTCATTGGCGGAAAAGGTCGAGTATCCCGCCGACGGTTTTCAGGTGAGCGTCGATGAGGCGCTCTTTTTGAGCAACAGCGAGAAAGCGATGCAGGAATTGTTGCAGGGCGGCGACGACTCGCTGCTCGCGAAGCTCACCCAGTTTTCGGATCGTCGCGAGGCGATCGAGACGGCCGTATGGAACGTACTTGGCCGCGGACCCGCGGAAGAAGAGTTGCAAGCTCTCGACGAATTTCTCGCCCGCCGCCATGACAACTTGCCCGCCGCCTACAAGCAAATGATTTGGGCGCTGCTGACTAGCAGCGAATGCCGATTTAATTATTAGCGAGCCACTGGTTTCATCCCCTAGCCTGATTCGGGGTTCTAACACACATTGGATTCAATCCATGCCCGCTATTCTTCCCACCCGCCGCCAATTCCTCGGCACGGCAGCCGCCGGCGCAGCGTTCGCCGCCGACATGACGGTCCTGAACTGCCTCCGCAGCCCGGTGCTGGCCGAAGAACTCAAGCGGAACGACAAGCGGCTGATTGTGCTGTGGCTGGCCGGCGGCGCCAGCCAGCTAGAAACCTTCGACCCCAAACCGGGCCGGGCGACCGGCGGCCCGTTCCGCGCCATTCAAACTTGCCTTCCAGGCGTGCAAATCTGCGAGCTGTTGCCGCGGCTGGCCGAGCGGCTGAAATACACCGCCGTCATCCGCTCGCTCGATACGGGCAATGGCGATCACGGCGGCGCGTCGCGGCTGATGCACCTGGGACGGCGCGACGAGCCCAGCCTCAAATACCCGGACCTCGGCGCGATGATCGCCCGCGAGTTGGGACGGGCCGACAGCCAGGTCCCCGATTACGTGAGCTTCTATACGGCCACCGAGGGCCGCGGCAATGCGGTCGGCCAGTCCGGCTTTCTCGGCGCGCGGTACAACGCCATGTTCCTTACCGAAGGGAACACGCCGCCAAATCTGCGCCGCTTGGAAGAGGTGACCGACCTCGATCACCAGGAGCGGGCGGATCTTCGGCGGCTGCTCTCGGAGCGTTTCGCCCGCGGCCGGGCCAGCGGTCCGCTCGCCAGTCACAACGAAGCCTACAGCCGCGTCCGCGGCCTGATGGCCAGCGAGAAGCTGTTCGACATCTCGCAAGAGCCGCAGGAGATGCGAGTCAAGTACGGGCCAACGCTGTTTGGCGAGCAGTGCCTGATCGCTCGCCGGCTGGTGGAAGCCGGCACGCCGTACGTGAAAGTTTCCCGGGCCTGGTGGGACAGCCACGGGCAGAATTTCGAGACGCACCTGGAACTGTGCAGCGAGCTGGACTATGTGATGAGCGCGCTGCTCGACGATCTGCACGATCGCGGTCTGCTCAAGCACACGCTGGTGGCCACGCTGTCTGAATTCGGCCGCACGCCGCAGATCAACGCCAGCCTGGGCCGCGACCACTTTGCCAGCGCCTGGAGCGTGACCCTTTCCGGGTGCGGGATCAAACGCGGCAGCTTGTACGGCAAAAGCGACGACGACGGCAATACCGTGGTCGAAGGCAAAGTCGGCGCGGCGCAGGTCTTCGCCACGATCTTCCGGGCCCTCGGCATCGATCACAAGAAGGATTACCACGTCGGCTCGCGCCCCGTGCCGCTGACCGATCCGGGAACGGAGCCGATCAAAGAGGTGCTGGCGTGATTCCGGAGAAATTTGCGGTCATCAAGGATCTTTCCCGCCAGGAAATCCTTCTCAGCCTGGCCCGCGTCCCCAATTCCAGCCGCCTGTTTGCCGGCGGGTCGGACGGCAAGGTGTACGAGGTCGATCCGCTCGCGGAAAACCCGGAGTGGAAAACGCACGACGGACACGCCAGCTTCGTCACCGGTCTGGCCATTGCCGGACAGACGCTTGTCAGCGGCAGTTACGACCAGAGCCTCATTTGGCGCAAGCTCGACAGCGGCGAAGTGATTCGCAGGACGGAAAACGCCCACGGCAAATGGATTCGCAAGCTGGCCGCCACGCCCGACGGCCAGCGGGTTGTCAGCATCGGCGACGACATGATCTGCCGCGTCTGGAATGCCGAGGACGGCGGCTTGGTGCACAAGCTGCACGGCCACGACGAGCAGACGCCCAATCACTTTCCGTCGATGCTCTACGCCTGTGCGATTTCCGCCGACGGCCAGCGTCTGGCGACGGCGGACAAAGTGGGCCAGATCGTCGTCTGGGACCCGGCCCGCGGCGAAAAGATCGTCACCCTCCACGCCCCCGGCTTTTACACCTGGGACCAGAAGGAGCGGATTCACTCGATCGGCGGCATTCGCTCGCTCGCTTTCTCGCCTGACGGGCAGACGCTGATTGCCGGCGGGATAGGCCGCATCGGCAACATCGACCATCTCGACGGTCCTTCGCGCGTGGAGATGTTTGCCTGGGAGAAGGCCGAGAAGCTGCACGAGTTTTCCGGTGACGCCAAAGGATTGATAGAGCATCTTTGTTATGGGCCCGATGGCACGTGGTTCGTGGGCGCGGGGGGCGACAACGGCGGGCTGATCCAGCTCTACGATCCGGCCGCAAAAAAGGTGGTTCGCTCGGACAAGGCGTCCATGCACATTCACGCCGCCGCTTTGAGCGAGGACGGCAAAAAGTTTTTTGCCGCTGGGCATGGCAAGCTAGCCGTTTGGGAACTCGCATGATTGTCGCTTTCGCTTCGGGTTAGTAATCTCTCTTGCACTCGATTTTCGGTTTCGCTAAAGTCCCGCCCTGCACGCGACGATAACGAATCGTTTACCCGCTGCCCGCGCACGGCAGCGCGGCCGCTCGCCGTTTGCCCGCGGAAAAATTTTCTGGAAATTTCCCGGCGGCTGGGCCAACTGCTCTTGACCCCACTCTCGGCTCGCGGGTATTTACCCGCACCTCATCTACCAACTCGACTGTCCGGAGTTGTAGCCAGAGGACAGGGACGTCAGGTCCGCTTAAGCGCGGATGCTTTGGCCAGGGAAGGCCGCCAGGCGGCTTTCCCGCGCGCAAGGCAACGGGCTCAAGCGGATCCGAGCCGAACCGCGCGGAATCCGTCGGTCGAATCCGACGCGCGCGAGCAGAACCAACCGGGTAAGGAGAATCGCGTTGAAAGCGAGCGTGCAACTGCTGACGGGATGCGTCGCGCTGAGTCTGACGCTCCCCACCATCCATGTTCAGGCCGCCGTGCCGCTGGCCGGCAGCTTTGCCACCGCGGCCGCCGCTGCGGGGCAATTCGGGTTCGGCCGAAGCGAGGCCCGCAAGGAAGCGGACGACCTGCTTCGCCAGGCACGGGCCGCCCTCAAGGCCGGCGATGTCTCCAAGGCGGAGTCTCTGCTGACGCGAGCTGAAAAGCTCGGCGTCGAGTACGACGGCTTCAGCGACCGGTTCAAGGATAATCCCACGAAGCTGCGCAAGGACCTCGCCGAGGCCAAGGCCAAAGCAGCGACATCGGCCAAGCCCAGCTCCTTCTTCCCCCCTTTCACCAAGAAGGACAACAAAGAGAAAGCGGGCCAGCCAGTTCCGTCCAGCCCGTTTGCCGGTGCCAATCAGGAAGCAGCACTGAACCAGATGACCGACGACTCCAAGGCCAAGGCTAAGTCCTTCGCGGAGCAGGGTCGTGCCGCCCTGGCCCGCGGAGACAAGGCCAGCGCCAGCTCGTATTACCAAAAAGCCATTGGCTACAAGGCCACGTTCGGCCCCGGCGAGTATTCGCCGCAGCAACTGGCCGCCGACTTGACCAAAGCCGGCGTCAACGTGACCTCGCTCAAGCCCACGCCGGGCGGCCCTGAGTTGCCCTTCAAGCTCTCGCCCGAAACGCTGGCCAATGATGCACAGGAAAACCTGCCGACGCTGCCCCCAAGCGCTAATCCGCTCGCTCGCGGTCCGGCGCCGGTCGTTGCCGAGGCCAGCGAGAACCCGGCGCAGGATCCGTCGATTTACGGCGCAGCGCCGGCCATCGGCGCGCAGCGCCTGCCGCCGGCCCCGATGGGCGACAAAAACGAAGCGGCGCGGCTGATGAGCATGGCCCAGTCCGCACTGGCCAAAGGGGACTTGCAAGCCGCCAGCGATCTAGCCGAGCAGGCCCACCAGATGAACGTGCCCGAGTCGGCATTTGCCCAGGGCGAGATTCGTCCCTGGGAGCTGCTGCTGGAAATCCAGAAACAGATGACGCGCCGCGACGGCGTGGCGCAGGCCTCCGGCGAAGCCGCGGGGAACGAGCCCAAGTACCCGGTCGTGCAGGGGCTCTACAATCCCCAGACCGATTCCAGCCGGAACGTGCCCGCCAGCTCAGGCGCGCCGGTTGCCGCTCGCGCGGTCAGCGCTACCACGCCCGGCGTGCGATATTACGAGGAAGGTCTCAAGGCCCTCGAGCGTCAGGATCATGAAGCGGCGCTGGCCAAGTTTACCGAGGCCTGGAAGTACCAGGACCAGTTCGACCCCGTGACGCGCCAGCAGCTTCAGGACAAGCTGACGTTCCTGCGCACCAGCACCACGCAGGCCAATCCGCGCGGAGTCAAGGGCTCGCCCATCGAGCAGGTTCATTCGCAGCAGGAAGTCTTGCGCCAGAAGCTGGTGCGGGAGATCGCCGCCGAGCAGAAGGAAGCCGAAAAACTGGCGGCCACCAATCCCAATGCGGCACTGGCCAACCTGAAGAAAGCCCGCGAGCGCGTGGCAGGCGCCGCGGTCGAGCCCGCCGCGAAGAAGCAACTGCTGACGCTCGTCGATCGCAGCATTGGCGAGCTGACGGCCTACATCGAGCAGAACAAAGCCACGATCGAGAGCCGCGAGCATAACGAAAGCGTCAAGGCGGAGATCGCCCACGGCCGCGAACTTTCCAGCGAGACGCAGAACAAGCTGGCGGGGCTCGTGGAGAGCTTCAACAAGCTGTTCGACGAGCAGCGCTATCCGGAAGCGGAAGTCAAGGCCAAGCAGGCGATGGAAATCGCGCCGGAGAATCCGCTGACGATCAACATGGTAGAGAAATCGGCCCTGGCGCGGCAGATCGCGTTCAACGAATCGACCAAGCGCGCCAAGGAGCTGAATTGGATCAAGACGATGGACGACGTCGAAAAGTCGGCGATTCCCCAGCCCGACAGCGAGCCGTGGAAAATCGGCGACGTCAAGGAATGGGAAGCGCTTACCGTCCGCCGCCGCAAGGGGATGATGGAGCAGGAACGTCTTTCCCCGGTCGAGCAGGAAATTTACAAGGCGCTCAGCAAGCAGGTCGAGGTCCGGTTCATCAACCGGCCCCTGTCGGAAGTGCTTACGACGCTGAGCAAGATGTCCGGCATCAACATCCACCCGGATGAAACGGCGCTGCACTCGGAAGGGGTCACCACCGACACGCCGGTGACGATCGACCTCGAGCAGCCGATCTCGCTCCGGAGTGCCCTTAACCTGATCCTGGGACCAATGCGGCTGTCGTATGTGATTCGGGACGAAGTCCTGAAGATCACCAGCGAGCAGACGCGCGACAGCAATACCTATAACAAGGTGTACTATGTCGCCGACCTGGTTGTGCCAATTCCCAACTTCGTCCCCAGCTACAACCTGGGGCTGCCCGGCGCGATTCGCGAGGCGATGAGCGGATCTCCCTTTGGCGGTTTTGCCCGCGGGGCGCCGCTGACCGTCGCGGCCAACGAGCAGCAGAACCTCGGACCGCAGACGACCAGCCCGGTGGCTGACACCATCATGGCGCAGCAAATGCTGAACATGCCCGGCATGTCGGCCGGCGCACGCCCGACGCAAACCATGGGCGCCGGTCCCGGCGGCCTGGGCGGCGGCGTGATTGCCGACTTCGACACGCTGATCGAGCTGATCACGACCACCATCGAGCCCGATAGCTGGGACGAGGTGGGCGGTCCCGGCACGATTGCCGAGTTCCCGACGAACCTCAGCCTGGTCATCAGCCAGACGCAGGAGGTTCACGAGAAGATTTCGGATCTGCTCGAGCAGCTCCGCCGCCTGCAGGACTTGCAGGTGACGATCGAAGTCCGGTTCATCACGCTGAGCGACCGGTTCTTCGAGCGGATCGGCGTCGATTTCGATTTCAACATCGACGACAACACCGGTCTGAATAACTTCATCGACCTGCTCACCAATCCGCCCCAGAGCCGCTGGGACGACAACAATCACGCCATCACGATCGGCCTCGGTCCGACCGGCGCGCCGACGCCGACGTTGGACCTACAATTCTCGCAGGGAGGCTTCGCATCGACGCGGCCGCAGTTCGGCGGTTTCGACGCCAACACGGCCGGTCAGTTCGGTTTTGCCATCCTCAGCGACATCGAGGCATTCTTTGTCCTGGAGGCCGCTCAGGGTGACGACCGCACCAACGTGCTCCAAGCCCCCAAAGTGACGCTCTTCAATGGCCAGACGGCGTTCGTTTCCGACACGTCACAGCGGCCGTTCGTGATCAGCGTCATCCCGGTGGTCGGCGACTTCGCCGCCGCCCATCAGCCGGTGATCGTCGTCCTCAATGAAGGCACCTCGCTCAGCGTTCAGGCCGTGGTCTCTGCCGACCGCCGCTTCGTCCGCTTGACCATGGTGCCCTTCTTCAGCCGCATCGGCGACGTGGACACCTTCACGTTCGTCGGTGAGACGACGACCAACAGCGGCACCTCCACGAAGGATCCGACCGACGACACCAAGACCGTCAAGGACGGGGCCGTCACCACCACCAGCGGCACGACGGTCCAGTTGCCGACGTTCGCCTTCACCACGGTCGTGACCACCGTCAGCGTGCCTGACGGCGGCACCGTCCTGCTCGGCGGCATTAAGCGCCTCCGCGAAGGACGCAATGAACGCGGCATTCCCATCCTGGCCAAGGTTCCGTATGTCAGCCGCCTGTTCCGCAACGTCGGTATCGGCCGCGACGCGCAGAGCTTGATGATGATGGTCACGCCGCGGATCATCATCCAGGAAGAGGAAGAGGAGAAGCTGGGGATCAACCTCAATCCGTAGTTGCATTCACTCGCTCCGCGAGTGGAAGTCCCATGTTCGGCGCGGGTCTCCCGACCCCGCCGAAATGACAACGAGCTAGTCTTGAAAGCCGCCGCAGGTTCCAACCCCCCGGGCCTGTGGCGGCTTTCTTCGTTGGGGTAGAGAGCAGAGTGCAGGCGCGGCAATTGCAAATTGGAATTCGGAGCCCAAACACCAATTTGCAATTCGCAATTTGCAATTTGCAATGAGCAATTGCTGACCTCTGCTCTCTGGCCTCTGCTCTCTGACCTCTGACCTCTGCTCTCTGACCTCTGACCTCTGACCTCTGCTCTCTGACCTCTCTATAGCTCCACGGGCGGCGGTGGCTCTGCGGGCGCGCCGTAATCCTTCCCTCCGCGGGCGCCCACAACAAGACAGACGAGACCTGCCGCCATCAGCCCCATCGCCACGCCGTAGGGCAATTGCCGCGAGACGTGCAAGAGCGGAATGGCCAGCAGCGGGCCGACGATGCGAGCGACGGCGCTAGTTCCCTGGCTGATGCCGAGGATCCCCCCTTGGCGGGCCGGATCGCTGCGACGGCTAATGAGCGACTGGAGCGACGGCGTCATCATGGCAAAGCCGGTGACTTCTACTGCCGATGCGACCATCAACAGGCCGAGGCTCTTTTCTCTCGTGCCCACGGCGATGATCAACACGACAAAGCCAAGGATCGTCACCACTCCGCCAACGGTGGCCATCGTCATTTCCGGCACTTTGCCCGAGAGTCGCCGCACGAGAAAGCCTTGTGCCAGCGTCAGCACAAGACCGATGTAGGCGAAGTACAACGGCACCTGGTAAAGCTCGAACTTGAAATCCGCCTCCAGCAGCAGCGACAATGTCGTCTCGAAGCTGCCAAACGAGACGACGCTGATGAACGAAACAATCAACAGGGCTGGGATCGTCGGCGTAGCCAGCGCATCGCCGAGGGCCCGCGTGTCGAAGAACCATCGCTGGCTGTGGGTTTTCGCAACCGTCAGCGACTCAGGCAACAGCACGACGGCCAGCAGCAGAGCTACGGCCGACAGGCTTGCCGCCACGTAGCCCGGCCAAGGGCTTGTGGCGACGGCTTGTTCGCTGGCACTGGCCCACATGGCCGCCGCCGCCAGCAGCGGACCAAACGTAAATCCCAGTCCGAATGCCGCCCCGATTAGCGCCATTCCCTTGGCCCGAGTTTGCAATGTCGTCGTGTCGGCAATGTAGGCCTGGGCGACGGGGATTGTTGCGCCGGCGATGCCGGCGCCGATTCGCGCGACGAACAGCACCAGCAAGCTTTCCCATTGCGAGGCGATCCCGAACAGCGTGTAAAACCCAACCGAGCCGGCCAGCCCTACCATCAATACCGGCCGGCGGCCGATCCGGTCCGATAACCGGCCCCACAGCGGCGCAAACAGGAATTGCATCAGCGAGAAGACCGACATCAGGGCGGCAATCTCCCAGCCAGTCTGCGTAACGCTGAAGTGCTTGGCATAGACCGGGAGCAGTGGCAGGACCATGCCGAAGCCGAGCAGATCGACGAACACGGTCAGAAAAATAACCAGCAGCGAGCCGGTGCGAGCTTCGGGCGGCGCGGCAGCGGGCAATGCGGCAGGCGCTATCGGCCTGGGGGGAGAGGAATCCATGCAGCAGAGTCCGTCGGTGGGAATCGAGGCGGGGAGGGGATGCGGCGGGAACTCTCTAATCTGGTTATCGCAAGATTCGTCCACAAGGGGCCGAAGTCGCGGCGTCGGGCGCGCAGCATCGCAATTTCCGCTTTGGATGCGCTGCGATTGACGCCAATTGCCCCCCAATCTACAAACATCCAAGATGGTTGATGGTTCCTTGAGTTGCGGGAGCGCCATGTCGTCGCCATTCGATTTTCCCGCAGATGAACTGCATCCAGCGGTCCGGCGCGCGCTCACTCGCCGGCAATGGCTCTCGCTCGGCGGGGCGGCACTAGGGAGTTTGTCACTGGGCGGGCTGCTGGCGGCGCGGCTAAAAGCGGGCGAGGCAGCGGACCAGGTTTCAGGGCTGGCCGCCAGGCCCATCAAGGCCTGCATTCTCATCTTCTACTACGGCGGCCCCAGCCACATCGACACGTACGACCTCAAGCCGCAAGCCGATGTCGACATTCGCGGCGAATTCAAGCCGATCAGCACGTCGGTGCCGGGGCTGACGGTGAGCGAGCATTTGCCGCGGATGGCCAAGGTGATGCACCACGTGGCCCAAATCCGCTCGATGCACCACGCCAACCGACTGCACGACGCGGCCTCGATCGAGTCGCTCACCGGCCGCCCGCTGGCCGGCGGCGACCGCGAGCTGTTCGCTCCGCTGCCGCAGTTTTTTCCCAGCTACGGTGGCGCGGTCAGCTACATGCAGCGAGAGCGGAAGCTCGCGGTGCCGTTCGCAGCGCTGCCATTTGAGTTTCACAACGTCGTGCACACGCCCTGCCAGGGGGGCGGCTTCCTTGGCTCGGCGTACAACCCGTTTCTGATCAACGTCGATTACAAGACCGGAACATACGGAGCCGATTCGCTAAAGCTCCCCGACTCAATGAATCTCTCGCGGCTCGGCGAGCGGCAGTCGCTCGTCAGCACGCTCGGCGGCGATCCGGCCGACGCGCGGTTTGCCGGCTCGGGGCAGCTCCGCAAGTTTTACGATCGGGCGCTCGAGTTGCTGGCTTCACAGAAAGTCAGCGAAGCGCTCGACCTGTCGCGCGAGAGCGAAAAAACCCGGCAGCGGTACGGCATTCATGCCGAAATGCCGCCGGAAAATGGCGGCACCGGGGCGCAGAACGCACCGGGGCGTCACTGGCGCGGGCAGCATCTGCTCGTGGCGCGGCGGCTGGTCGAGGCGGGCGTGCCATTCGTCAACGTTTACGATTTTCGGCAGCAGGGGCAGAACTGGGACGCCCACACGCAGAATTTCCGCCAGCACCGGGAGTTCTTGCTGCCGCCGGCGGAGCAGGCGCTGTCGGCACTGATCGAGGATCTGCACGAGCGAGGGCTGCTGGAGACGACGCTGATCGTGGCGCTGGGGGAATTCGGCCGCACGCCCAAGATCAACAAGGAGGCGGGGCGCGACCACTGGCCCGATTGCTATACGGTGCTGCTCGCCGGCGGCGGAGTTTGCGGCGGCGCGGTCTACGGCGCCAGCGACAAGTTCGGCGCCTATCCGGCCCTCGACCCGGCCACGCCGGCCGACCTTGCCGCCACAATCTTCTGGCGGTTCGGCATTTCGCCCGCCACCGAGATTCACGATCCGTCCGGCCGGCCGTACAAGCTGTCCGAAGGGACGCCGATCGAGCGGGTGTTTGGGTAATTCACGCCGGCTTCTCCGCTTCGGCGACCCCCCAGTACCACACCGTCACCACGCCGGTCGTGCCTTCGTGCGAGTGCGAAATGCCGATCAGGCGCTCGAGGCCCACCGAAGAGGCGAATTTGGCCGCTTCGCCAAACATCACTTCCCAAGGCTGAACGGTGCTACGAAAAATCTGGAAGCAGACTTGCATGGGAATGACTCCGGGTGAATCGGGATCGGGTTTGGGTACTATGGCCGTTTTGCCATGTGGCCTACAAGTTGCGCAAGGTATAATTTCCAGCAGTTGGCGACACTGTGGATGCCCACAGCACTTGGTCCTGGGCGCCTGCGGGCTGCCGACGCACCGAGGCCGGCATCATGGCAATCCGCTTCCCTGTCGCCTGGCTCAAAAGCTGGGGAATTCCCCTGGCTTTGATCGCGGCGGCAACGTGCGCCGTGATTGTCTTTTGGCCGCGGCGAGAAGCCAATACGGCCGGCGGTGGCATTTGGACCTGCTCGATGCACCCGCCGATTCGCATGGATCACCCGGGCCGCTGCCCGATCTGCGGCATGGATTTGATTCCCGTCAAGGAGGTCAAGGCGGAAACGAAGACCGGCCAGGACGAACATGCCGGCCAATTTCCCGCCCGCCTGGAGCTCAGCGAGCACGCGCGAATGATGGCCCGCGTCGGGACGACGAAGGTCCAGAGGCGCCCGCTGTTTCACGAGCTGCGGACCGTCGGCAAGATCGACTTCGATGAAACGCGGATGAAGCAGATCGCCAGCCGCATCAAGGGGCGCGTGGACCAGGTGTTTGCCGACTTTCCCGGCACGCAGGTCAAGCAAGGGGACCATCTCGTCAGCATTTACAGTCCCGACCTGGTCTCGACGCAGGAAGAGTTTTTGTCAGCCGCGCGGCGCGAGCAAGGGCAGCGAAATGTGCTGCCGACTTTGCCGTCGCTCAGCCAAAGCGCCCGCCGCCGCTTGCAGCTGTGGGGCATCACCGACGAGCAAATCGACGACATTCTCCGCCGCGGTCAGGCCGACACGCACCTGACCGTGTTTGCCCCCATCGGCGGCACCGTGATCGAAAAGATGGTGCGGGCCGGGAAGTATGTCGAGGAGGGGGAGACGCTGTACACAATTGCCGACCTGGGGCACATCTGGCTGATCCTGGAGATTTTTGAATCCGATCTGCCGTGGGTCAAGTTCGGCCAGCAGGTGCAAGTGACGCTCGAATCCGATCCGGCCGCGTCATTCACGGGGCAGGTCGGATTCGTCGAGCCGGTGCTCAACGAGCAGACGCGGACCGTGCGGGTGCGGGTGATCCTGAGAAATGACGAGCGGAAGCTCAAGCCGGGCATGTTCGCTCAGGCGCTGATCCGCGTGCAGATCATGCCCGGCGGCGGCCCTGCGCCGACGGGCCTGGAAGGGAAATTCGTCTGCACCATGCACCCGTACATCGTGTCGGAGCAAGCGGCGAATTGCAGCGTGTGCGAAATGCCGCTGGAAAAGGTTCCCGGCGAGCCGGCCGCGACCACCGAGCCGCCGGCAGTCCTGGCTGTCCCCGCCGAGGCGGTCCTGACGACAGGACGACGGCAGCTTGTGTACGTCGAGCAGAAGCCGGGAGTTTATCAGCTTGTCGAGCCGCACCTGGGTTCGCGCGCCGGCGACTACTACCCGGTGCTGCACGGCCTGAATGAGGGAGACGCCGTCGTCAGCCGCGGCAGTTTCCTCCTCGATTCGCAGTTCCAGATCAGCGGCAAAGCCAGCCTGCTATATCCGGACGGAATTGGCGGTGGGGGCAGCGGACATGCAGGACACGGCATGGAGACAAAGGCGAAGGGGACGCAAGAGCATAAGCCCTGATGCTGCGAAGCTGTCGCCATGGTCAACGCCCTCATCCGCTGGTGCTTGAAGAACACCTTCCTGGTGCTCATCGCCATCGGTGCGCTGCTCGTCGGCGGCTGGTATGCCCTCGTCAACACGCCGGTCGATGCCATCCCCGACATCGGCGAGAAGCAGGTCATCGTCTTTGCCGACTGGCCCGGCCGCAGCCCGCAGGACGTCGATGACCAGGTCACCTACCCGCTGACGATCGCCCTGGAAGGTACGCCGGGCGTGAAGGTCATCCGCTCGGGTTCGGGCTTCGGCTTCTCGATGGTGTTCGTGATCTTTCACGACAACGTTGATTACTACTGGGCCCGCAGCCGCGTGCTGGAGCGGTTGAACGTCGCCCGCAGCCGATTGCCCGCGGGCGTGGAGCCGGTGCTCGGCCCAGACGCGACGGCATTGGGACAGGTTTTCTGGTACACGATCGAAGGGGAAGGCTTCGACCTGGGCGAGCTGCGGACGATCCAGGACTGGTACATCCGTTATCAGCTCAACGCGGTCGAGGGGGTGTCGGAAGTCGCTTCGATCGGCGGCCACGTCAAGCAATACCAGATCGACGTCGATCCGGTGAAGATGAGGGCGCATAACATCACGCTGACGGAAGTCACCGAGGCCATCCGCAATTCGAACATCGACGTCGGCGCCAAGGCAGTCGAGATCAACCAGGTCGAGTTCTTCCTCCGCGGGGTGGGGTTCATCAAGTCGACTCGGGATCTGGAAAACGTCGTCATCCGGGCGACCGGCGGCACGCCGCTGTACGTCAAGAACGTCGCCACGGTCACGCTCGGGCCGGAGTTCCGCCGCGGGGCGCTCGACAAGGAAGGGGTCGAAGCGGTCGGCGGCGTCGTGGTCATGCGCTACGGGGAGAACCCGCTCTCGGTCATTCGTCGAGTCAAGGACAAGATCCGCGAGATTGAGCCCGGACTGCCGCGGAAGACGCTGACCGACGGGAGCGTGTCAAAAGTCCGCCTGGTGCCGTTCTACGACCGTACCGGGATCATCTACGAGACGATGGCCACGCTCCAAGAGGCGCTTTCCGAGGAGGCGATAGCCGCGGCACTGGTGGTGCTCGTCTTCCTGCTCCACTTCCGCAGCTCGCTGGCAATCGTGGCCACGCTACCGCTGTCGGTGGCCATTTCATTTCTGATCATGTACTTTCTGGGCGTCGATTCGAACATCATGTCGCTGGCCGGCCTGGCGATCGCCATTGGCGACGTGGCCGACATGGGCGTGATCATGACGGAGAACATTTACCGTCACATCGCCAAGAACGATGGGTCCAAGACCTACTACCAATGTGTCGAAGAAGGGGCCTTCGAGGTCGGGCCGGCGATCCTGACCGCGGTTTCCAACACGGTCGTCTCATTCATTCCGGTATTCGCGCTGACCGACCAGGAAGGGAAGCTGTTTCACCCCCTGGCGTTCACCAAGACGTTCGCCATTGCCGCGTCGGCCATCCTGTCGATCACGGTCGTGCCCGTGCTGACCTATCACCTCCTCAAGCCCATCCAATGGAGCCGGAGGACGAGTTTTCTCTGGGCGGCGGCAGTAGGTCTCGTCGGCGCAGTCGTTAGCGGCTGGCTGATCCGGATGGGACTGGAGTCGGGCGCGACGACGTCGCTGACTCGCGGTTGGCTGCTGGCGGGGGCAATCGGCATCGGAATCGCGATGATTGTCTACCGCATGACGCGCGAGCGACTTTTGCCGCTGGAAGAGAATATCGTCTCGCGGTTCGTCCTGTGGTGGTATGTGCCGGCACTGCGGTGGGTGCTGGCTCACAAGGGGCTGTTCTTGTCGATCCCAGTCGCGGCGGTTTTCGCCGGGCTGCTGGTGTGGCTGGGCTTCGGGCGGCTGATGTGGCCGATAGAACAAGCCGCTGCGCGGCTGGGCGTGAATCTCAACCAGGTAGCCGTCTACGGCGACCTGAAACATACGATCCCCGGCCTGGGCCGCGAATTCATGCCGCCGCTGGATGAAGGATCGCTACTGTATATGCCGTCGCTCGTGCCGGCCGGCTCGCTGTCCGCGGCGATGGAGGTGATCTCGACGCAGGATCGGGCGATTCGCAGCGTGCCGGAGGTCGAAAGCGTCGTTGGCAAGGTCGGCCGGGCCGAGTCGGCACTCGATCCGGCCCCGATCGGCATGATCGAGACCGTGATCATGCTCAAGCCGGTCGATCAGTGGCGGCGCGTTCGGCAGGAGCGATTTTACGACGCCTGGCCGGAGTGGACCAAACCGCCGCTGCGCTGGGTCTGGCCCGACGAACGGCGGATCACCAAGGACGAAATCCTGGCGGAACTTGCCGAGAAGACGGAGATTCCCGGCGTCCTGCCGACGTGGCTGCAGCCGATCCAGACGCGGATCGTGATGCTTCAGAGCGGCTTTCGGGCCATGATGGGGGTCAAAATCTACGGCGCGGATTTGCGTGATATCGAAAAGGTCGGCCTGGAATTGGAGCAGATTCTCAAGCAGGTCCCCGGGGCGACCGACGTGGTGGCCGACCGGATCACAGGCAAGCCATACATCGAGTTTGCCATCGACCGCGAGAAAATCGCCCGCTATGGCGTGAGCATCCGCGACGTGCAGGACGTGATCGAGATCGCCATCGGCGGCGAGAACCTGACCACGTCGGTGGAAGGGCGCGAGCGGTACCCGATTCGCGTCCGCTATCCCCGCGAGCTGCGCGACAACCTGGAGGATCTGCAGCGGATCCTCGTCCCGGCTGCCGATGGCGCTCACATTCCGCTCAGCCAGGTGTCCGACATTCGCTACACGATCGGCCCACAGGAGATCAAAAGCGAGAACGCGCTGCTCGTCGGCTACGTCACGCTGAACACGCGCGATCGTGATGAAGTATCGGTTGTCGAAGATGCCGACCGACTGATTCAGGCCAAGATCGCCAGCGGCGAACTGAAATTCCCGCCGGGGTATTACTACAAATGGGCCGGCCAGTTCGAGAATCAGGTGCGGGCCATACAGCGGCTGTCGATTCTGCTGCCGATCTGCTTGACCGTGCAGCTCGTACTGCTCTATCTTGGTTTCGGCCGCTGGTGGGTCGCGCTCCTCGTATTCGCCGACGTGATCGTTTCGACCGCCGGTGGCTTTTTGCTCCTGGCCTGGGCGGGATACAACCTGAGCGTGGCAGTGTGGGTGGGCTTCATCGCTCTGTTTGGCGTGGCCGAGGACGACAGCGTCCTGTTCGCCACTTATCTGACGCAGGTCTTCGGCGAGCGCCAGCCGACGACCCAGGACGAAGTCCGCGACATGGTCGTCGATGCCGGCTCCAAGCGCATCCGCCCCAGCCTGATGACGACGGCCACGACGGTCATCGGCCTATTGCCGGTGCTCCTCGCCCAAGGCCGTGGCTCGGACGTCATGCAGCCGATGGCCATTCCCTCGATGGGGGGCATGCTGATGTCGGCCGTGACGATGTTCATCGTGCCGTGCATTTATTGCTGGGTGGAGGAGGCGAGGCTCGCGCGACGATTGCAGCGTGAGGATGATAGGCCACGGGGATAAATCCCGAGGCTCACTCACCTCTGACCTCCGACCTCTGACCTCTGTATGATTCTCTCATGCTTCGCATTTCCTACGACGACCGCCGCCGACTGGAGCAACTGCCGCGGCAGGAGCTGCGCCAGCGCCAGTTCGAACGGCTCAGCGCGCTATTGGGCAAGCTCATCGCCCTCAATCGCTTCTATGCGGAAAAGCTGGCAGGCGTGAGACTGCCGCTGGCGTCGCTCGACGAGCTGGCAAAACTGCCGTACACGTTCAAGGACGAGCTGGTGACCGTGCCGGTGGGCGCGGAGTTTGCCGCCAATCTCACCTACCCGCTGCCGAAGTACGTCCGCTATCACCGCACCAGCGGCACTCGGGGCCGGCCGATGGCCGTGCTGGACACGGCCGAGGACTGGCAGTGGTGGATCGAATCGTGGCAGTACGTGCTCGACGCGGCGGACATTGGGCCGGAAGACTGCGTGGTAATGGCCTTTTCCTTCGGGCCGTTCATCGGCTTTTGGAGCGCCAGCGACGCGGCCGCCGCCCGCGGGGCAATGGTCGTTCCCACCGGCGGCATGAACACGCTGGCCCGCGTGGAAATGATCCGCGCCACACAGGCCACGGCGATCTGCTGCACGCCGAGTTACGCCCTGCGGCTGGCCGAGATTGCCGATGAAAACCAGATCAATACGGCGGCGCTCAAAGTACGGAAAATCATCGTCGCCGGGGAGCCCGGCGGTTCGCTGCCGCATGTGAGGCGGCGGATTGAGCAGGCCTGGAACGCGACGGTCATCGATCACGCGGGGGCGTCGGAAGTGGGCCCCTGGGGATACGGCGACAGCGAGCATCGCGGACTGCACGTCATCGAGAACGAGTTCATCGCCGAGTTCCTGTCGGTCGCCACGGGCGGTCCGGCCGAGGACGGCGAGCTGGCGGAGCTGGTGCTCACGCCGCTGGGGCGGCTAGGAAGCCCGGTGATCCGCTATCGCACGGGGGACCTCGTACGACCGCGGGTGCGGCACGGCGGGGTCAATCAATTCGTGCTGCTCGAAGGAGGCGTGCTGGGCCGGGCCGACGACATGCTGATAGTTCGCGGGGTCAATATCTTTCCCAGCTCGCTGGACCAGATCATCCGCGGTTTTCCGGAAGTGGTCGAATACCGCGCCGTGGTCACGCGGAGCGCGAACATCGACGCGATGACCGTGGAAATCGAAGACCGGCTGGCAGCGCCCCAGCGCGTGGCCCGCGAATTGCGGCTGAGACTGGGGCTGAAGGTCGAAGTTTGCTGCGTCCCGCTGGGAACGCTGCCGAGATTCGAAGGCAAAGGGAGCCGCTTTATCGATCGCCGCGGCGAGCCGGGGGACTGGCAGGTGTAGCTCGTGAGCGATCTTGAGGCTCCTCGGGCCGTCGATTTCCAATCGCACCAAGGTCAAGATCCAGCACTCGCCTGGCCGGCGGCTACCATCGCCATCATGAGCAAATAAGGCTCGCCGAACACGTGGTAGATGCTATGCGCGAGAATTGTTGGCGTGAGGCTGCGCCTTCCGAGCACGTACAATCCCGCATGCAGCGAAAACAGTACGAAGGACGGCAGAAAACCCTCGATCGTCGGGTTTTGAAAGGAGTGATAGACCGCCGAGCAAGCGCCGGAAGCGACGATTTGCAGCCAGGTGGCAACGCGGCCCCTCTGCAGCTCGGTCATGAAGAATCCGCGCATCATCGTCTCTTCGGCCACGGCCATCAGGATGCCCAGCGGTGCGAGCACCAGGCGAATCCAGTGAAATTCCAGAGCGTTTACCCCGGGCAGAACGTGCCTGGCCCCGAAATAGCTGCCGGTGATATAGGCCGCGCCGAGCAGGACACCCAGTGTCAACGCGATCGTCGTCGTTGGCTTTCCCCAGCCCAGTTCGGCGAGCGATGAACCGCGTGCCCGCTGCCAGAGGATGATAATCGCCAGGATGGCCGCCAGCGCAACGGCAAAACAGAGTTGCTGCCAGACTGCGGCCGAATACAGGTTCATCCGCTGGGGCAAAATCGTGCCCAGCACAACAAAGCAGCCCAGACCGAGGAGCAAACAACCCAGCAGGGTGATCGCCAGTGCCCGCAACCAGGAGTGCAATGGTGACGACGACGGCTCGCTTTGTTGTCTCGCAGTGGGCCGATCGTCCACAGCCGGCATCTCCTGAGTGATGATTGGTTTCAGTCCGACAGCCCCAGGAGCTTTAAACTATCCCGCTCAATCATCTTCTCCATCTCTTCCGTCTTCAGCCGGGGCAGGTTCGTCCCATCAACCATCTTGTTGAGGCTGCGCAGGCCGTCGAGCGTGGCCTGCACCGTCGTGAAAGGGTAGTCCGTGCCGAACAGCACCTTGTCCCACACGCCGTATTCCTGCACCAGCATCAGGCTGTGGAAGAACTGAAATGGCCGGTAGTGCAGGGCACTGATGTCGGCATAGACATTGGCATGCTTGCGGATCGTGACGACGCACTCCCCTTCGTAGGGGTGCCCCAGGTGCGCCATGATGATCTTCACCTCGGGAAATCGCGTGGCCACGGCGTCCAAATGCCGCGGGAGGGTGCATTCCAGCGGGGCCTGGGCGACAAACGTGGTGCCGGTGTGCAGCAGCACCGGCAGCCGGTGGTCGGTCGCATATTGCCACAGCGGATCGAGGCGCGATTCGTCGGGCCGAAAGCCGGCATACATGGAAAGGAGCTTGATGCCGCGGAGGCCGAGTTCCTGGTGTCCGGCGCGCAGCTCGCGCTCCCAGCCTTGCTGAGTGGGATCGACGGCGAGAAAGCCGATCAACCGGTCTGGAGCCTGCGCGGCGTATTTGGCCACATAGGCGTCGTTGACCCACAGTCCGCTGAGCCGCGCCTTGCCGCCGAAGACAATTGTCTTCACGCCCGGGACGCTGGCCCGGTCGTAGTCCGCAAGGCGCACCGAAAGATCGACCTCCGTGCCGGCGCGAGCGCGCTTCGCCTGGCGGATGAAATCCTCGCTGAAATCGCCGGGGAACTGCCAGGCGTGCGAATGGACGTCGATGAGGGGCATATTCGTAAAACGGAATTCATTCCGTTAAAAACTCGGAACAGATCAAAATCCGTTCTACAGCCCTGCCTCCGCCGCCAGGATCGGCCTGACCAGTGCGACGATCTCCTGTTCCTCCGCCGCGCTGATCGGCCGCTGCGGCAATCGGGCCGGGCCGAAATCGCGGCCCGTGGCGCGGATCGCCGCCTTCAGCATGCTGATGTTGTAGGAGTCGCCAGCGCGGGCGCGATAATCCTCAATGGGGCGCAGGAGGGACTGGATTCGCAGCGCCTCGGCAAACTCGCCGCCAACCAGCGCCCGGTGCATCGCCAGCGTCAGCTTAGGGCAGAGATTGCCGGCGCCGGATGTGTAGCCAATGGCCCCGGCCAGATGAAAATACGGCGCGTGCCGCTCGGCAGTGCCGCAGGAAACGATTGCCCGTCCACCGAGTTTCGCGATGAGCTGCGCCGCCGCGTCGAGGTTGTTCTCGCCGTATTTGATGCCGGCCAGCTTACCGGCGATACCCAGCTCCGCGAGCAAACCATCGCTGGGAACCGGCCCTTTCTTGTACGTCAGCAGCGGCCGCGGCAATTCACTCGCCAGCACCGCCAAGTATTCCTTGATCCCCGCGTCGCAAAGGTACGGCTGGACCGGCGGCATCACGAGAAACCCGTCGGTTCCTGCCTCGATGGCCCGTTTGCCGATGGACAGCGCGTGTCCAAGTCCAAAGCCGATCGGGGCGATAACCGTCGCCTCCGGTCCCGCGCCCGCCCGCGTGGCCGCGACGCACTCGACAATTTCGTCCGCCGACAGCGAATGGAATTCGCCGGTCCCGGCCGCCGGCAAAAAGACGCGAATGCCGGCCTTGGCCAGGTCGCGAATGAACGCGGTCATCACGTCCGGCAAAATCCGCTTGCCATCGGCCGACATCGGCGTCAGCGGCACGAGCTGAACGGTTTTAAGGCGAGCGGCATCGAGAGCGTGGGGCATGGCTAGATGACTTCGAGTGCGCGGCGACGCAAGCCCGACGCGCCAGCGAGGGACACGCCGTCCACCCGCCCGCTACCGTATCCTTCGTTTGCACTTCGGGCTGGTCAGGCCTTGAGCACTTCGGCGGGCTGGAATTCACCGCCCAGAATAGCCGCTGCCGGCCAGTTAAGCCACTGAGTCAGCAGGGCCGAATAGATCGCGCGGAAATCGATGGCGAATTTGACGTCGCCATCGTCGAGTTCCGCCGTGCTCGGATGTTTTCCGACGAGCCCCGCTTTCACCTTGCTGCCGACAAGGAACACCGGCGCGGCGGCGCCGTGGTCCGTCCCCTGGCTGGCGTTCTCCGCCAGCCGCCGGCCAAACTCGCTGAAGACAAGCGTCGTCACCCGCTCCAAATGCCCGTGGGTCTGCAAGTCCTCGGCAAAAGCGGCCAGCGCGTCGCCAAGCTGCAAGAGCAAACCGGAATGCGCATCGGCCTGCTGCGAATGGGTGTCGAAGCCGTCGAGAGCGACGTAGTAAACGCGCGTCGAAAGGCCGGCGTCGATGAGCTGGGCCGCCTGCTTGAGCTTGTGGGCGAGGCCAGTTTCCGGATAGACCACGGGCGTCTTGTAGTCCTTGGCTGTCGCTTCGATCCTCCGGCTGACTTCCAGTGCCGACGTCGTCCGTGTCTGCACAAACTTCAGCAGCTCGCTGGCGTCGCTTCGCGAAGCGCCGGCCGCCGACTCGATCGACTGTCTCAGACGGAAGTTGCCGCCCAGGTCGAGCTGGAATTGCTCCAGCGAGCGGATCGATGGCACCGGCACCGCACGGGCCAGCAGGGCCAGCGGCTGGACTTCTTCGCCCAGGTGTAAAGCGCCCGGATCGGGCGTGCGATTCCAGTCTTCCTGCCGGGAATCGAGGCCGCGGCCAATCCAGCCGGCGGTCCGATCACCGCCGACCTCGTTTCGCGCCGTGTGCCAGATGTCCATCGACTCGAAGTGCGAGCGATTGGGATTGGGATATCCGACTCCCTGCACGATCGAAAGCTGCTGAGCCTCCAGGAGCTTCGTGAGGCCTTTCAGGCTGGGATGAAAGCCGGTGTCGGCATCGATCTTCAGCACGCTGTTTTCGTCAAACTTGAGGCTGGGGCGAGCCTTGATATACCGCTCGTCGCGGAAAGGGATGACCGTGTTCAGGCCGTCGTTGCCGCCGCTGAGCTGGACGACGACGAGGATTTTTTCACCCGTAGCGCCAGCCTGGGCGCCAAGCGCGGCGGAATCAGCCAGGAACCAAGGCACTTGGGGGGCCAGGGAGACCAGGCCGCTCGTGGTAGACGCGGCAGCGACCGAAGCGAGAAAGCGGCGGCGGGAAAATGGACCCATCATCGATCATCTCCTTAGCTCAATTGAAACTCCGGCAGCGATCCCAGCGTCACCAGCGTCCGCCGCAGCGCCCCGCTGCGGCCGCCTTCTTTGCTCGCAAGTTCGGCTTTGAGCCGATCGCGAACGTCGGCCGGCGGCAGAGCGGCTAACAGCAGCTCGCACAATCCAGCCACGATCTGTTCGTCACTCTTCCAGCCGAGCGATGCGAAGTAATCGTCGGCCGGCTGGTCTCCCAGCCGCAGCCCCGATTGGTCCACCATCCGCCGCACGAGATTTGCCCGTCCCAGAAGCGTCGACGAATTGATCCACTCCCGGCCTCCATTCCACCCCTTCACGTTCGGCGGGAATAGCGGCAACTGTCCAACTTCGCGGAGCTGCCGCGCCAGGTCTTGCATGTTGGCCGCCGCATCGAGCGACTTCAAAAAGCCGACGCCGAGTTCGACCGGCGAGCGGACCTTCTGCCCGCGGACGTCCGGCGAGAAAAACAACCGGCTCGTGAGGATGGTCTCGACGACGGGCGCGGAAACGTATTTGCTCTCCCGCATGTTTGTCGCCAGCGGCGCGATCAGCTCTTTGGTGATTGGCACATCGTCAGCCACGAAATACCGCACCAGCTTGGTGCAGAGGAATTCCGCGGCCGCCGGCCGCTCGAGGATCGCCCGAATCCCCTCATCGCCGTCCATGTCGCCGCTTTTGCCGAGCACCGTCTTGCTGCCGCGATCATGCTGGTAGGGATTGAATTTGAACTCGCCGTACTGGATCTCCCACCCGGTGAAGCAGCGGGCCAGCTCCTGGATGTCTTTCTCGGTGTAATTACCCAGGCCCAGGCAGAACAGCTCCATCACCTCGCGTGCGAAATTTTCGTTGGGATGCGTCTTGCGATTCGTCGCCGAGTCGAGATACAGCAACATCGCCGGATCGCGGGCGATTCCCTGCACCATCTTTTCGAAATCCCCCAGGGCGTATTGCCGCAGCAGACGATTCTGACGGTACATCAGCGGCACTTCGGTCACCTTGGCCGCGCTGGTGGCAAAATGCCCGTGCCAGAACAGCGTCATCTTCTCCAGCAGCGGCGCCGGCGAATGCCGCATGCGGTACAGCCACCATGCAGCCAGCGACTCAGGGTTGTTGACGGCCAGCACGGTATCGGCAAACGACTTCATCTCGCCGGCGAATTTGCCTTCGTCCGCGGCGGATGCCACAAGCTGTTTGACGACAGCGCGGGGCCCGGCGGCGACGGCCTCGTCGAGTTGCCGCGAATTGGCGGAAAAACCGGCGCGTCGGAAGAGATGTGCCGCGGCCCGTCGGTCGAAGGGACTGGCGGAGCTGGGTTCAAACGGCTGCCAGGCTTCGTCGGCGGGCATCGTCGTCAGTTCTCGCGCCATCTCCATCTCTCCGTAGAACGGAATTGATTCCGTTCCTTCGCCGTCAATACAACATGGGTTCGCGCGGAATGAATTCCGTTTTACTTTGACTGTTTCAGCCGCACGTCCAGCGCCAACTCGATCTTCCCGCCGTCGGTCGTCAGCTTCAGCGACGACTTGTCGAAGTGTTTGAGGATCGCCAGGACCAGATCGATATTCTTCTCGGCCGCCGCCCGATCGCGCCCCTGCTCGAGCATGTTCTGCGCGATCAGCGGCTCGCGGTTGTCGGCCAGAATTGACTGCAAGATCTGATTGTCGGCTTCGATCGCTGAATTCACTCCCGGCGTTGCCGCGGGTTGCTTGTCGAGTCCCGCGGCTAGCTCAAGTGCCAGCGGCTTGGCGCTCGACAAAATCACTTTGTTCCCCACGAATACAATTGTCGGCGAGGCGTTGAAATTCGGCGGGGCCGCCACTCGCACCTTTTCATCCTTCGGCGGCAAGTACTCGGCCGCGACCAACAGAGAATCTTTGGACCGCTCCATGTTCAGGTCCAAGGGCGCGAGCCGGTTCTGAGCCCCGGCGACGTTCAGAAACCCGACGACGCTCTGGAACGTGACTTTGAAAATCCGCGTCGTCTCTTCGGGGTTCTTCATCTGCATCACGACCGCGACCGCCGGCAACTTCATCGCCGGCGTCACGCCCGCTTGCGGCCACTTCTGTCGGGCCACGACAAGCTGCATCTGCGGCTCGAGGTTCCCCAGGATATCGTCGCGAAAATTCTGGCCGGCGAAAATCGTCATCAGGTTCGACTCAGCCTGGGCGATGCCGGCATTCACTTTCTCATCGAATAAATCGGGCGCGTTGCGCCACATCGAGGCGAAGTCGCGATACGTGGCCAGCGACAGGATCGTCTCGCTCGGTTTGAGCAGCGGAGGCGCCTGGCCTCCGCCGTCTTTGCCAAGATAGAACTCGCGCTTGCCGGCAGCAGCCTTGACGTCGCTCGGCAAAGCGGCAGTCAGCCGCACACCGGTCGCATCGAGTTCGACCCCCGCCGTCACATACGGCGCCGTGGGCAGACCGCCGACGACCCCGCCGGCAATCAGTTCGATCGCCGGGTTGTCGCTCTTTTGGGACAACGCTTTCTTCAGCACGCCGAAGTCCCGCAGCAGCCGCAGGTCGACATAACCCCAGGCGGCGGCATTCTGCGGCCGGCTGGCGAGCGCCTTCTTGAACTGATCGTCGTCGGAGAGGGAAGCGTCCTTCGCCAAAAAGTTATTGAGCGTGAGCCTGAGCAGCAGCGGCTTGTTCGAGGCGATGATCCAGGGACCGGCCACCGCGATCCGCGCCTCGCCGATCTCGTAGAGCGGAATATCGCGATGGTCGTCCGTCTTGATCGGGTCGCCCTGACCTTGCCGCTGGGCTTCGGCGCGCACCAGCTCCAGTGCCGCGTCCCGCGCTTTGGCCGCGCATTTCTCGTCCGCCGCCTTGGACAGCACAATCACGCCTTGCGTCGGCAGGTCAAAGCCGATGTGGATCCCACCCTGGACCAGTTCGGAAACCGCCTGGCGATAGGGAATGCCGAGCTTTCCTTCGACGGCCTTCACGACCGCCTGAAACCGCTCGTATTGCGGCGTGGCCAGCGCCTGCTGGTAGTTGGGATGGGCCTTCAACTCCGCCGCCAGCGGATGGTCGAGCACCGTATCAATGATTCGCTTGGTCTCGCGGACCTCGCCGTAAGCGACGACCGTTCCGGGAAGCAGATCCGCGGCGGTCCGCTCGTCGGCGGCCTGGGAAGCGGAAACCAGCGCCAGCAGCAGACCGGCCGCCAGCAGCGGGGAACGGACAAGCCAGAACATGGCAGATGCTCGCAAGGAAGAACGTGGGAATAGGTCGGCCCCGCACGCGATATTACCCGGACTGGCGGCGGCCGGTTTCGCGGGCTCGGGGCAGCCCCTAGTCTACCCTGCGGCTGCTCTTGCCGCCGCTGGCAGGGCGGTTATTTTGGACCGTATGAAAACGGTGGAGCACTTGTTCGAGGTTACCGGGCTTTCAGTCGAGGAAATCAGCGAGCGTAGCGGCCTGGACTTCGCCCGCGTCGCGGCCATTGCCGAGGGGCGCTGGACCCCCAGCCCTCAGGAGCGGGAACTGATTGCGGGCGCGTTTGGCGTGGCCGTGGGCGAGATCAGTTGGGGGCACTCGATGAACCCGCGGAACATCAGATACCGCAGGCACGGGCTGAAGGAGAATTTTTGATCGGGCCAGCGGTGGTGTTGGGGCAGAATTCGAAGCACGAAGCTCGAAATACGAAACAAATTCGAATTCATTAAACGGAAAAATGACTGAAACGACACGATCGCGCGAACTCGTTTAGGTCATTCTTCCGTTTCGTGTTTCTGATTTGTCTCGAATTTCGAGCTTCGGATTTCTTGCTTCGCGTCCCGCCGAAGCTTCGCATCACGCGTGCACGATCAGCCCTGCCCTGGCCCCTTCCTTGAGGTGGTCCAGGCTCGTCTTGATGACCGAGCTGTCTTCCAGCTTCACAACGGCCGGCTCAAGCGACTCGATCACGCCCGCGATCCAGGCGCTGCCGTCGTTGTACTTGATCCGCATCCCGACGCTGAAATCGCCGTTGGGCTTGGCAGCGGCAGGAGCCGGCTTCGCAGCCGCCTTCGCAATTGCCGCAGCACTCGGCTTCTCAGCGGCAGGTTTGGCGGCCGCCGGTGCAGCCGGCTTGGCAGCGGCCTTTTTGCCGCGGACACCAGCCAAGTCCTGGAGCACGTGCCAGTTCTCCATCCGGTCTTCTTTCGCCAAGAGCAGCGTGGCGCTGGGATTGCCGTCCTTGTCGAAGTGCTTTCCAAACCTTCCTTCGCTGCGGGCGAAGTCGATGAAATCGACTTGCTGACCGGTCTTCGGATTGGTCCACCAGTCCTCGTTGACCGCCGGGTTTCCCTGGAGCGAGAGCCGCTCGGAAATCGTGTCTCCCTTGCGCGGATCGTAAATCAGGAGCGGAAAGGCGCGGGTATCGACTGCGAGCCGCGCCTGGTCGGTGGCCATGTTGTCCGCCACGCCATGCTCCGGCTGGCAGGTCGTATAGCAGCAGATAATCGCCGGCCCATCGAACTCCAGCGCGTCGAGGACTGAGCGATAGAAGTGGTTGACGTGGGCACAGGTGGTCTGGGCCACGAACGTTCGCGGATGCATCATGGCGATCTGGGCGATCTCCTTGCGGCGCTCCTGCTTGCCGGAGATTGCCTTGCCGTGCACACTCATTTTCGTGTTCTGGCCGGTGTAGCTGCTCGTCGAAGCTTGTCCGCCCGTGTTCGAGTACACCTGCGTGTCGAGCACAAACACCTTGATGTTCATGCCGCTGGCAAACATGCGGGAGAGCGACTGAAAGCCAATGTCGAACATGGCGCCGTCCCCGCCCAGGCACCACAGCGGCCGATCCTGCCAGCCCATCTGGTCCCAGCGGGACCGCACGCCCATGGCCATGGCGGGCGCGTTTTCAAAAAGCGAGTTGGTCCACGGCACGAGGTATGGGTTATACGGATAGGTCGAGGTGTAGACCGTGTTGCAGCCGGTGGCCGCAATGATTCCCCATTGGTCGCCGAATTTGGCCCCCGTGGCGGCGCACATCATCCGCAGGGCGGTTCCCTCGCCGCAACCGGCGCACGAACCGGCGCCGCCCACGTAAACGTGCGTCTTCTCCTTGAGCATCATGTCGATGAGGAGATTGTCGCTGACGTATTTTTCATTCGACGGACCGAATTCCTTGAAGAAGCGATGGCTCTTGCGGACGGAGGTCATCACCTCCTCGGTCTTGGGAATCATTTTCAAGGCTAGGTCGTCGCAAACCGTGACGCATTCCGCGCAGCCTTTGCACTTGCTGGGGTCGATGATGATGTTGAACATCCCCCCTTCGCCCTGTTTCTTCTGCGGTCCTTCGTAGTACTTCCGGGTCTTGGACCACTGGGCCTTGAACATCTCGCGGTCAGCGGGGTCCTTGATGGTCTCCAGCTTCTGGTTGAACTCGCTCTCGCTGAGGACTTTGCCCAGGATGGCCGTGTCCGGACAGAGCGTCACGCAGTCCATGCAGCCGGTGCAGTTGCTGGGGATGTACTCCGGGATGTCCGGGGCGATATAGCTGAAATCCCGCAGCGTCGCCGTGCCGGCCGGAATGAGCGAGCGGGCCACCGACAGATCGGCTGGCAGCTTCTTTTCCGCGCTGCCGTCCTCGTACGCCCGAATGATGCGGTCGTTGAAGTCGCTGACGTTCAAAACAGGCAATTCGACAGGCTTGTACGGAGCGTCAACGAGCGTACCGTAACTGCTATTGTTAAACGGATCCCGCTCGTTGGCTTCGTTGAGCGACGGAAGTTTCGTCTCCACACTCATAGCATTCCTCTCCTGGAAACGCGGCCCGTGCCGCGAATTCGTATTAGGCTTGAATCAGGCTCTGCGGCACTTCCTGCATCTCTTTGTAACCCCGCTTCACGCACGTCATGTTGTCCTGCACCACGCGATCGCCACGCTTGCCGAAATACTTGCGCAGCGCTTTCTCGACGCCGGCATACACCTGATCGTCGGTCATTCCGCTCTGTTCGCCGTAGGGGGTGAGCTTGAGAAACGCGCCGAGTAGCACGATCCCCTGCATGCGCATTTGCAGGTCGGCCACCGACGCCACTTCGCGGGCGATTTGCACCATGTCGGCAAAATAGACGCGGATCTTGTTCTCGCGGATGAATCGCTTGTGATGCACTGGAATTCGCTCCCACACTTCCTTAGGACTCGAAAACGAAGACTGCATCACGATCGCGCCCCCCTCAAGCAGCCCGTCGAGCGGATTGCCGCTGAACAGGGCCGTGGTGTCGTTGAGCACCACCAGATCGACAAATTCCAGCTCGCTGTGCAGATAGATGTGCTGGTCCGAGATCGTCAGATAGTACGTCGTCGGCAGTCCCTTCTTCTCCGAGCCGTACTTGGGATAGGCCTGCACGTCCTTGCCGAACACGTCGCCGGCAATGGTGGCGATGACCTTATTGGTCGTAACACTGCCGAACCCGCCGACAGAGTGCCCGCGCATCGAGAACGAGCCGGGCTCGCGCAAATCGGGGTCTTCCTTGACTTTCAGCGCTAGCGGATGGTCGATGCCGATGCAGAAGTAGTCGGGCCCGTCCTCGATCATGTTGTCTACCACGGCGAACAGGTCGCCGGCTCGCACGTCGCGGCTGCCAAGGCCGGCCGAGCAGGAATAGATCCGCGGCACTCGATCGATCTTTTCGAGACCATTGCCGCCGGTGATCGCGTCGCAGAAGGCGGCCTTGATTTCGCGTGTCAGGTGATTGCCGGTGGTGGACAGCGGATCGTCCATCCGCTCGAGCACCGTGAACGCCTCGCAATTCTTGAGTGCATCGACCATTTGCCGCGACGGGAACGGCCGGAAGCAGACGACGTTCAAGTAGCCAACCGCAATCCCCTTTTTCTCCCGCAGGTAATCGACGACGGACTGCGTGGTCTCCATGTAGCAGCCCATGCCGACAAGGATGTACTGCGCGTCCTCGCAGCGATACGGCATCACGAAGTCGTACTTGCGGCCGGTCTTGTCGGCAAAGAGCTGAAACGCCTCTTCCAGCCCCGGCCCAACGCGGTCGTAGTACCACCGCTGGGCGATTTTCCCCTTCATGTACGAGTCCTGGTTCTGCACCACACCCGACATGATTGGGTTGGCCGGGTCCATCAGGTTCATCAGGTGGTCTTCGGGCTTGCCGATGTACTCCTTCATGAACTCCAGTTCCGGCAGCCGCACCTTTTCTACCGTGTGGGTCGTGAGGAAGCCGTCCTGGACGTTGAAGAACGGCGTCTGGGACGCCTCGGCTGCCCGCCGCGAGATCAGGCACAGATCGCCCGCCTCCTGCGCGTTGCGGCCAAACAGCATCCCCCAGCCGCAGTCCGCCACGCTCATCATGTCGTCGTGGCCGGCGTGCACGTTGAGCGAATGACTGGTCAGCGCCCGCGCGCCGATGTTCATTACCACCGGCAATCGCTTGCCGCTGATCGTGTAGAGCACTTCCTTCATCAGGACCAGGCCCTGGCCCGACGTAAAGTTCGTGACGCGCCCGCCGGAAGCGGCAAACCCTTCGCAGAAAGTGGCTGCCGAGTGCTCGCTCTCCGGCTCGACGAACAGGAGGGTGTCGCCCCACAGGTTCTTATGGCCGGCGCTGACCGCGGCATTGTATCCGCCACCCATGTTGGTCGAGCTGGTGATCGGAAAGGCGCCTGACGCCTGCGTGACGTTGATCTCGACGTGAACGACCGCTTCGGAACCGTCGCACGTCGTCGGTATGCCGGGGTATTGGAATTTCTTTTCTTCGCGCTGTTCCAGCGCAACCGGCGCGTCATTGCCCGAGGAGACGGTCCGACTTGCTACTCCAACGCCTTCCATCATGGTCGCACTCCCTGATGACACACTCACCCAGACCGCCGGAAGCGGCGATCGGTATTAAATCGGCCTTTTGGCCCATCTTGGTCCGCCCTGGGGCGGGCGATCTCGACACAAGCGCCATAAAACCCGAACGGGCCGCTCCCGTCAGGATACCCCTTTTTGAGCCGCAAGTCAAAGTTGAACAAGAGTTTGCTGCGGCCAATCGCTTTGCTGGTGGCAGTGGCTAGCTGCCGGTCGGCTCACTGCCAGAATGGGGAGCTAGCGGCGTCATTGCCGCCATAGGTCGCGCTGCCGCTGAGTGGGCAAGCCGGTTCAGCCGCCCTTATCTTCCCACGACAGGCCGCTGGTCATCATCGTGACCGCACTCCCATCGCCGGAGGGCTTGACGAAAATCGTCAGCTCCGCCTTGCCGCGCTTCCGCTTGAGAATGGCCGACTCAGCGCCCAAGAGGTCCGCGCCCGATTTTTCCCAACCCTGCTTCTTCAGTCCGGCGGCAAACGTCTCCGCTGTCGTTTCGACATCAGACTCCGTCTTGAACGTCATCTGCTGGACGATTTTCTTGTACTCGACGTCGCTGGAGTCCTTCGGCAGCGGCAGATCCTTGACGTTCAGCGAATCGGCCGGCTTGGCGGACTTCTTCTTGGGGGCCTCGTCGTCGTCGCCGAGCGCGTCGGCGAGCAGCTTCTTGGCCAGCTCGGCCGCTTCCTCAGGCGTTTCCGGCGCCGGCACATCGTCGTCATCGGCTTTGGCCTTCTTGGCCTTGGGGGCTTTCGTCTTGGCGGTCTTCGGTGGGGCCGGTTCGTCGCTCTCCGGTTTGTCGTCCTCCGGCTTGCCGGAGGGCAGCTTCGCAACCAGCAGCGGCTCGCTGAACTTGATCTCGAACTGACTCTTGATGCGTCCCTCCGGATCGACCGCCAGCTTCGCCGTGCCGGTCAGCTTGCCGTCCTTAACCGCCGCCTCCCCCGTCAGCCGGCTGCCACTGATGTTGCTCGAGGTCCCGTCGGCATAGGCGAACGTAAAGCTGGCTTTGCCCTTCTCGTCGAACTTGACCTTCACCTGCGGATCGAAGGCGAAGTACTTGTCGTCGGTGCCGTCCTTCTCGAGGGAGGCCTTCAGCTTGGCCTTGTCGATCGGCTTGATGCTCAGCAGGATGTTGAGCTGCTTCTCGCCA
>DASRJP010000474.1:0-4488 GCA_035649415.1 Pirellulaceae bacterium | reverse complement strand
CAGCGATTTTGCTGCGAGCAGTTGCGGCAGGGTCAACCCGCCGAGTGCGAGCGAGCCGATTTGGAGGAATGCGCGGCGGGAGGAGGGGTGAGTGAGTGTCAACATCGCCGTACTCCTTGGAGTTCAACCGTCAGTCGCAATCCTCAGCGTATCGCCCAAAAATGCAAAATGCAAAATGATCATTGCAAAAGTCAAAATGGCAGCGGTGCCGAAATTGCATTTTGCCCTTTGCATTTTGCATTGATCATTTTGCATTTCCTTTCTGTTTACCCAAACAACTCCATCACCGGCCTGCCTCCATCGACTACATACACCGGCCGGCCAGTGGCATCCGGCACCTGCAATTGGTGATCGATCCCCAGCGCGTGGTAAATCGTGGCCGCCAGGTCTTCGGGCTTGACCGGATAGTCGATTGGATAGGCCGCGTCCTTGTCGCTGCCGCCATAGACGATGCCGCCGCGAATGCCGCCGCCGGCCACGACCGCCGGAAAGAGCGTGCTCCAGTGCCCGCGGCCCCAGGTCGCGTTGGCCGAAGGCGTACGTCCCATTTCGCCGAGGCAGACGACCAGCGTTTCATCGAGCAAGCCGCGCTCGTCGAGATCGGTAATCAGCGACGACAGCGCCTTGTCCAGCGACGGCAACAAAAACTTCTTCACGTCGTTGCTGTGGACGTGCGAGTCCCAGCTATAGCCGTCCACCGCATCGTAATGCACGGTGACGTATTTCACGCCCGCCTCGACCAGCCGCCGCGCCAGCAGCACCGACTGGCCGAACAAGTTGCGGCCGTATTTGTCGCGCAGCTCGGCCGGCTCGCTCCTGATGTCAAGCGCCTGGCGAGTCGCCGGGCTCGTCGCCAGCGACCAGGCCCGCTGGCTGAGCTTGTCGAGCGCCTCGATCGATCGGGTTTGCGCTTTCGCCTTTACCTGATCATCGAACTGCGCCAGCAGCGTCCTCCGCTTGTCGAGCCGCTCCAGCGTCAACTCCGCGGGCAGCTTCAGCCCTTGAATCTGGTAATTCAGCTCCTCGTCGGTGCAGTCGCGAAAGTACGGATTGTCCTTCTTGTCGCGCTTGCTGATCTGCGTCGTCAGCGGGTCGTAGCCGCGACCGAGCCAGCCCGCGTATTCCCCGGGGCGAATGAGCTGCGTCGAATACTCTTCCAGGCAGCCGAGAAAATTGGGGGTCACGACATACGCCGGCAGTCCCTCGCGGGCGTCGATGCCGCCGCGCTGGCGGATGTATTCAACGACCGAGCCGATCGACGGCCAGTCGCGAGGCGTGGCGTTGAATCCGCCGCCGATGGGAATGTGCCAGGGATGGCCCGTCTGGATGTAATGCCCCGCCGTGCTGTGATCGTTGTAGGAGTGCGTCATCGAGCGAATGACGCAAAACTTGTCGCTGATTGCCGCCAACCGTGACAGTTCTTCGCTGATGAGCAATCCCAGCGTTTTGCAAGCCGTCGGCTTGAACGGCCCGCGGATCTTCTCTGGTGCGTTAGGCTTGAGGTCGAACGTCTCGAGTTGGCTCGGCCCGCCGAAGAGGCAGAGAAAGATGACCGACTTGGCCCGCGGCGTGTGGGTCTTGATCGGCGGCACTGAATCGGCCGCCTGGGACTGGGCCGCGAACAGTTTCGGGAGCGTCAGCCCAAAGAGGCCCGCTCCTGCCGCTTCGAGAAGCGTACGGCGGGACCAAACCTGCTCCCTGCACTCGCTTCTCACGATGCGCAGCATATTCGTCTCCCAGCGACACAGATTCGCCAAGTCGCCCAACCCAAAACATATCGACCAATTTTGATGTTTGCAACAGCGTCAAGCGGCTGTTGGCGTTGACCCGGCCTGCGTATGCCACATAATTGACCACAGAAGGATCCAAGTCGTGTTGCGCGCGCTGCTTGTGGCGATTCTCGTTGCTTCCCAGGGGATTCCCTACCTGGCAGGCGGTTTGACTTTGTGCGTGCATGCGGACGGAGGCTTTTGCCTCGAGTCGGAAGTAGACGACTGCTGCACTCACCACCGCGAGCAAGTGGCCGCTCACGAATGCTGGGGCATTCCAGCCGATGAACTGGCCGAATGCCATAGCACGATCGGCCAGGCTCCTTGCGATTGCACGCACCTGGCAATTCCCGATCAGCCGCAACTGGCAGGCAAGGTGCGCCACGATCAACGTATTGCCAGTTATCTCAATTGGAGAACGCCTGCCGTCATTCGGATCGCGCATGAGGGCGGTGCTGGCACGGCCCTTCTTTCCCAGGCATCCCCGGCGATGGCCGGCAGCCGCCATAGTGCGGCCCTTTCGTTTCTTGCTCCGGTGATGCTGCGCTGCTAGCGGCGCGTCTCTTGCATCCCGCAAGCGCGGCCGGTTGCTTTAGTCTCCCCGAACGGGGAGTCGATGTTGCGCCTAGGCCGATCCTGCGCTGAGTTTGAGTAACTGCAATCCTGATTGTCCCTCCTTTTTCGCGTTTGATCGTCGGAGCTTCGTTATGGCCACCTCATCTCCATCCGCAGTCCGTCCTTCCAGAGCCTGGACTTCGCTCCATTGGCTGATCGAGGCCATTCCCACAGCGCTCGTGCTGGGGTTGCTCGGCGGCGTGCTCTACTTCGGCCATCACAACGGCTGGAAGCTGCCGAAGTTTGCATCCCTGTTTGGCGGATTACCCGGCGACGCTGAAAAATCGAAAGACTGGTGCGATGAGCACTCGGTGCCGGAGTCGATCTGCGTCGAGTGCAAGACGGACCTGCTTCCCAAGGGCAAGCCGTTTGGCTGGTGCAAGATCCACGGCGTGATGGAGTGCCCGGAGCATCATCCCGAACTGTATCAGCGCAAGGGCGAGCCGCGATTGCCGCAGTATGACACAGCCGCGGCGGTGGCCCTCCTGCCGCGGCCGGAAAACAACAGCAAGTCCACGCTGCACCAGGTGCGGCTCCAGTTCACCAGCGAGGAAAGCGTCGCCAAGACCGGAGTGGACATTGCCGTCGTCGAGGAGGCGCCGATGGAGGACTATCTCGAGGCCCATGGCGAGATCACTTTCGATCCCACGCATGTCGCCCATCTGGCGAGCCGTGTGCCGGGGACGCTGACGCGCGTGCTGGCCGCCCTGGGAGATCGCGTTGAGGCCGGGCAGGTGCTGGCCCTCGTGGACGCGGCCGCGGTCGGCCAGGCCAAGAGCCAACTGCTCACCGCGGTTTCGAACCTGCAGCTTGCCGAGAAGAACGTCGAGCGGTTGGAGGCGATCAAGGACGGCATTGGAAAGAAGCAGCTCCAGGAGGCCCAGTCTGCCCTTCAGTCGGCCCAGATCGACTGCCTCACGGCGCAGCAGGCGCTAGTGAACCTGGGCTTTGAAGTGCCGGAAGGAATCGAAGACCGCGATCCGCGCGAGCTGGCCGGCGAGCTGCGACTTTTGGGACTGCCGACTGACATTGCCGCGTCGCTGACCGGGCAGACGAAGACCGCCAATTTGATCCCGATCATCGCGCCGCAGGCGGGCACGATCGTGGAGACGGACGTCGTGGCCGGGGAGGTGATCGATACGCAGAAGGTGCTGTTCACCGTGGCCGATCCCGAGCGGATGTGGCTGATGCTGCACGTGGCGCAGGAGTTCGCCCCGTATGTGCGGGCCGGACTTGAAGTCGAGTTCACGACCGACGACGGCGGCCAGCACGGGCGCAGCAAGATCGACTGGATCAGCCCCGCCATCGACGCCCAGACGCGGATGCTGCACGGCCGAGTGTCGCTCGACAATCGCGATGGCAAACTCCGCGACACGACGTTCGCCGATGCGCGGGTCATCCTGCGGCATGAGGCGAAAGCCGTCGTCGTGCCCAAGGAGGCGGTCCATTCGACCGGCGACGGGCACGTCGTGTTTATTCGGGACAAGAACTACTTCGACGAGAAGTCCCCTAAGTTGTTCCACGTCCGGCAGGTGCGGCTGGGGGCCAAGAGCGATACGCACGTGGAAATTTTGGCCGGCGCATTGCCGGAAGAGTGGGTCGCGGGCAAGGGGAGCGCGGCGCTGCTCGCGCAGCTACTGCGCAGCCAGCTTGGGGCAGGCTGCGGCTGTCACGATGGACACGCGCATTAACGTGATCACGGCACACGGAGTGTGCCTACTACTTATTCCATGCTCAACGCGATCATCGACTTTTCGCTGAAGTACCGGCTGATCGTGATCCTCTGCACGCTGGGGGCGATCGTCGCCGGGGGGATTGCGCTCTCGCAGCTCGACATCGACGCCTTTCCCGATACCACGCCGATCCAGGTGCAGGTCAACACGGTGGCCCCTTCGCTCGGGCCCGAAGAGGTCGAGCGGCAGATCACGATCCCCGTGGAACAATCGCTGGCCGGCCTGCCGGGGCTGACGCAAATGCGGTCGATCTCCAAGTTCGGACTGTCGCAGGTGGTGCTGGTCTTCGAGGACGGCACCGACATCTACTTCGCCCGAAATGTGATCAACGAGCGGCTGCGGAGCGTCGAGCTGGCGGCGGGCATCGATAC
>DASRJP010000473.1:0-3758 GCA_035649415.1 Pirellulaceae bacterium | reverse complement strand
CTCATGGGCGTGAATCAAACCGCGGGGCGCGACCGAACCGACAATCACCCACGGGAGAAAACCATCGCGAGCGGAGAGCCGAAGATTACGCGTCGATTCCCAACTCCCGCCGCCGGCGTAGTTGAACCAGGTTTCGGCATCGTCTGGCAGCGGATAGCGCGTCTCCGGCTGCGGCCCGCCGAAGTTGAACGGCACGACGCACGTGATACGGTCGTCGATCGCCGCCGTGACAGCCGCCGGATCGCCGCCGCCAGCGACGCTTCCGAGCAGGATGATCCGCTTGGGATCAACGCCCTCGTTGGCCAGAAGAACGCTGACTCCCCGCGACAGATCCGACGCAAAGGCGCCCATCAGCGATTGCCCATACAGCAGCAACTGGATGCCGACGTCATAGCGAAAGTAATAATCCTGCCGCCCAACAGCGAATTGGCCATCGAAATCGGCGGCACTCCGGAAAGGATGCTGGCGGCGCTCGCCGTGCCCCAGATGATCGGGCACCAGTACCGCGCAGCCGGCCCGTGCCCAGGTCATCCCCATGTCCTGAAGCTCGCCCTGCTCCTTAGAGTTGTGATGACTGTGGGAGATGAGAATCCCGGGCATCGAGTCGCGGGGCTCCGAGGGCAGGTACAGATTAGCACTGATCCAGGAGTCGGTTACCGGATTGAGGTACAGCAGATTCCGGACCCTAAAGCCGTCTCCACCGAGTTCACTCGCGACTCGAATGACCGGCTTGGCCCGTACGCTTTCGCGCTGCCATTCAGCTTCAAATTTGCCAAATTCATCCCGCGAAGCCCTGACCTGTCCGCGCCATTGTCGCAGCATGGGACGGTGGGCAATGAGGAACGTTTCCCATTCCTCCTTGTTCCTGATCTTGCTCCACTCCTGGCTGCTCTGGTGATTCGCCTCCTCAATCCGCCCGCGAAGCTGCTTGCCCAGCATCTGCCGCAGCTCCTGGCGCCGCTCGCCGCTCGCGACATTGGGGTCGAGCTGGGCGAGGGTTTCGGCCAGCGACGATTTCGCGGCGGGCTCGTCGGCCGGCAAGCGGGCGGCAGTCGCGACCAGCGCGGCCGCGAGCACGAGAACGAAAGGGACGCGTCGCCCAGCCATTGACCTTCCCTCCAGGGTCCGTGGAGAACGGTCGGATCGGTTTCAGACCGCCGCGATTGTAGCCCGCCGGAAGGACGCGGCTCAAGCTTTGGGCGACACGAATGGCCGCATCCTCGCGTGCGCGGCGTCTCCGAGCCTCCGTGCAAAAAGCAGTCGGAGAAGGGCGCCAATTGCCGGCCTGCCGCGCCGGCATTACTTTTTTGGGCCAATCACAAACGGCTTCCCCTCCGCGTCGTACCGTCCCTGGAACGTCGTCGGCTCCTTGCCGGTCAGTTCCTTCACCCGCTCGCGCATCGCGTCATACAACAGGCCCGAATTGCGGTAGGTGTAAAACGCCCGCTCTCTCGCTTCCGGCGTCTCGTCCCCCTCCACGCTCAGCGACTGCACGCGGGCTGCCGTCCCCAGCACCTTCTGCGGGTGATGCCCGGAGGCGATGATTTTCAGCAGCTCGACTCCTTTGGCCGGCTGCACGTGCCACTGGACCGTCTCCCGGGCGCAGACGACCAGCACCACCGGCCGCGCCGCCGACTCGATCCGCACTACGACCCGCCCGTCCGCCGCCCCCGATTCATACACGCCGATCACGTGAATCTCCGCCTCGGCAATCCGCCGCTCGTTGATCCGCGCAGCGACTTCCGCCGCCCGCAGCCGGATCTCGATGCTGTCCGACTTCTGGGCCGCCTCCAGCGCGGGTAGCGCGTCAATGCCGAGCTTGACGAGGGCCTCTTCCGCCGCCTGGCGGGCCGCCAGCGTCGGCGCGCCGAGGCGGTCAATCAGCTTCTGGATGTGATTTGGAAGATCGGCCGGCGGTTGTTCGGCCATCAACGTGGCCGCGGAAATCAGAAAAGCCAGCGCTGCCGACAGCCGGAAAGCGAGTTGCGGATACATGAGGCTGTGCATCGATCGGCACGAACGGAATCAATTCCGCTCTACTCCACCAGCTCCAGCTCCTGCCGGTAGTGGGCGATGGCCTGCACCGGGCTCAGGTTGAACACCACGCGGCCGTCGGTCCCCCACTGGTCGCCGTCGAGATGGAAGACGGCACTGGCGGCCCGCAGATTGCCGACGTTGGGGTTGTCTTCCATGCCCCCCCCTTCGACGGCGCGGAAGCGGATGGTCACGCCGACCAGCGCGCGGAGCTGGCCCGTGTTGCGGTCCCGGGCGAACGAGACGTCGTCGTCGAAATCGCAATCGACCCATTCCAGCCCGCGCGGCTTGCCGCTGGTGGCGGCCAGGGTGAAGAAGCGGGCTTCGAGCCACTCGCGACGGAGGTGGAACAGTTTTCGCGCGCGGTTCAAATCGGGGCGCCAGGGGAGCCGGCGGCGGAGCACGACGAACACTCCGGTCGCTGCCGCCAGAATGGACATTCCCACCAGGATCCAGACGATCGCCATTGGGTCGATCATGTAAGAGGCCCCTTCGCCGAGGCGCTGTTCCACCGGTCCGCTTAGCGGCATTCTACCCGTTTTCGGGAACGCAAAGCAACCTTTGTGCCAGGGTTGAACGAATGGGATCATCACTGTCGTCGCGCCTTGGCCTCCATGCTTCGTTCTTTCATCGCCAGCCGCCTTTCTGCCGCCTGTAGCCACCTGGCCAGCCAGTGCTTGTCGTCCCGATCATCCTAGTCGGCCAATTTGGATTTGCACCTGGCGATGCGCTCTTCGAGTTTGGCGATGGTGTGGCCGTCGAAACCGTGTAGGTTTTCATACAAAAGCGTTAACGCGTTGACGGGTAACGACAACCGAATCTCGATCCAGCGTGTTGGACCAATGCCTGCGCCGGGAGTAGACTTAACCAGGTGCCATTTTCTCCCGGTGGCCGGTCGCCTTCCCATAGACTCTGATGATTTCGATTCGCTTCCCAAACCGAGAAACCGAGAAACGGGCCTTGGCCTTTCTGCTCGGGCGATTTTCCGGAAGAGTGCTCAAGACAGGAGAGCATCTAGTCCCCGAGGCGGCCTTGGAAGCGCTTGCTGACCAGGGAATTCCGTTTACCGTCTTGGGCAAGGCGACCTATGAGCAACAAGTGGCGGCGCTACGAGGTCCTTCTGCCTCTGGCGTTCAATGACGGCCGCCCAGTGCCCGGCGAGTGGTTGGCCGACGCGGTCTTCGAAGTTGTCGATCACTTCGGCGCAGCTAGCTACGAAACCCAGAAGGTTGAGGGGCACTGGCGATATGGCGGCGTGCTCTATCGCGACGAATTAGTGCGCATCGTCGTCGATGTTCCCGACCTGGCCAAGCATCGCAAGTGGATGAAGGCTTTCAAGGGCCGCTGGAAACTGAAGCTTGATCAACTGGAGCTGTGGCTGATCAGTTATCGGATCGACGTGGACTGACCGGAAATTGCCGCCTGAGGAGCTTCTCCGCCTCCCGCTGAAATTCCGCCAGTGGCGGCGAATCGACGGCGTTGTGCATTTCGGCTGAGTCGCTGGCGTGGTCGTACAGTTCGCGGGCCAAAGTCTCCCCAGTCCGCCAGTCGCGCCACTCCGTGAAGCGAACGCGCGGCGTGCGGATGCTGTAGCCCATCGCCTTCGGCGCCATTTCGGGCTCGCGGTCGAAGTAGGCCGGCCGCGGATGCTGCGTGAATGCCGCCGGCTTGATGCTCTTGGCCGGATCGTCGAGCAGCGGTACGAGGCTCGTCCCTTCCAATCC
>DASRJP010000472.1:0-2155 GCA_035649415.1 Pirellulaceae bacterium | reverse complement strand
AGACCGCGGTTGGTCCGGGCAACGACCCTGGCCAAGCGCGAATACCCATCCTGCCCGCGGGTGCCAAACACTCCTAGCAAGCGCATCGCGCCGTAGCGAACGACGAAGCGGGGCATATACGTAGGACAGTTTCAACCTGTCCCTAACTGGCCAGTTTGGATCATCGGCACAGGTCAAAACCCACCCCGCGCCGAAGTCCCGGCAGTATACTCTTTGCCGTCGAACGCACCTAGTCGATGGTGAGCAGCGGTTTTCCGCAGGAATCCCGAGCCCCGAGCGGTTGAACACCAACCCCACCTCGGACGATACTAGGCAAAGGACGTACTTTTGATATCTGGCACTCCTGTCCCATCCTGATGACCGCCACGATCGCCTCCCCTGCCGCCGCCGCACGCCGAGCCGGCGGCACTCAGCTTCCCACGTTTGTCTTCGAGACTCCCGACGACCTGGCCCGCCATGTGGCGCGGCTCGTAGCGGGCGTGATTCGCGAGCGCAGCGCACTAGGCCAGAGCGCCGTGCTGGGATTGCCCACCGGTTCCACGCCGGTCGGCGTCTATCGGGAACTGGCTCGCATGCACAGGGAGGAGGGGCTCGATTTCTCGCACGTCATTACCTTCAACCTGGACGAATACTTCGGCCTGCCCAAGGACGCCCCGCAGAGTTTTGCCCGGCAGATGCACGAACAGCTCTTCCGTCACGTCAACATCCGCCCGGAGAACATTCACATCCCCGACGGCACCGTTCCGGCCGATCGGGTCGATGCTTACTGCCGCGAGTTCGAATTGGAGATTGAGCGGGCCGGCGGCATTGATCTGATGCTATTGGGAATCGGGGGGAATGGCCACATTGGATTCAATGAGCCCTTCAGTGTGCCCAGCGGCCGCACGCGGCTCTGCACGCTCGATCCGATAACGCGACGGGCCGCGGCCAGCGAGTTCTTCGGCCAGTGGAACGTCCCCAGCCAGGCGATCACGATGGGCCTGGGGACAATTTTCGAGGCCCGCAAGATCCTGCTGCTGGCACTCGGCGAACACAAGGCGGAGATCATCCGCGAAACGTGTGAGGGTCAAGTCACGCCGCGAGTGCCGGCCAGCTACCTCCAGGAGCATGCCGACGCGAGCGTGCTCGTCGATTCAGCGGCCGGCGCGCGGTTGACGGCGGTCGAGACGCCATGGCTGCTTGGCAATGCCGAGTTCACCGACGCTCTCCTCAAGCGGGCCTGCATCTGGCTGTGCGAGAAGACAAATAAGGCCCTGCTCAAGCTGACCGACGACGACTTTCGCCAGCACGACCTGCACCAGCTCCTGCGGCATCACGGCCCGGCGCAGAAAATCGCGCATCGCGTCTTCCGCTGTCTGATGGACTCGATCCAGTACCACCCGGCGGGCAAGGAGAAGAAGCGGATCATCTGCTTCAGCCCGCATCCAGACGACGACGTGATCAGCATGGGCGGGACGCTCATTCGCCTGGCCGAGGACGGCCACGAGGTGCACATCGCCTACATGACCAGCGGCAATATCGCTGTCTTCGACCACGATGCCGCCCGAATTGCCGACATCGTCACGGAATACAACCGGCTGTTCGGGATTGACCAGGAGCGGAGCAAGCACGTGGAGGCAGCCGTGCTCGATTCGCTGGCCAGCAAGCAGCCTGGGCAGCCCGACATCGAGTGCGTGCGGAACATCAAGGGGCTGATCCGCTGGGGCGAAGCGAGAGCCGGGGCGATCAAAGTCGGCGTCCGCGAGGAAAACTGCCACTTCCTCGACTTACCGTTCTATCGCACCGGCACGATCGAGAAGAAGCCGATCAGCCAGGAGGATGTGACGATCATCCGGCAGCTCATCGAGCGCGTGCAGCCCCACCAGATCTACATGGCCGGCGACCTATCCGACCCTCACGGCACCCACCGGGTCTGCGCCCAGGCCATCTTCCGGGCGCTACTGGAGATCGAATCCGCCGCCGGCACTCGCCCCGAAACGCTCCTTTACCGCGGGGCATGGCAGGAGTACGAACTGCACGAGATCGAAATTGCCGTGCCGCTGTCACCGAGCGACATCCTGATCAAGCGGAAGGCGATCTTCATGCACCAGAGCCAGAAGGACGAGGCCCTCTTTCCCGGCTCCGACCCCCGCGAATTCTGGCAGCGGGCCGAGGA
>DASRJP010000471.1:0-4073 GCA_035649415.1 Pirellulaceae bacterium | reverse complement strand
GAGAGGTCGTAGGCCAGCAGCGCCATCCGCCCTTTGAGCAGCGGCACATCGATGGCGGCCGGATTGTCGCCGGTGCCGCTGCTTAGGCGGTCGATGGCGGTGGCCCCGTTCTCGTTGCTCACGACATACAAGCTCTTCTGGTCGGGGGAGACGCAGACGCCGTTGGATTTGCCGGCGTCGGTGATGATCCGCTCGATCTTGCCATCGGGGTCGATGCGATAGACGGCCTGCACCGGCTGCTCGATCGGCTCGTGCCCCAGGTAGCGCGGGTCGCTGAAGTAGATCCGCCCCTTCTCGTCGATCGTGATGTCGTTGGGGCTGTTGAACTTCCGCCCTTCAAAGAGGCCGGCAATGATCGACGCCTTGCCGGTTTTCATGTCGGTGCGGGTCACGCGGCGGCCGCCATAGTCGGCCCCTTCGGCGACGATCATGTTGCCGGCGGCATCGAACTTGATGCCGTTGGACATGCCGCTGGGGGAGCGGAAGATCGTGGTCTTGCCGCTCGCCGGATCGAAGCGCCAGATGTAGCCGGCCTCGATCGCGCCGGTCTTGTCCTTGGCGATGTGGGAGAACGTGATCTCGCTGAAGTACATGAACCCATCGTGACCGGCGGCAACCCCCTCAGTGAGCACTTTGCCTTCGAACAGCTTTTCCAGCTTGGCATCGGGGGGGACGATCGGGTCCTGGGCATATCCGGCAGACGTAAACCCGATCAGCACGGAGGCGACAGCCAGAGAGCGCAGCAGATGGTGAGGGATCATGATGGAATCCTCGTGGAAGGAGATAGAGTCGAGAAAGACTCTAACTCTGGTGCGACACGGGGGCAACAAGCCCGTAGGCCGCCGCTGGGCCGCGTGCCGGAAATGACAAAATTCCGGACCCTTGCACACTTCCGGCGCGCGACGGAGTCGCGGCCTACGCGCAAAAAAATAGCCGCTTGGTGGGGCAGGAACCAAGCGGCCGGTTGGGCAGAGCCGAAGCCCACATCCCAACGCCCCTGATTGTCACTCATGGCAGGTGCGTTGTCCAGCAGCAGTGCAGATTTTTTTGCGGATTTTGGCGCGTGGGTCATGACGATTTCCCCACAGGCGGCACTTGCCCCGTTGGTCCGCCGCCCGGCGTGGACTACAACCTTCAAACAGCGCCACTTCTTAAGGTTACTGCCGTTATGCGCGTGATCATCGAGCCCGACAGCCATGCGGCCAGCCGCCGGGCGGCCCGATTTGTGGCGGAACTGGTGCGCAAAAAATCCGACTGCGTACTGGGCCTGGCTACGGGAGGCTCGCCGCTGGGAACGTACCAGGAGCTGATTCGCCTGCACCGCGAGGAAGGGCTGGATTTCTCGCAGGTGACGACGTTCAACCTGGACGAGTACGTCGGCCTGGGGCCGGCCCACCCGCAGAGCTATCGCTACTTCATGCAGCAGAATTTGTTTCAGCACCTCAACATCGATCCCACGCGCACGAATTTGCCAGACGGCCGGGCCCTCGATTTCGATTCGCACTGCCGACAGTACGAGCACAAGATCAAGGATGCCGGCGGAATTGACCTGCAAATCCTCGGCATTGGAGCGGACGGCCACATCGCGTTCAACGAGCCGGGCTCGTCGCTGGGGAGTCGCACGCGCCTCAAGACGCTGACCAGCGAAACGATTCGCGACAACGCCCGTTTCTTCGGCGGCGAAGATAAAGTGCCGCGGCTGGCGGTGACAATGGGAGTGGGGACGATTCTCGAATCGCGGCAGTGCCTGCTATTGGCGTTCGGACCGCACAAGGCGCTGGCCGTACGGGACACGATCGAGGGTCCGATCACGGCGCAGGTAACGGCGTCGGCGCTCCAGCTTCACCGCGAGGTGATTTGTCTGCTGGATGAGGCAGCCGCGCGGCTGTTGGTGCGGCGGGATTATTATGCGGACGTGGAGCGGGCGCAGTCGCTGCTGGAAGCGGGGCAGATGCGGGCGCTGGGGATCGGGGGGACGTAGGATTGCTCCTAGCCGGAGGCTAACAGCGTCCGGAAACACGGTAGCAAGCTGCGTAACCATTGAATCATCACGGTCTCCGGGGGCTGGTTAGCCCCCGGCTAAGGGCCAATGAGATATGCGTCAACTGGCCATTTTTGAATCGCACGAGCAGGCCCGCCGCCTAGCCGCCTACCTGGTAACGCAGCGAATTGCAGCGCACGCCGAGCAGGAAAACGGTGGCTACGGCGTGTGGGTGCGGGACGAGGACCAGATGCCGTCGGCGCGCGAGGCGCTGGCGCATTTCCGCGAAAACCCAGACGACCCGCGATATGACGGGGTTGAATCGACAGCGATCGCTCTCAAGCGAAAGCAGGAAGCAGAGCGAGACGCTCGGCAGAAGAACGTCGTGGAAATGCGCGGCCGCTGGGGGAGCGGAGCAGGAATTCGGCGGAAATGCCCGCTGACGATCGGGCTGATCGCCATAAGCATCTTCGTGGCGGTCGCCACCAACCTCGGCGACTTTGGTCCACAGGGGCCGCAGGGTTTGTTGAATCAGTTGCTGGTCGTCGATTCCGACTCGTTGACGCAAAGCTATCAGACCGGCCAACCGGACTATTTCGCCAGCATTCGCCGCGGGCAAGTATGGCGCCTAATGACGCCGATTTTCGTGCACTTCAGTATCACCCACGTAGTGTTCAATATGTGGTGGATGTTTTCCATCGGCGGTCAGGTCGAAGATCGGAATGGCTCGCGATACTTCGCCGGGTTGGTGTTAGTGCTGGCGATCACCAGCGTCACGGCTTCTGCACTCGTCAATCAGTGGCAGCGCGATCTCGCGCTGGCCGGGGGAATGTCGGGGGTAGGGTACGGCGTGTTCGGCTACTTATGGATGAAGGTCAAGTTCGATCCGGCGGGAGGATACCAACTCGACCGACTTACGGTCGTGATAGGAATGGCTTGGTTCGTCTTGTGCATTCTGCGGGATTACGCGCCGTTTGACCAACTTCTGGCGGGACTGATCCCGGGCCGCGTCGATAATACTGCCCACCTGGTGGGACTGGTCGTTGGCATGGCCGCCGGATACGCGCCCCTGCTGATCAAGCGCCGCTAAGCGCGCTTCGCCTGCCAGGTTGCTTGCCACTTGGGCGACTCGGCCGACAACCGCTTTAGCGTTAGCGTCCCTGCGAGCCGCAGGCCGTACAGTCGTAGGACCAGCGTCTCGCCTGTCTCTGCTTCGATGTCATAATTCCCCGACTCGTGCCGGGTCACCGCTCCCCGGTCACCCGCGATCGGCCCTTCGTAATCGAGATAGGCCAGGCGGTGGTCGGCAAGCTGCTCGCAAGCGATGGCTTCATCTTCAGCCGGCCACCGCGGCAGTGCGAACGTGAGCAGTGCAGAGCCCGCTTCGAGCATCAGGTCGAAATGCGATGGGCGGTCATGTCCCGGCGGCGTGTCGTGATAGAGGACGACAAAACGGGGCACGGCCAGCTCTCCTGCTCTCCTACGGCCCCGGCAATACCGTGGTCTCCGCAGTTACGTCCATGCCACGCGGATTGAGGGCGCTGGTGGCGTTGATCTTGAGTGTTGCTTTGCCAGCTTTGGTGGCGGTGGTCTTGAGCGAAATGGGCCCGAATTTTTCGCCGGCCTTGATGGGATCGACGAGGGACAATTCGCGCCGGCCCCCAGAAAGGACTTGCACCTGGAGCGGCGTCGCGCCCTTGCTCATGCTCTTGTACGTAAAGCCGGCGGGCAACGTGAAGGTCAGCACCACGTCGCCGTCGTCCTCCATGCCGGAATTCCGGACATCGATCAAATACGTGACCTCGCCACCCACTTTCACCGGGTCCGGGTTGTCCGCGGCAGTGACCTTCAGATTGTTCGCATTGGCGGCAGGTCCCGTCTTGGAACCCATCGGGCCCGCTTTGCCGCCCATCGGCGGCGAGATGGCTGGCGTCACCACGCGAATCGTGGCCTGTTTCACTTGCTCCGCCGCCTGATCGCTGGCAATGCTTGCCCGCACGGTCGCTCGCGCATCGGCCTGGGCGCCTCCTAGCAGCACTTCGCGAGAGATGGTTTCGCCGGCGCCAAGTTCGGGCACTGTCCAGTACACGCC
>DASRJP010000470.1:0-17825 GCA_035649415.1 Pirellulaceae bacterium | reverse complement strand
TGCTGGACAAGAGCGGCCTGACGTGGCAGCGGCGCTCGGCGCTGGGACAGGAGCCAGGAGCCAGCGCCTCACCACTCACCACTCACCACTCACCACTTACCTCCTCCATCCTCCTCGTCGATGCCGTCGGCGAACTGGCCGCCTGGTGGGGGACGGCGGCCATTGCATTTGTTGGTGGCAGCCTGGGCAGGCGCGGCGGCCAGAACATGATCGAGCCGGCCGCTTTTGGAGCAGCCGTTGCGTTCGGTCCCAACACCTGGAACTTTCGCGATGTGGTCTCGCTGCTGCTTGCCCAGCAGGCCGCCGTTGTGGTGAAAGACGCCGCCGAGCTGGAAACGTTCGTCCGCCGCTGCCTTGCCGATCCGCAGTATGCAAAAGCGCTCGGCCAGCGAGCGCGGGAAGTGGTCCTGCGGCAGATTGGTGCGGCTGACGCGACGGTCCAGCTCCTGGCCCATCTGGCCACGCCGGGTCAAGCTCGCTCTATCGCCGCCTGATTGCACCCACCCGCTGCGTCAGTAGTTACTCGGACTCCCAGGCACCCCTTCGCGTCCATTTGCCGTCGTCAGGTCGGCGACCTCTTCACTCGACAGCGTATCCTTGAGGAACCGCACTTTGCCGTCGGCAAACAGGGCGTTCATGCCTCCTGAATGGCAGCCGCCTAGATCGACGCCAACCTGAAAGGACAACTGATTGTCGCGCAGGTCCCTGGGCTCCGTCCAGGCGATGCCCGAATTGGCGACCTCCACGACCAGGATGGTGCTATACAATCCGTCGCCGATTTGCGAGCGTGCCAGCGGCTGGCTCGGAGGAAACGGCGTTGTGGCCCCGGCAATCACCACGTAGCTGGTCTCGTCGGCCGCGGCCGACGTGTCTCCAGGCGAGTGAAACACCTTGGGCATCTGCTTGAGGATCTGCATATTGGCTGGCGAGTTCCAAGGCTGGTCAGGGCGAAACTGGCTATACAGCCGCTGCTCCGAGGGACCGAGATACGGCAAGATCAGGACTCTCCAGCTATACAGCGGCGTGCCTTGAGCGTCGGTCACGGCTGCCGGTGGCAGCGTGCCGTAATCGCGCTCATATTGCAGCAAGGCTGCGCCGATCTGCCGCAGGTTGGCGGCGCACTTGCGGCGGCTGGCGCCGAGCCGGGTGGACTCCATCAAAGGGCCAACCACCAGCAGTGCGACGGTGGCCACTCCGGCCACTGCCGCCGCCAGACCGAGTGCCAGCAGCAAGTACGTCGAGCGCCTGCTGGAGGCCGCCTCGGCGCGGCGCATGTGCTCGCGAGAACCGACGCCGCCAAAATGGGGGACGATGATCGGCTTGCCGCAGGCGATGCACGGACCGCTCTGGCCAGCGAACTGCTCGTCCACAAGCGTCTGTTCGCCACAGTGAGGGCAGGCAAAGGGGACAGGCATGGCAACTTCGTAGTACGGGCTTGCCAGCCCGTCAAATGCATGGACGGGCTAGGAAACCCGTCCTACTCGAAACTCCCGCACGATCTGAACGTACTGCCGCGCCAAGTGCTCGATTTTCTTCAGGTCCTCGGCAGCCACGAGCTTGGGATCGACGAGCGAACTCCCCACCCCCAGGGCGCAGGCGCCATTCCGCAAAAACTCCGCCGCCGTCTCCAGGTTGACCCCGCCGGTCGGCATCAGCCGAACGTGCGGAAAGGGGCCGTGCAGCGCCTTTAGGTACCTGGGCCCGGTGATCTCCGAGGGAAAAACCTTTACGATGTCGGCCCCCGCCTGCCAGGCGGTGATCACTTCGGTCGGAGTCATGGCCCCGGGCATGACCACCTTGCTGTACCGTTTGCAGGTCTCGATCACGTCCGCATGGAGCGACGGCGAAACAATGAACTCGGCCCCGGCCAGGAGTGCGATCCGGCAGGTCTCGGCGTCCAGCACCGTGCCAGCACCGAGGAGAATTCGATTGCCGAGCTTGTCGGCCACCTTTTCGAGCACCTGCACGGCCCGCGGGACGGTGAAGGTGACTTCCATCACTTCGACGCCGCCGGCCAGTAGCGATTCCGCCACGTCCACGAGTAAATCGCTGTTTTCGGCGCGGATGACGGCGACAATCGTCTGGTCGAGGACGCGCTGAAGAGCAGAGACGGATTGGCTCATGATGGAAGGCGGCCAGCTGGCGATTCAACACAAAGCAAAACAGCCATTTTCAGCAGGCGCCGCGGTGGAATCAATCCGTCGAGCGGCACGACGACGTGCGCTCCGCCTAGATTGGGCGGCGAAAGCGATGCGAGCTGTGTGGAGAAGCGATCGGCGAGGCCTGGTCCCTTGCCCGGGCGACCGCGCGAAAAACGCCTGACCGCATCGCCAACCTACGTCCCAAACTCCGGCCGGCGGCGGGCGAGCTGGCCCTGAAGCCTGGCCACGATGGACGAGTGCATCTGGCTGACGCGGCTCTCGGACAGATCGAGCGTGGCACCGATCTCCTTCATCGTCAGCTCTTCGTAGTAATACAGAATGATGATCAGCCGCTCGTTGCGGTTGAGCCCCTTAGTGACGAGCCGCATCAGGTCGTTCTTCTGGATGCGGCGGGTGGGGTCTTCGCCCTTCTTGTCCTCCAGGATGTCGATCTCGCGGACGTCCTTGTAGCTGTCGGTTTCGTACCACTTCTTGTTGAGGCTGATCAGGTTGACCGCGCTGGCCTCGAGCTGCATCTTTTCCAACTCCTCCACCGGCATTTCCATCTGCACGGCGAGTTCGGCACCGGTGGGATGACGGCCCAGCCGCGCCTCAAGCATCTTGGTCGCTTCGTTGAGCCGGCTGGCCTTGCTGCGCACCAGTCGCGGCACCCAGTCCATCGTCCGCAGCTCGTCGAGCATCGCTCCGCGGATTCGCGGCACGCAGTACGTCTCGAACTTGACGCCCCGCGTCATGTCGAAGGCGTCGATGGCGTCCATCAGGCCAAAGATGCCGGCCGAAACCAGGTCGTCCAGCTCGACCCCTTCGGGGAGCCGGGCCCAGATGCGCTCGCCGTTGTACTTCACCAGCGGCAAGTAATTCTCGACCAGCGTATTGCGCAGCTCCTTGTTGGAAGGATCTGCTTTGTAGCGCTTCCAGACTTCCTCAATGTCATATGCAGGAGCAACTGAGGTTGCGCTCGCCATTCCATCCTCCGTGATGCTTCGCGTTTCCCGGCCGAATCCTTCCGAGCCGTCGGCGCTTCCTGGCGCCACTGCCGAATTCCACTGGCTACTTCGCTGCTGGCGATTTCTTCATGTTCACCTCACGCGGGGCCTTGGCCACCGGCAAGCGGCTGCGAACCGACTCCCCTGTGAACCGCTCCGCAAGCTGACCTGCGATGCAACCCAACGCGGCAAAGCAAAACAGCGCCAAGCACGCGCTGGCGACGCAGCATTCCAGACCGCTCCCAGCGATCAGGCCGCGGACCAGAATCATTCCAAATGCCAGCGTTCCGAGCACACCGGCATACGACCTGGCCATCGCTCGCTCCGCCCTCAAACTTCGCGCAATTTATGCAGCTTAACGCTAACAGGCGCTTTAGCGCCGCTTCGTTATCGGTCGGGGTGCCGCGATGAGTTGAACCGAACTTCACACTTTTTCCGATCCCTAGAGGAATACGATTGTTTGTCACCAGCTGCAGCCTGGCAATTTTGCTCATGCTGCGTCGAGGCCGGTGGTCTTTCCCCCCGCCAGCAGCCGCCCGGCAACCTGTTCCATTTTTTGCGCCGCCTCGGGAGTCGGCTCGTCGAGCATCCACGCCGCTGCCCCACAAGCCGCATGTTGGCCGCGAGCAACCGGCGGAATCCAACCGGCGTGCTCGATGCCGACCCCAAGAAAGCGCTGGCAGGAGCGGTGCATGCGGCGATGCACGTCGCTGGCGAGGGTTTCGCTGCCGACGTGATTCACCACCAGCGACAGCGGACCCAATTTCTCTTTCCCTCCGGTCAGCGTTTTGATCAGCGCGTAGGCATCCATGACGGCCACCGAGTCCGGCGCCGTCACGACGACGACCTGATCCGCCGCCTGCCAGATCCGGCTCGTCAGGTCCGTTGGCGTACTCCCCGCGTCGATCACCACGGCCTCGGCGTGGCGCCCCAGCGCCTCGATCTGCGCAAGTAGCCGGCCAATGGAGCGATCGGTGCACAGCGCGCGGCAATGCGGGCTGTCGCAGCCCGCCGCCAGTTGAATGCCCCCCGGGCCGCGCTCCAGGACTTCGTGAATGCTGCGTTTCCCCGCCAGGACTTCGGCGATGTTGGCGGTGGGCGTAATGCCGCAGTGTCGGGCCACGTCGGCGCGGGCCAGGTCGGCATCGACGATCACCGTCCGCTGGCCTTGCTGCACCAGGGCGATCGCCAGGTTGACGCCGATCGTGGTCGCTCCGACGCCCACCTGGCCGCCGGACACGGCAAGGATGTGCGGCCGGGGCATGCCGGGGGAATTCGACAGCGAAACGCGTTTCATCATCGTTTTCGGAAATGCGGCCGGATCATGGGACATGGGGCTAGCAATCGCCAGCAAAGTCGTTTCGGTGACTCCACATTCGTTCGTTTGCCTCTTGTGCGCCGGCGGCAACCGCCTCGCCAACAACCAGTTTCGCAAGTCGTTGCCTGTCCGCCGGACGGATGTCATGCGGCACGTTCTGACCGCTGGTGACGTAGCTGACCGGCAAGCTCGGGTCCGTTAGCAGCGGCAACAAGCTTCCCGCCGTGGCGGCCTCGTCGATTTTCGTCAGCACGACGGCGCTGGCACCAATGGCGGCAAAAGTTTCCGCAGCGGCCGCCAAACTGCTGGCTGACGACGCGCCGGACAGCACGAGATGCGTCTGATCGGGTCTGGCCTGGGCCAGTAGGTCGGCTAGCTGTCGGACCTGCTGGTTGTCGCGCGGGCCCAAACCGGCCGTGTCGAGCAGCACCAGGTCCATCTCCGCATAGCGGACGAGCGCCGCGCGCAACTGTTGCGCGGAAGCGACCACTTCCATCGGCAAATGCATGAGCTGGGCATAAGTCCGAAGTCGATCGATCGTCGCCACCTTATGGTAAGAGATGGCAATTAGCGAGACCCGCTTTCCTTGCAGGTGAAAGTTGGCTGCGAGCTTGGCCACCGTCGTCGTTTTGCCGACGCCGGTCGGTCCGACCAGCGCCACGATGCGGCGCGACGCGGGCAATAGGCGCACCGGTGCGCCAGTCGCGATCCTGGCTGCCACGAGCTGGATCAGTTGCTGGCACAACTGGCGCCAGCTCCGCAGTCCTTCTAGCTCGGCCATCTCGCGTAATTCTGCGATCAGTAGGCCGGTCGCAGCCGGATCGATTTGCTGTGCTGCGAGCTGCCGGCCGATTCGCGCCAGCAGCGACGGCAGACCTTCCAGACCGTGTATGGGGTGACGCACCACATCCTCCAGCGCGGATGACCGACCGCTGCGCTGGCGCCGCAGATGCTCGCGAAATTGGCTGCGAAAATCGAGTAAATCGGCACGCGGCAGTCGCTGGTCAGCTTGTCGCAGGACGGAGGGGGCTTGCTCCTGGCTGGAGGCGGTTACTTCGATTTCGGGACCTCCCACGAGCCACCGCCATGCGCCGCCGCCAATTTGCCGCGTATGCAGCAGGGACGCCTCCGGACCGAGATCCTGGCGCACGAGGCGAAGTGCCTCGGCGAGAGTCTTGGCTCGGTAGGTGCGAACGTCCATGGTTGGGGGTCAGGAGTCAGGAGTCAGCAATCTTCTGTCGTCGTTCACGATTCCCACGATTTCCACCCTCGTGTCAGGCGTGATTTCGCTTAAGGAAAGGACGGTGAGCCGCGGGAGGTTTCCCGACATCAGTTGCTTGAGGTACGCCCGCAACGAGGGACTGACGAGCAGGATCGGCCTCTTCCCCAAGCTGGTCAGCCGGCGAAGCTCGGCGGCAATCGCCGCGCAGATTTTGTCAACTTTCGCCGGCGGCAGGCGAAGGAGCGATCCGCGATCGGTGAGTTCGATTTCGCTGGAGATTTTGTCTTCCAGCGACGGATCCAGCGTCAGCACATCGAGCGTCCCTTCCGCGCTGCGATAGCGGCTGCAAATCGTTCGCCCCAGCCGCTGGCGGACTTGCTCCGTCAGCATTGCCGCGTCCCTGGTCTTGGCCGCGTTGTCCCCCAGCGTCTCCAGAATCAGCCCCAGTTGCCGGATCGGCACTTCCTCGCGGAGCAGCGATCTAAGCACCTGCTGCACTTCCGCCAGCTTCATGGTGTGCGGGATTAGCTCGTCCACTACCGCCGGCATGGCCTTCTTGAGTTCGTCGATCAAGTGTCTGACTGCGTCGCGAGTCAGCAGTTCATCGGCGTGCCGCCGGACGATCTCCTGCACATGCGTTGCCAGCACGGCGGGCGCCTCGACCGCGGTATATCCCAGGACGGTCGCCCGCTCGGCCAACGCGTGGTCGATCCATACCGCCGGCTGCTCGAATGCGGGATCGCGAGTCTCGAGGCCCGGGAGCTGGCCGCTGGTGTGGCCAGTGTCGATGGCCAGAAGCTTTCCTGGCAGCACCTTGCCGCCGCCGACCGGATTGCCCGCGATCTTGATCCGATACTCGTTTTCCCCGAGGCGAATGTTGTCCCGAACGCGGACCTTGGGGAGGATGATCCCCAGGTCGGCGGCAACCGACTGGCGAATGCCAGAGATGCGGGGAAGCAAATCACCGCCATATTTGGGACTGGCGAGCTTCACGAGCCCAGCCCCAATCTCGATTTCCATTGGGTCGATGGCCAGAAAATCTTCGATCCTCTGTTCCGCTGGCTTTTTGGCCTGCTCCTCCGCCTTGATCTTCGCTGCCCGCTGCTCGTCTTCAGCTCTCTTGTTGCGCGTCAGCAGCAGCGCCAGGCCGCCGCAGCCGGCCCCCAGGGCCAGCAGCGGCACTTTGGGGAGGTTCGTGAGGACGAGAATGCCGAGGAAGCCGGCAGTGACTAGTAGCGCGCGGGGGTTGGTGAAGATCTGGCTGATGAACTGCACTGGCAAGTCAGTTTTCTGGCTGCTGCGCGTGGTGATCAGACCCGCGGCAAGCGACACGAGAAATGCTGGCACCTGGGTCACCAGGCCGTCGCCAATCGTCAGTTTGGTAAACACGTCGGCGGCCTGACTCCAGCCCATCCCCTGCTGGAAAACGCCGATGACAAAGCCCCCTACGATATTCACGAGCGTGATGACGATGCCTGCGATCGCGTCGCCGCGGACGAACTTGCTGGCGCCGTCCATGGCCCCGAAAAAATCGGCTTGCTGCGTGATTTCCTCTCGGCGTCGCTGAGCTTCTTTCTCGTCGATGATGCCGGCACTAAGGTCGGCGTCGATGGCCATCTGGCGGCCCGGCATACCGTCCAGGGCAAAGCGCGCGGCCACTTCGCTGATCCGCGTTGCCCCTTTAGTGATCACCACGAACTGGATGACCACGATGATTACAAACAGGATGATGCCGACCACAACCTCGTCGCCGGCGACGAATTCGCCGAAGGCGCGGATGACATGGCCGGCTGCGTCCAGACCGTCGCTGGCGCCGCGCGTCAGGATCAGCCGCGTAGAGGCTACGTTAAGCACCAGCCGCATTAGCGTGGTGGCTAGCAGCAGCGACGGAAAGACGTTGAACTCCAGCGGCGTGCGAACGTAGATTGTCGTCAGCAGCACGAGCACCGACAGCGTGATATTGGCCGCCAACAGCACATCCAACAGCGGTGACGGCAGCGGCACGAGGATCACCAGCACGCTGGCGATCAGCCCCAGCGGAAGCACGAGATCCTGATATCGAGACAAGCGCGGCATGATGCCCAAGGCCGCGCGGGGAAGGCCCGCGCAGCTCGTTTTGATGGTGGTAGATGAGCGGGCGGGACATTACGAAAACGGGCGGCTGCAAGCAAGGTCAGGCTGTGCCGCCGGGATTTTCCTGACTTGCGACTTTTTTTCCGCAGCGGATTAATCGATACGTCCAGCGGCGGGGTCATTAGTCCCAGCGCGACGGTCGATTTCTGGGTTCTGGCCGATTCCCTCTACCCCGCCGGCCACACCGATGAACCCCGACGCTAGCACCCCGTCGCCAACGTTGCTGGAAGAGATCGACGCCCAGCAGGATGAACTGCTGGACCAGCTTGACGCGCTGAATACCCGCATTGAGCGAGTGCTTAAGGAGTGCGCGCTGCGGGACTTGCCGCTGGACGTCGTGAGCTAGCCCGCATGCCGGTCGAGCTCGTTCGCTATCCCTTCCGATCCAAGTGCCCCGACTTGGCGATCGCTAGCAGCAGCCGCAGGCCGACCAGAATGGCGACGACGCACCCCAACAAACCCAGCAGCGAAATGTCCTCCAGCCCGAATATCTGAAGCGCTCGCACGAGCGCCCCGATGACGCGGTTCAGAAACCCTTCCTGGTTACCAGCGACATACGTTCTCATCCCGTAGAACAACAGTGGCGGTACCTTGTACGACAGCATCAGCGACGAGCCGAGAAACAACGCGCTGGTCAGCATGCCCAGCACCAGCCGGTTGACGCTCGGTCCCAGTCCGCGGTGATCGAGGTGGACGTCGAACTTCCCCGATTGGATCTGCTCCATGATCTGCATGATCCGCTGCGGGAGCACTTCCACCATTTGCTCCAGCTCGACGTACAGCCGTCTTAGCTTCCGCCATTGCCGGGCCGGGGAAAGCCGCCTCAGGAGCATCGAGCGCTGGAAGGGCTGCATCACTTCCAGCAGGCTGAAGTGCGGAGAAAGCAGCTTGCTCGTCCCCTCCAGCGTCACCAGCACCTTGATCAGCATCGCCACCTGCGGCGAAAGCATGATGCCGTAGCGACGGATGATCTCCATCATGTCGGTTAGCGCGCCGGCCAGGTCGAAATTCGCCAGCGATTGCGTCGCATAATGCCCCACGAAGTCCGCCACGTCGTTGTTCAGCGCCCCTTCGTCCAGGTTGGGAGGCGCTTGGCCGATCCGCTTGATGATCCGCGTCAGCATCAGCACGTCGTGGTTCACGATCGCCAGCAACATCTCCTCGATGTCCTCCCGCAGCCGCTCGTCGATCCGACCCACCATCCCGAAGTCGAGCAGCCCGATCACGTTCCCCGGCAGGACCACGATGTTCCCCGGGTGCGGATCGGCGTGGAAATAGCCGTGCGTGAAAATCATCTGGAGATAAATGTCCGCTCCGCGGCGGGCCACTTCCTCGCGGTCAATGCCGGTGGCTTCGAGCTGCCCCGGTTCGCAGACGGCAATGCCTTCGACGTAGTCCATCGTCAGGACGCGGGCGGTGGACAGCTCCGTGAAGGCCCGCGGAATGCAGATGGTGGGGTCGTCCTTGAAGTGCTGGGCGAATTGGTGGAGGTTGCGCTCTTCGCGCCCGAAGTCGAGCTCGCGGCGAATCGTGCGGGCCATCTCGGCCACGTTGGCGACTGGGCGATAAGGTTTCAGCTCCGGCCGCGTCTCCGCCAGGTGGGCCAGCCCCATCAGCACGTCCAGGTCGTCGGCGACGGTGCTCTCGATCCCGGCGTGCTGCACTTTCACGACGACGCGCTCGCCCGATTTGAGTCGCGCTTTGTGGACCTGGCCGATCGAGGCGGAGGCGATGGGCGTCAGATCAAACTCGTCAAACAGGTCGTCCAGCGGCTGCCCCAACTCGCGCTCGACAGTCTTTCGCACCTGCTCGGGGGCGTCGGCCGGCGTCGAAGTTTGCAGTTGCTTGAGTTCATTGGCCAGATCGGCGCCAACGACGTCGGGGCGGGTGCTCAATAGTTGCCCCAATTTGATGAACGTCGGCCCCAACTCGCTGAGCACCAGCCGGATGCGGGCTTCGCGCGACAGTCTGGCCAGAACTTCCCCCTGCTTGTCCCGCAGCCGATCCTTCATGAATTCGATGTTCGTGTGACTCAACCAATCCGCCAGCCCGTACTTGGAGAGCACGCCGATGATTTCCGTCCAGCGTTTGACGTTGCGGTAGATGTTCATCGGCAATGATTCGCGGTCCTTTGGCGGCCAGCAAGCGGCGTTGGAACGTCTCCATTATGACTCACGATCCGCGGCCAGGCGATGCGATCCTTGACCACCCGCTTCGGGTCATTCAAACTACGTGCATCCTGCCGGCCGTTCCACATCGGACTGCCACTAGCCCACCCGCTCAGGAATCCCCCATGTCTCGCTCTGTCGCTGTGCGCACCGGTTGTCTCATCGTCGCCCTGCTGGGACTGCTGACTGCATCGGCAGTCGCCGAAAACTGGCCTCAGTGGCGCGGCGCCAAGCTCGACGGCGTCAGCCACGAGAAAAACCTGCCGGTGAAGTGGAGCCAGACCGAAAACATCGCTTGGCGGCTGGCGCTGCCGGGCCAGGCCGGCTCGACGCCTGTCGTATGGGGAGACCGAATTTTTCTGACAAGTGCCGACGGAGCCGATTTGATCCTGATGTGCGTCGGCACCGACGGCAAACAGCAGTGGCGGCAAAAGCTCTCCACGGGCGACCACACAGTCCGCGGCGACGAAGGAAACGTCGCCTCCAATTCCCCCAGCACCGATGGCAAGCACGTTTGGGCCATGCTGGCCGACGGCACCCTTGGCTGCTACACGGTCGATGGCAAAGAAATATGGAAATTCGATCTCGAGGATCGGTACGGCAAGTTCAAGATTCAGTTCGGGCTCACAAGCACGCCCGTGCTCGACAATGGACGGCTTTTTCTCCAGATGATTCACGGCGATTACAACGCCGCCACCAGCGAAGCGCTGGTCATCTGTCTCGATGCAGCCACCGGCAAGCAGATTTGGAAATCGGATCGCGTCACTGGGGCGGACAACGAAAACGAACACTCCTACGCCTCGCCGATCCTCTACCGCGATGCGCAGCGCGAATTTCTCCTCACCCACGGAGCGGATTATGCGATCGCCTACGATTTGAAAGACGGCCGCGAAATCTTCCGCTGCGGCGATCTCAATCCCAAAGGGACATATCATCCGACGCTGCGTTTCGTCGCCTCGCCTGCCGCCGCGGACGGTTTCATCGTCCTGCCCACCGCCAAGCACCAGGTCGTCTTCTGCATCAAGCCCGACGGCACTGGCGACATCACCGACAAGGAGCAGCATTTCCACTGGCGGCGGCTGCGCGACACGACCGATGTCCCCTCGCCACTGGTTGTGGACGGCCTGGTCTACATGTGTCGCGAGAACGGCAACCTCGTCTGCCTGGATGCCAGCACCGGCGAGGAATACTATGACCAGCGGACGACCGTCGATCGCCACCGGGCTTCGCCCGTCTATGCTGACGGGAAGGTTTACACGGCGGCTCGCAATGGTAAGGTGAGCGTCATCAAGGCGGGCAAGAAGTTCGAGCTGCTTTCCGTCAACGACATGACCGAGACGATTACCTCCTCGCCGGTCATTTCCGGCGGCCGCATCTACTTGCGGACGTTCGACGCACTGTATGCCGTCGGCAAATAGTGGTCCCATGAATCGAACGCTGCTGGGGATTTTGGCGCTGGTTTGTTTCGTCGCGGGAGTGGCCATGGTGGCGGCCGGCCGCGGTGGGGAAGTGGCCGGCGGGCTGGTCAAGGTGGGAGCTGTGCTGGGCGCGCTCTGGCTGGCGCTCCCCTCCATCACCGGCATTCTCTCGCGGACGCCTAAGTGGGTGCTGACGGCGGCCGTGATCGGAATCATCGTCTGCGTGGTGCGGCCGATGATGCTCTTGATCGTGGTCCCCGTAGTGCTCGGGCTGTGGTTCCTCTCCAGCCGGTTTTTATCGAGCCCCGCCGATCCGACCATCCTTGGCCGGCGGCAGCGGCGGCGGCGGGAGACAAATGTCGATAGTCGAAATTCAAATGACGAACGAATGTCGAAGCCCGAATGACGCAGGGAGCGTAAACGCGGCCGCCTCGGAGAGTCACGATGGATCGCCGACAACTTTTGGATGCCGCCGCCGCTTTTGTCCGCGACCACTTGGCCGGCGACAGCTCGGGGCACGACTGGTGGCACATCGAGCGCGTGCGGAATACGGCGCTGGCCATCGCTCGTGAGGAAAAAGCTGACTTGTTCATTGTCGAGCTGGCGGCGCTCTTGCACGACGTGGACGACTGGAAATTCGCCGCCGGCAATCACCTGGCCGGCCCGCAAGCCGCCCGCGCCTGGATGGAGAGCCAGCCGGTCGAGCCGCAGGTTGTCGAGCACGTCTGCCGGATCATCGGCGAGCTGTCGTTCAAAGGAGCGGGCGTGGCCACGCCCATGAGCTCGCCGGAAGGCCAGTGCGTCCAGGATGCTGACCGGCTCGACGCACTCGGCGCTATCGGCATTGCCCGCACGTTCGCCTACGGCGGGCACAAGGGACAGGCGATGCACGAACCAGAGCGGCCGCCGACGGCGCACGATTCCTTCGAGGCGTACAAAACCAACGTCGGCACGACGATCAACCACTTTTACGAGAAGCTGCTGTTGCTGAAGGACCGCATGAATACGGCAGCCGCCAGGAAGCTGGCCGCCGGTCGCCACGCCTACATGGAGCAGTTCCTCGCCCAGTTCCTGGCGGAGTGGGATGCGCAGCGCTAGAATGTCCGCCATGCCGGCATGCCCGTTTTCCAAATCTACGACGGTGTCAAATCGCATCCGCTTGAGCAAGGAGATTTCATGACGACCCGATTGTTTGCAGCTCTGGTCTTGTTTGTCTGCTTGAAAGCAACACCTCTTCATGCTCAAGACTTCCAGATCACTCCCGACGTGGTCTACGGCCACAAGGACGGCCTGGCCCTCACGTTCGACGTAATCAAGCCCAAGGAGCAAAACGGCGCGGCAATTCTGTTTCTCCAGAGCGGCGGCTGGTACTCCACCTGGAAGGAGCCCAAGGAACTGGTCCCCGCCTGCAAGGCTTTTCTCGATAAGGGTTACACGATCTACATCGTGCGGCATGGCAGCGCCCCCAAGTACACGGTTCCCGAAGCCGCGGCCGACGTCCGCCTCTGCGTGCGCTTCGTCCGCCTCACCGCCAAGGACTACGGCGTCGATCCCGAGCGCCTGGGCGTGCTCGGCGGCAGTGCCGGCGGGCATTTGACCTTGTTGCTCGCCACCACCGGGGACGATGGCAATCCAGACGCTGCCGATCCGCTGCACAAGACCAGCAGCCGGATTGCCGCGGGCGTAGCCCTGTTCCCGCCCACCGACCTGCGCGGCTGGACGACCGATCCGCCCGAGGAGATCAAGAAGCACGCCGGCCTCAAGCCGCCGCTGACGTTCGATGCGGCAAAAGAGGCGGATGTATCCCCCATCTTGCACGTCACGTCGGACGATGCGCCGGTGCTGATGATCCATGGCGACAAGGACTTGCTGGTGCCGATCGAGCACAGCCAGAAAATCGTGCCCGTTTTCGAGAAGGCAGGCGTCCCGAGCAAGTTGATCACGATCGAGGGGGCGGCGCATGGCTTTAGCCCCGAGCAAAACATCAAGACCGTCGGGCCGGCCACGCTCGCCTGGTTCGAGGAAAAGCTGGCGGCCAAGAAGTGACCCTCGCGTCGGGGACGGAGCATGACCGCCGCGGGACACATCGTTCTGCTGGGAGACTCGATCTTCGACAACGCGGTCTATGTTCCCGGCGGGCCGTCGGTCATCGAGCACTTGAGTCGTGCGCTCCCTGCCGGCTGGCGTGCCACGCTGCGGGCCGTCGATGGCGCCCATGCCGACGGCGTCCATAGGCAGCTCGAACGTTTGCCGACGGATGCGACCCACCTGGTCGTCAGCGCCGGCGGCAATAACGCCCTGGGGGCCAGCGGCCTGATCTTGCAGGGAGCGGCCAGGTCGTTTGCCGACGTCCTGTCGCAGTTGGCTGCCGTGCAGGAGGAATTCGCTCGGGAGTACAAAGCCATGCTGCGCGCCGTGCTGCGGCACGGCAGGCCGACGGTCGTCTGTACGATTTACGACGCCATTCCAATCCTTGAATCCACCGAGCGAGCGGGGCTCTGTCTGTTTAACGACGTCATCCTGCGCGAGGCGTTTGCCGCCGCGCTGCCGGTGATTGACTTGCGGCTGATCTGTCACGAGGCGACCGACTACGCGCCGGTCTCACCCATCGAACCCTCGGTAACCGGCGGCGGCAAAATTGCGCGGGCGATTGCCGAAGTCGTCACCACGGCGTCGTTTCAAACCGCCACGAGCGAAGTCTTCGCCCGGCCATGAATTCGGCCGGCGGCAAGTCTTTCGCGGAACGCGGTTTGCAACGCTGCTGGTTGTCTGGGGCGCTTTGCGGAGCAGCATCATGATCGAAACCACTACCATTCTGTTCGTGTTGGCCGCCCTCGGCGGCTTGACTTTGCTCGGCATTCGTCTCAGCGGAGTGCCGCGGCCACCCACCTGGCTGGCGCTGGTGCACGGGGCGGTCGCGGCGACAGCCCTGGGCATGCTCATTTACCTGGCGATCCTCGGCATTCCGCTGCTCAGCCAGATCGCGCTCGGCGTGTTTGTGCTGGCTGCGCTGGGCGGTTCTTTCATTTTCCTCACCTACCATCTGCGGCAGCGGCCGCTCCCCATTCCGCTAATCCTGGGACACGGGGCCGCGGCCATCACCGGCGTCGTGCTGCTGATTATCGATTACTTCTCGCGGACTTGAGCGTCCAGCTCATACCGGCGGCAGCACGTCGGGCTCGACCTGGTAGCCGTCGGCCAGGGCGTTGGTCGAGTTGAACAGCGCCACGATCCCCAGGATCTCGCCAAGTGCGGCGTCGTCGACGCCGAGCTTTTTCAGTGCGGCCGTATGCGAGTTGACGCAGTAGCGACAGCCGTTGGTGGCGGAGACGGCCAGGGCGATGATCTCCCGCGTGCGTGCGTCCAGCGGGGACGTGCGGCCGGCAGCCTCGGGGTGCATCAGCGCCTTGAGCCGCGTCCAAATCAGCTCCAGTTGATCGGGACTGGTGGCCAGCACGCGCCAGAAGCCGGGGACGAAGTCGAGGTTCTTGGTGCGCTTGATGTCCGCAAAGACGGCGGCGACCTTGCCGGTGGCCGCCGACTCGGCGACGGGGTTTACCGTGGCTATCCTGGTTCCAGGGTCGTTCATAAACAGACCTCCAATTTCCGGCCTGAGTCGCTTTTTGAGTCGGTTTCGCGAGACGGCCGGCGGCCGACTCGCGCTAGGTAACCGTTTGTACCATAACGTCTTGGGGTGAGTCGCTTGCCACCAATTTCCGCTCAGATGAGTCGGCCTGCGTCGCCTGCCGAATCACTGACCGATGACTGATCACTCCTGACCCCTCGCGCGTGGCTGCCGGGGCGTGGCCTTGTGTCCGCGGGGCTAAACCCCCGCGGCTCGCTGGGACTGACTTCAGGGCCCCAGTTGGGAATAGCGCGAGGGGGGCATCGATTGGAGCACTTACGGCGACGCCTTCGTGCGCCCATCCGGCGCAACGGCATGATATGTACACATTTATACACACTGGCCCTACTCCCCGCGTGCCCCAAGTCGAGTCAGACAGAACGTCTGAAGGGAATAACCTATTGGGGGGGAGGAAGACTGGAGTCAGGGGTTAGGGTTCAGGGTTCAGTCGGACGTGGCGGAAATGCAAAATGACCAGTGCAAAATGCAAAAGGCAAAAGTCAGCAGCGGGATTTCTGAGCGTTCACCGATTCGCTCCCTTCTGACCTCCGACCTCTGACCTCCGACTTCCGATCCTGAGTCGGTTTTTGAGTCGGTTTGGCGAGGTGGTCGGCGGCCGACTCGCGCTATGTAAACAGTTGTACCATAACGCCTTGCGATGAGTCGCCCGGTGCTACTCACTGCGGAGATGAGTCGGCCCCAGTCGCCTGCCGAGACTCACAGCCCCTGTGGTCAGGGGTCGCCTGGCCACCGTGGACCGTATTTCCAAATTGCCAAAGATCACCCAGCCGGCATTTGCCGGCAGGCAGCCCGCGCGCAGCGGGCCTACCGGTTAGATGCGCAATTGTATACACTTATTTCCTGCCCGGCGGAAGATTTTTCCTGGACCCAGGCAGTGGCCGGCGCCACGATGCCGCGGGGTGGATTTGGCCCTGGACGAAGTGTGCCGCACCGCAATTAGGGTTAGAATTCACCTTGCGTCCCCGCGGCTGTCCGCGGAAGGAGCAGACAAAGTAGAATGTCCCCTTTTGCTTCCCCGAATCTACAAGAACGCGAGGGATGGATTGTACAAAAGGTGACTGTCACTGTGCACGTAACAAATTGCACTGGCACTAACAGCCTATTCACTACGCTATGCCCAGGGAAGGACACCGGAAGGCGCGGTACCTTGGTGTACTACGAGCGCTGGAAAGTGAAAGCGGGCAAAATTGACCCAGGCAACGGTATCGACACGTTTGAGACGTTTGCCGGTTTCGGCCGTGATTCACGTTCGCTCGTGCGATACAGGCAAGACGGCGACGTGGCCTTTTTTTCCGGGCCTGGTGCTCCTCCGGGAACTTGGCATAAACGCGATGAAGGAGGACATTGTCGCTGGGCGGGAATTCTTGAAACTACGTGCAATGCGCCTATGTGGCCCTACGGTCGGGTTGTTTTGAGACGCGGCATTTCGATGAACTGGGATTGCTGTTGCGACCCCCACACCGAAACGTTCAATCATTACATGTTTCCCGGGTCGGGTGCATCGCCGGGAGATGATCTACCGCCGATTCGGGATATTCCCATCATTGTGTAGAGGTGCGTGGCCGTAGTGTGATACAATGGTGCTAGCGGATCGGTTGGCCGAATCGTAAACGGAGACAGTGCTATGATACGCCTCGGAATGCCCCTGTTGTCGGATGGGCTGCAATGCATGGCCCTTGCGTGGCTACCACTCGCGCACGTCGCCGTATGTCCCGCAGCGGAGCCAAATGCTTCGGCAGGACAACAGATTATACAAGCGTCGCGCGACTCACGCTCGCTGGGTAAGCTGCTGTCGACCGTATTCGCGCCACTTGGCGAAAGTCATCTTGCGGCGTTGACGCAGGACTCAAATCACACCGTGGCGATAAATGCGTATGTTGAGTATGTAAAGCGCGTCTCGACAGCCGCACCAGACGGCGAGCACAATAAGAACGGTCGCACGTTGGGCAAAGACGTATGTTACAGAACGGCCGGCTTTGTGGCAGGTAGGATTGGCGTTCCCGTTCCCAAATGGTGGGAGGATAGCCTTCAAATTAACAACTACTCAGATCCGACGAACTATGGCATGCTCGAAACCGCAACCGGGGACGTGTTTTATTTTAGCAACGGCTTACATTTGGCAGAAACTGCTGGTGCTATGGCACTAAGCGTAGATGATATCAAAATCGAGGTGGCTGTTGCCGACGTGCGTCGTTTTGCAGACGGGATACGCAATAACAGGCTAACCGCCGTTAGTGACAACAGGAATATCTATGTGCTATTTTACTCAATGGCGGGATCAAAGGCAAAGCTCGTAGCATTTGCGCGGGACCGAAAGGGTGCGTTATGGGAGAGCGACATATGGTGCCTCGGCATTGACAATCTGGAAGTCATTACCGGAACATGGGAACATAGGGCGATGTTAAGGCTGGGCAAACAGTCAGTAGTCGTGTTCGGCGCAGGGACTGGTGGTAGCTATGTGGAAGCCGTCAATACTCAGTCGGGCAAGAACGTTGGAAGGTATTGCCGAGACTTGTGGTTTGCGATTGAGTAGCCGGCGAATGTTGGGGTGTGTAACATTGGTGACGCACCGCCCTGGCGAGCTCCTAGCCAACTTTTGGCAAGCGTATCGCCAGGATCAGCAACGACGCTGAGTTGTGATGCGGCCCCGTACCGCGGTTCGACCACGCCGTGGCGGGAACGATGACTCGAACCCGGAACCGCGAGAACGTGCTTCCCGGCGGATCGCGGGTTACAATGGCCTACAATTTCAACTTCCGGCGCACGCGGAAG
>DASRJP010000469.1:0-26724 GCA_035649415.1 Pirellulaceae bacterium | reverse complement strand
TGGACGAGATCGCGCGCAGCGGCGTCGTCGGCCGCTCGAACAACACGCCCGCCCATCTGCCGGCAGGGTCGGATGTGGCCAACCTGAGCCTGTTCGGCTACGACCCCAATGTCTACTTCACCGGGAGAGCGCCGCTGGAAGCCGCGGCCCAGGGGATCAAGCTCGGGCCGGAAGACTGGGCCATCCGCTGCAACCTAGTGACGATCGAAAACGGCATCATGCGGAGCTTCACCGCGGGGCACATCTCGTCGGCCGAGGGGGCGGAGTTATTGAAGGCGGCGCAAAAGCATCTGGGTGCCGACAACCTCGAGTTTGTCCCTGGCGTCAGCTACCGCAATCTGCTCGTCTATCGCGGCAGCAAACAATCGCTGGCCCCCTTCTCGCGCGAAACCATAACCGCGCCGCCGCACGATTTGACTGACAAGCCCGTGGCCAATGATCTGCCCAGCGGCCCCGGCAGCGATTTATTGCGGAGCCTGATGGGCTTCAGCCAGCCACTGTTCGCGTCGCATCCGGTCAACGCGGCTCGCAAATCGAGCAGCAAACTTCCGGCGACACAGGTCTGGCTGTGGGGCCTGGGGAAAACGCCGTCGCTGACGCCGTTCTTCGACCTGCACGGCAAGCGCGGCGCGATGATCACGGCCGTCGATCTCTTGCGCGGCCTGGCCGCCCTCATCGGCTGGGAGCGGATCGACGTCCCCGGCGCGACCGGCTACACCGACACCGACTATGCCGCCAAGGGACGCTACGCCATCGCGGCGCTCAAGAGCACGGACATCATCTGCGTCCACGTCGAAGCGACCGACGAAGCGTCGCACGAAGGGGATTTTCGCAAGAAGATCGAGGCCCTGGAGAACATCGACCGCCACATCGTCGGGCCGCTTCACGCCGCGCTGCGCACCTACGGCGACTACCGGATCCTCGTGTCCCCCGACCATCCCACCACCTGCCGCATCAAAACCCACCAGCACGGCGATGTGCCGTTCACGATCTGCGGCAGCGGCATTTCGTCCGACGCGGCAACGACGTATGACGAAGTCGCCGCCGCCAAGTCGGACCTGGCGTTTGCGGAGGGCTGGAAGTTGATGTCCTACTTCCTGCAGTAGCCGCCAGAGTCCTCTCAGCGCGGCTTTTCCAAATCGCGCACGCATTCTTCCCACAGCGCGTCGAGCGAGTGGCCAGTGAAAGTCTGAAAGTCTTTCTCGGCGAATTCCTGGGCCTGCATCCGCCTGTTCAGCTTATCCACGGTGCCGGGATGGCGCGTTTCGAGCCAGAGCAGAAACCGGGCCGTTACGCCATAGCCGTCTTTGTAGCTCTGCTTTTCCGTCAGCCGCTGCGGTAGGGCCCAACCCGGCTGCTGCTTGGGCCCGTACAGGTGCCGCGCGTAATCGGCCAGCCCTTCGGTCAGCCATGTCGGATCGGCTTTGGGATAGGCCTGCACCACATGCACGAGCTCGTGAGTGAACAAACCGATGTCGTCCGGATGCTTGCGGAGCCATTCGACGCTGACCGCAATCTTTGCTCCACTGCACTGGCCCGGCGCTCGCAGCCCCCGCTCGAGCACGAGCTGAATCTGGCGGCTGGCGGGTTGCTTAGGGTTTTCAAAACGCTCGACCAGCTTGGGATAACACTCGAAAAACAATGCCGTCATGCGGCCTACGACAGGGGCCAGATCGGCATCAATGTCGCCGCTAACGTTGAGGGAAAAGCCGGGCGATTTGCTACGCTCGACTTCACCGTTCTCTGCCGCGTCTGCCGGATTTTGTGCGAGGCCCAAAGGGGTACGTCCCAGAAGCGCGAAAATGACCGCGAAGGTACAACCAAGGCGGCGAAGCATGGAATGTTGACTCCCGGCGTCTATGATGGCTGCGGAATTCTCAGAAGCCAGATCACGAGGCCGCGCTTCTCTCCCTGCACGACGGCAATCTCCTTCAGGTGTCCGCACTGCTCGAAGCCCAGGCGCTCGTTGATCCGCCGCGTCGCTTCGTTGTGGTCGAAGTGCATGCTCAGAAGGGTTGTCACGCCCAGCTGCGGGCACTGCTCGATGACCCATTCTTTGAGCCGTCGGCCGATGCCGCGGCGGTGGAAGGCCGTGGCGATGTAAATGCTCACCTCGGCAGTAGCGTCGTATGCCGGCCGGCCGCCGTAGAACGAGGAAAGGTAGGCGGTGGCGACCACCTGTCCGTCCGCCTCGGCAACCCAGATCGGCCGCCTGGCCGGGTCGAACTTGCGGAACCACTCGACGCGGTCGGCAACCGCAATGGGCCTGGTGTCCGCCGTGGACCACCCACCGGGGATCGACTGGTTATAGATGTCCACGATTGCCTGCAGATCGGCCTCGGTGGCTTGGCGGATGTGGACATTCATGTTGAAAGCGACCGGACCAGAACAGGCCGCGCAGCGGCAACCGGTTTGCCGGAAACGCTCGTTCGCAACGTCGCCACCGGCCTAGCCTACTTGGGAAACGACCGTGCCAGCCCGATCGTACCCCACGCGCTGCCAAAGTAAGTGATCGGCACGGGGTTCTTGGCTGGCGTCGCCTCCGCGTGGGAGCGGGGGGTCATCGGCCAGGAGCCGTCCTCCTTTTGCGTGGAGACCAGGAAGGCGGCGGCTCGCTGGACTTCCGACCGGTCGCTCTTCATGCCGGCCAGATTCAGGATGTAGAGCGCCTGGCCAGTGGCATAGGCGTCACTGTGTGCCTCCTTAAGCTGTCCCCAGCCGCCGTCGCTGTTCTGCCGAGCGATCAATTCGTCGATCGCGCCCTTGAGCGACTCGGGCGACTCGCCGTCGCGAACCCGGCGGAGTAAGCGATAGTCAATCGCCTGTGTCGAGTCGCTGGGCGCGGTCTTCGCCAGCCAATCTGCACCCTTCGCACGTGCATCGCGGATGTCCGATTTTTCCTCTGCTTTGGCCGGGACATGCGGCCCCAGCGAGATATAGCCCAGGAGCGTCGCCACCTCGTCCGACTCAAAGAAGGGGGGTGGCCGATTCTTGGGTGGTGCCGACGACCAGGCCCACGAGCCATCCGCTTCTTGATGCCGCACGAGGTGGGCGGCAATCCGTTTCAGCTCGTCCGCAGTCACCGCCTCTTGCCCCGGCACCGTCTGGGCCATGACTGATAAATTCATGGCGGACGTGTTGACCATGCTCCAGCCAGGCCGCGTGTCGCGGGGGAGATCGACTCGCTCCAGCAGCCGGTCCTTGGTCCACTTCACCATGTCCGCCATCGTGTCCGCCGGCACGTCATACCCCTGGCTCTTAGCCACGGTGAAAGCATAGACGGTCATCGTCCCGTGATGGCAGGTGGAACAGGTCTTCTCCGTGCGCCACTTGGCCGCATCCTCCCGCAAAAAGACCAGCCCCTTCTCGACCGCCTTATGGATCTGCTCCAGGGCAGCGGCAGAGACTGGTTTCTGCGGGTCGTCGCAGCGAGCGGACCTCGCTCCAGTCGCCAGCGCACAGACTGCAAGAGCCCCAATGACAAATCGAAATGGAGAGCGCATCGTCAGCGGCCTTTCTGTAGCTACTCAATCTATTGCGTTTTTGCCTCTATGTCGAATGACATTGGAACCTGGTCATTGACCACCTCTCTTCGAGACCTCCTCGATGAACGCCCGCGCCTCCTTGATTACTTCATCGGTGACCCGCATGTGGCCCTGCTTCTTATGGACCGACAAGCGGTGAGGGGCCTTGGCTTTTTCCAGCGTCTGCGCCATGTCCAGCGCCTGCTGCAACGGAACCGAGCCGTCGTCGTCGGAGTGGATGATGAGGATCGGCTTATTCTTCTCGCTAACGTGCTGAATGGGGGACGCCAGCCGCCGCGCGGCCAGTCCCTGCTCGTTTGCCGCGGCCCAGTTGCCACCCCACGACAGCTTCTCGAGGTCGTAGGGGGCTGACAGGCTGATCACACCGCGAATATTGGTCGGTTGCTTGTCCCAGCCGCCGGTGCGCGGGAACGGGCCGTCGCCGAGCGTTGCCGCCAGCGACACTAAATGGCCGCCAGCGGACATGCCGATCAGGAAAATTCGCCTGGCGTCAATCTGGTACTCGTCGGCGTGGGCATGAACCCAGCGGATGGCGCACAGCATGTCCTGGTAACAGGCCGGCGGAGGCGAGCAGCCCGCCAGGCGATAATCGATGGACATGGCGAAAAAACCATAGCCGGCCCATTGCGACACATTGATTGCCCCTTCGCCCGGATCGGTCTTGTGGCTGGCGACCCAGCGGCCGCCGTGCACAGAGAGGATCGCCGGAAACGGCCCCTTCCCCTCCGGATGGGCGATGTCAGCCAGCAGCCCAGCGCCCTGCACGCGGCCGTAGACGATGTCCTGCCTGGCGACGACCTTGACTGGCTGGCTGTCGTCTTGTGCTGCTGCATTCGTCGCGGACGCGAGAGTCAGAAAACATGTGCTCAGAAGCATGAGTGTCATGCGCACGAGTGAGGTCTCCTGTACTTGCTGGCAGTAACTTCGCACCACAGGTGTCTCCGCGACCACGCCCGGTGCGGCGCGTCGAGCGGGACTCAACAGCGGCGCCAAGAGCCTGACCGCACTGGAGCCAAGTCCGGCTGTCGCATACGACTTCGGCCAATCATGCGACGCGGCGCTATGGACTTCAAACAAGAAAGCATTGTGACAAGACGTGTCCCGTTGAGCAAACTCTCGATTCATTTTGGGGATCGCTGCAAAGGGTGCATCCGTCTCGGGAAGATATTTGTTTCCGCCGGTCAGGAGCAGCAACGGGCTCTACTCCGCGAATTACGTACCGGCGTGCATCTCCTCGACGAGCAAGGGAATCGCCCGATCCAGATTACGGCCGTAGAAGTTGGCCAAGATCCCTTTGAATGCCGACACGCCGAACCCTGTCGCTTCCACGACCCAAGTCAGCCTGGTCTGCGTCGGGCCCAGTGCCTCAAAGCGATGGTCGAACGCGATCGTAATCCACAGGAAGCTGCCAACCCACTTCCAGCTCTGTTGTGGGTGGAACTCGGTCATGGTCAATGAGGACTTCACGCCATTCGTCAGGGTGAGTTGAGCTTTCGTGTCGGGCCCGACTTCCCCCGGCGGCATTAACTCCACTTTGCTGATGTGCCTGGCCCAAGTAGGCCAGCGCTCCGCGCGCGCCAGATGCCGCCACGCTTGCTCCAGCGGCAGGTCCACTATGAATTGACGGCTGAGTAGCGTCGTCATCGAGGGTTTTCCTCACCATCGAACTCCCAGAGTTCAGCACCGCAGCCACCCCACACAGACCTTGTCGAGCGCGCCTTCCAATTCTAGTCCTCCGTTGTTATTTGCCCATAGAATGACTCTGACCGCTGTGCGGAGATTTCGATCGTCTATGACCTCTTCATCCCACTGGCAGCCGCCCGACGACCCCGATCCGCATGCAATCCTGCATGAGACCCACGCCGATCTGCGCGCCGCGCGGTACGAAACGGCACTGGCGAAACATGTTTGGTTTCACCGCCACGCTCTAACGTACAATCCTGGGCTCGGCGGAGTGCGATTGTCGTTCGCGCTTGGATGCTGGCGAGAACTGGGCAAGGCCTATCCGCCGGCACTGGCGAAGCTGAAAGAATTCCGCGACGAGGCCGCCAGCGACGTCGTCCACGGAAAAAATCCGGTCGAGTCGTTTCACGACGTCGCGGCCATCAATCGCTACCTCGGGCTGGAGGAGGACACGACGAAGCTGTTCGTGTATCTGGATGCCCTCGATTCGACAATCGCCAAATCGGTCTATCGATTGGCGCAGCCCGCCCTCGTCAAACAAAAGAGATTTGACGTCTGCGGAAAGTACCTTGAACCAAAGCAAACGCTGGCCCTTGAGATCGACGCATTTCGGTTTACCTCGCGCTTTCCGGGTCGACGCAAGTATCCACAGGAACATCGGGTGTTTGCCGAGAAAAGTTTCAGCCACCACGTCCAGACGCTCGTGGGTCTCTTGGTCGTCAACACGCGAGAGGCGGAGGCACGCGAGATCGCCGCGCTCGCGAAGGCGGAATGGGAAGACTCGGCGTTCCTCTCAGGCATCGACCGGGCACTGGCTGGCTGGGTGCCTGATCCATGGCCGTGACAACCACCACAACTACCTGGCGTTCGGCCACTCCTTCGGCAATTCCAGCGACCACACCTCGCTCGACAGCGGCTGAGCGTGGCCGCCGGCGATCCAGATCTTGTCCTGGAATATGTAAGCCGAGTGCTCGTGCCGCTCTTTCCAAATCGCCTTGCTCTTGAGCTGCCTCCACTCTTTGCCGTCGCGTGAGTACCACACGTCCTGCCAGTTCTGGGACGGATTGTTCGACCAGCCGCCAAGGACCCACAGGTGGCCGCGGTAGACGACCGCCGAAAACCAGAGCCGCTCGTGCCACGGGGCTGCCGCGGTCTGTTCTTCCCAGTGAATGCCGTCGGTAGAGGACCAGACGTCGTTTTTGGCATGATATTGCGGTACGTAATTGCCGCCGCCGAGAACGTACATTTTGTCATCTAGGACGACCGCCTGGTGATAGGCTCGTGGCGACCAGCCGGCGTTGGCTGTGGCCTGCGTCCATTCCTTTCCGTCGGACGAAAACCAGACGTCGTTTTTGAGACTCTTCTCATCGCCGAAGTAATAGTTCTCCGTGCCGCCGAGCAACCACATCTTGCCTTTGAATTCAACGACGGCGCCCGCCAGCCGCGAACTCCAGGCGGCACTCGTCGTCGCCTGCTCCCATTTTTCGCCTTCCGTGGAGGACCAGACTTCGCTCGAGGCGCTGTGCCCCGGCAGTCGGCCGTTGTACCAGCCCCCCATCAGCCACATCTTGTCCTGGGAGACGACCGTCATCGGCAGATCGCTGTGCTTCCACGGAGCTTCCTTGGCTACGAGCTTCCAGGCCTTTCCGTCCGGCGAGCTCCACACGTCGCGCGGCGGCGCGTGAAACGAATCGAACCAGCCCCCCAGGATCCAGAGCCGGTCCTTGTAAACCACCTCGCCGCTGGAATCGCGCGGTTGCCAGTCTGCGCGCGAAGTTACTTGCACCCAGTCCGGCCCTGTTTCCTGGGCACCGACGGCGGCCGCGATCCAAAGATAAGCACACAGCGTAGGAGGCAGCATTCTCATGAGTTTGATCCTCGGCAGGCAATTTCTCATCTTTAGCTGATTTCAGCCGGAGTCTAGCAGCAATTGCCTCGGAATGCGGCCTAGCCGCATGTTTGACATGCCTGCCTGCCCGCATTAGCATCGCCTTTGACGGGCGCCGATCCGGACGCCCTCGTATCGTACTTCCCGTTTCTGTGAGTACGAGCATGAACGTCATTCGACGCCTGACCTGTGTACTTGTAACCGCCGTCGTCGTTGTCGCCCTGGCCCCGCGGCCCGCACTCGCCGTCACGCCGGAGAGCAAGGAGGTCCGGGCCGTCATCGACAAAGGGCTCAAGTACCTCGCGACTGCAAGCGACGCGCGCCTTGGCGGCAAATGCCTCATCGGCCTGGCGTTTCTCAAGGATGGCGCCGACGAAACCCATCCCAAGATCAAGGAGGCAGTCGATGCCTGCCTGGCCGCGACAAAAGGGGACGCGGCCGCGATCAATGCCGACATCTACAGCACGGGCATCGCCATCATCTTTCTGTGCACGCTCAACCCCAGCAAATACAACCCCGAGATCGTCAAGCTCCGCGATTCGCTCGAGCTGCGGCAGAAGGAGTGCGGCGGATGGGGCTATCCCGACAAGGACACTGGCGACACGTCGATGACCCAGTATGCCGTTTTGAGCTACTGGGAAATGTCGAGCGTCGGCATACCGACGTCGCTGGAATCGACCGAGCGCGTGGCTGGCTGGGTGATCCGCACTCAGGACCCCGACGGAAATTGGGGCTATCAAGGGAAAGAAGCGGACAAATACGAAAAGCTGACGCTGGTCAAGCAGGATCCAAACCTGCACGGGATGACGGCGGCGGGACTCGGATGTGCTTACATGGCCGGAGACCTGCTCGGTCTCAGCGAGCTGGAATCGACGCGGGACACCTCATTGCCGCCGGCCCTCAAGCCCTTGAAGAAGCGGCAGGGAGTGCTGACGCGAAAGATCGATCCCAAGCTGCTCAAGGCGGCGCAGGACCGTGGTGGTTCATGGATGCGGAAGAACTTCAAGATCGATCCACCGGGTTTCACCCACTATTACCTCTACGCGCTCGAGCGCTATCAGAGCTTCTTCGAGGCGTCGGCCGGCCGCTCGGTGAAGGAACCCACCTGGTATAACGAGGGCTTTGAATACCTCCGGAAAAACCAGCAGCCAAACGGCACCTTCAAAAGCGAACAGGAGGGGCTCGACGCGCCTAATACGGCATTTGGCGTCCTGTTTCTGCTCCGCTCCACGAAACAGGCGATTGCTCGTGCCAAGAGCTACGGCGACGGGTTGCTGCTGGCCGGCCGGGGACTTCCGGAAGGGGCCGACGTGCGCGTCCGCGGCGGCCAGGTCGTCCCAAAAGACGTGCCGAGCGCGACCAAGAAGCTGATCGATACGCTGTTTGCTCCCGATGATCCTGGCTTCGCGTCGATTGCGGCGGACGTCGAACTGCTGACGCAGCGAATCGAGGCCGCAAAAGCCGACGAGCGGAGCGAGCATGTGGCGCGGCTGCGGACGCTGGCCACGAGCGGTGTTCCTGAAGCCCGCCTGGCCGCGGTGAAAACGCTCAGCCAGGTGAAGGATATCGACAGCAGCCCGGCGCTGATCGTGGCACTGGCCGACCCCGATTGGGGTGTCGTGCTGGCGGCCGACGAGGGGCTGCGTTTTATGTCGCGAAAGACGACCTCCGCTCCGCTTGGCGAGCGGTCCGATGCCAAGGCTCGTGCCGCCGCGCTTGAGCACTGGAAGTCGTGGTACCGCGCGCTTAGGCCGGATGCGGAGTTTGAGAACTAGAGGCGCATGGAAACCACGTTTAAAGACCGTCTTACTCAGCGCCGCTGGCTGCTGTTCCTGCCGCTGGCTGTTGTAGTCATTGGCTTGATTGTCGTACTTGGCGTCTGGTTTCTGCGGCGCGACAAGGCTGGGCCGCCCGAGGCGCGTCAACCAGCGCCGCCCGTGTCGCCCCAGCCGGACTCGCCTCCGCCGGCTTGGAAGGGGGAACTGGCCGCCGCCGAAATGGCGGACAGCACGTCGACGTCACTGGAGCAGACCGTGCAGCGAATTCCCACCGCGATCTCGCTGCTGAATGCCCCGCTTTCAAGAATTCCTGTCGAAAGGGCAGCTTCGACTGGTCTCCTCGTTTTGCCGGGCGACGCCCGCTCGGTCGATGCCGTCAGTCGCTTTCCGCGGCATGAACGGTGGGAGATTCAGTTTCCGCCGGGGAACACGATCGACTCCTACGCGCGGCAGCTCGACTTTTTCAAGATCGAGCTGGGAGTCATTGGAGAGGGAAACAAGGTCGCCTACCTGGCGAATCTATCGGCGCCCGCGCCGGCGGTCCGCAGCGAGCCGCCTGGCGGAGACAAGCGGTTGTATCTAATCTGGCAGCGCGGCGCGATGCGCGAAGCCGCCCAGGAGCTGGCAACCCGCGCCAAGATCGATCCGCGCGGCAAAGTGCTGGCCCATTTTTGTCCCAGCGAGCTTGAAACTCAGCTCGCCCAACTCGAGGACGAATACGCGCGTCAGAAAGGGATCCGCAAGATCCGCATGACGATCTTCGGCATCAAGGCCAACGACAGCGGCGGCTATTCGTGTTATGTGATCGACCAGAAGGCGGACGATTCGTAGTGGGACAAGTCTTTGAACTTGCCAGTCTGGCATGACGAAATCCGCGGCGGATTTTTTGAACGACCTCGCCGAGCGCGAGCTGGTGCCTGGCAACATCGTGGCGAGCCTGCACCGCCAGGTGACCGCGGCAACCAAACCGGTATCGGCCGCGTCGATTGCCCGGCTGCTCGTGGAAAAGGGACATTTGACCGCCGTCCAGGCGGAGCGCCTGCTCGGTTCGCCTCTGCACCCTGCCGTGCATGGTCCGACATCGGCTTCTGCGACCGCACCTGCTACGGCGTCGGCGCCGGTACCGCCCGGGCCTCAGCCGATCGAGCCCCTTCCCGAAACGAAGCTGCTCGAACCTGACGAGCTTGGTCTGGCGCCTTTGGAAGATGTCCCAGCCTCCACGAAAAAGGCCCCGCAGCCGGCGGCTGCATCGACCGACTCTCTCGAGCCGCTAGAGTTGGGATTACTGAACCTCATGCCGCTGAACGAGGCGACAGCGCCGGCTGCGCCGAAGTCCGCAGCGGCCACGCCAGGTACAGCTCCCAAGCGGCCGGCGGCGCAGGTAAGAGCCCCCGCGGCTCCGGTCAAGAAACCGCTCGCGCCGCCGTTGACTCCACTTGAGCCGCTTTCCTTGGAGCCGCTGCCGCTGGATGTCCTGGCGCCTCTGGAGTCGCCCCTTACGCCCGTTCAGAAACCGGCGCCGGTCGCGGCCGTCTCGCCAGCCGCACGTTCGGCCCCGTCCCAGTCGGCGGCCGTCGGCCCACTGCCGCCAGCGTCTGCAGCACCCGCATTGGCAGCTAGAGCGCCGTCGGCCGTAACCGTTCTGCGGCAGGCGCCTTCGCGAATTGGCCGCTGGATTGGTTTGATTGTTGGCGGCCTGGTCCTGCTGGCCGTCGCTGCGACTTTGGCGATCTGGCTATTGTTGCCGCGCGGCGGAGGCGAGAAGGAGTTTGAATTGGCCCAGCAGGAATATCAGGCAAAGCGATACGCCGCGGCGGTCGAAAGCTATGCCGGGCTGCTGGATGCTCATCCGGCTCATCCGCAAGCTTCCCTGGCACGCGTACGTTTAGGCTTGGCCCGCATCCTCGCGGCCAAGGATGCCCAAGGCTGGAGTGCCGCCTTGCCGGTGGCTCGCAAGGTCCTGGTGGAGATCGATCAGGAGCCGGAGCTAGCGCAGGTCCACGGTGAACTGGCGCCGCTGCTGACTGAGATGGTCCAGGAGCTGATCAAGCAGGCATCTGCCGCCGGCGCCGAGCCGGCGTCGAAGCGTCTGGCGGCAGCTCGCGATGCACTCACCCTGGCCAATAACGGGCGGTATTTGCCGGGCACATTGCGTGCCTGGCAGCAACTTTCTGAGGCTGAAGAATCGCTTGACGCGCTGGAACGCGAACAGGCCAGCGCAATCGCCCTCGAAAAATTCGTCGGGGCGGCTGACACGTTGATCGCTGCCGGCGACCTGGCAAAGTTAAGTGCCGACAGGGACGAGCTGCTGCCGGAATACCCCGAGCTGATGGCCAAGCTGGACGACGTCGGAAAGCGGATGGCGAAGGCGGCCGCGGCGGCGGTGCAACCAACTTCCGAGCTGCCCAAGGGAACGGCCGAGGAGCGTCAAAGCGCGGTTGACGCCAACTTGACCCTAGTGCACCAGCCCGCGGCCACCACGCCCGGTCCTGCCGGGACATTCCTGGCGCGTGCTGGCGCAAGCATTTGGGCACTCGATTCTGCCGGCGGAAAAGTCCTTTGGCGGCGGCCCGTCGGAATTGCGCCGGGCTTCGAGCCAGTTCGCCTGCCGGCTGAGAGCGCCGGCGTGCTGCTGGTAGACGCACGCCATCAGGAACTGCTGTGCGTCGACGAGCGGACGGGCAAGCTCCGTTGGCGGCACTCGTTTGGCAGTCCGATCGCCGGCTCACCGCTGGCAGCGGTTGACAAAGTGCTCGTGACGACACGTTCCGGTCGCGTGACGGCACTGTCCGCCGCATCGGGCGACGCCGTCGCGGCGGCCGCGCTGCCGTCGGCCGCGGCAATGCCGGCCGCTGCGGGTGCGGGGGGCCGGTGGCTCTATCAATTGGCTGATCGCGACTACCTATACGTTCTCTCCCCTGGCGAATTGAAATGTGAGCGGGCCGTCTATTTGGGGCATCGTGAGGCCTGCGTCGACGTACCGCCCCTCGTGCTCGGCGGTCGGCTCATCGTGACGGAAAACCGCGGCGTTGAGACGGCCCTGCTGCATGTCGTCCCCCTCGACGACACTGACTTGCCACACGGCGAAAGTCAGCACGTGGAAATACAGGGACAGGTCGTCACGCAACCGGTCGTGCTCCAGGTGCGGCTGCTGGTGCTGACCGATCGCGGCGCCGTCGTCGTTTTGGAAATTCCCGCCCAGCCGGCAGAGCCGCTGGTGAAGATTGCCGAGAGCAGCCTGGAAACGACCGGCTCCTGGCTCCGCTTTGGCGTCGTGGTCGGAAATCGACTTTGCGTTGCCGACCTGGGACTAAGTCAGTTCGATTTCACGCCCGCTAGCGGCAGCCTCAAGTTGAGATGGTCGAGCCAGCAAGAGGGTGCCGTTCAGTCTCCCCCGCAGCTTGTTGGCGACGTTCTCTTTGGCGTGCGGCAAACTGTGGACGGCGCCGGGTGGATTGCATCCGCAGTGAAAGCAAGCGACGGCCAGCCACTGTGGGAAACACTGTTGGCAATGCCGCTGGTCGATCTCTACGTAGCGGAGGGAGCGGCACACGCGGTCTCTTCGTCGGGCGCTTCAGTCACAGTCCCACTGGCAGATCTCACGGGGCGACATTCGCTGGAACTGTCGCCACGCCTGGTCGAGGGCAAGAGCGCGACGATTGCCGCCAGCATTCCGTTTGCAGGTGATCGGCGCATTGTGGTTCCGGCTGGTCAGCCGCGCGAACTACTGCTGATTGAGCCTGGTCAGGCTCCGCGATCGATTTCCGTTCCGGACCCGCTTGCCGGTATGCCGGTTGCTGTTGCGGGCGGCCTGATCGTACCGTGCACAAGTGGCGCGATTTACTGGTTGAATGCCGACGGCATGCTCGCGGCCGGTCCTATTCAGATGTCGATGGCCGCCGGCACGCGGCTTGCGCTGTGCTCGTGTGCCACAGTCGGCGACAGCGGCGATCGGTTCGTGGTAAGTGACGGCTTGGGCGCGCTATACCACCTGGCCATCGAGAAGAACCCCCAGCCGCAACTGAAAATGTTGGCGACGGCGCGGCTGAGTGCGCCGCCAATCTCTCGAATTGCCGTACTGGCCGATCATGTCCATGTCGTCGAGCGCGGCGGCAAATTGCTGTCGCTGGCACTTCCCGACCTGGAGCCGGCGGGAACGCAGCAGCTGGATGCGCATGCGGTCGAATTCGGACCCGAGCGCGTCGCCGACATGTTGCTGCTCGCGACCGAGCGGCAGGATCTGGTGAGCATCGAAAGGGACGGGAGCATTCGCTGGCGATCACTACTGAACGGCAACCTGGCAGGCAGCCCGGTCGAGTCCGCAAGCACCGTGGTCGCAGCGACGCGAGAAGGCGTCCTTTTCCGGCTGGCGGCCGCGTCGGGCAAAGAACTGGCCCGCGTCGAGTTGAACGAGCCGTTGCTTGGCTCGCCGGTCGTCGCCGGGAGCGACGTCCTGGTCTCGACTGCCGATGGCGTCCTTTTGAAAGTCGTGCTGCCGAATAAGCAGGAGACCGCGCCATGAACCGATGGCTCTTTGCATTGTTTGCCGCAGCGACCTGTTCACTCAGCAGCGTACTCATTGCCGCCGATCCGCTTTACCTCGCGCGGCCGTACGACGAAATCACGCTCGATGAGAACAATGCGGGGGTGAAGCTGAAGGTGCAGCCGCTGAACTTGCCCGGGCGTGCTCTTCCCGCCGCGGCGGACCGCAAGGACGATCTGGAGATCGAGCTGCTCGACCGGCCAGGCGAACGTTTTCGCGTCGGCTGGAACAATATCGCGGCAATCAAATTCTTCGAAGAGCTGGTCCTGGCCGAAGCGCAGCAGCTTGTGAAAGCGGAGCAATTCGACGAGGCCTACCCGTACTTTCAGTTCCTGGAAGCCAAGTACCCGAAAACTGCCGGACTGAAGGAGGCAGTCGAGAATTTCCTCTGGCTACAAATCGGCAGCGACCATAAGGCCGGACGCAACGACGCGGCGCTGGCGCTGCTCCTGGAATTGCACCGCCGCAATCCCCAGCGGCAGGGTCTTGGCGCAGCGCTCGAGCAAGTCACGCTCAAGCTTGTGGACGAGCGGATGGCCGCCGAGAACTATCGCGCGGCACGAGGCCTGCTGCGAAATCTGACGCAGCGATATCCCGATCGTGCCGCGGCTGCGGCCAGCTATGAGGCTCAAATGCGGGATAAAGCGACTGCGAGCCTGGCTGCGGCACGCCAGGCGCTGGCCGCCGGCAAGCTCCGCGAAGCTCACCAGGGAGTGCGAGCAGCACTGGGGATCTGGCCAGTGCTCGACGGCGGCCAGCAGCTTGCGGAGGAAATCCATCAGAAATATCCGGTCGTGACCGTCGGCGTAACGCGGCCGCTGACCGCTGCCACAGCGGCGTCGCGTGACGACTGGGCCGCGCGCCGGACGCGATCGCTGGTGGCGCCGCCAGTCTTCGAACGAATTGCCACGGCGGCTGCCGACGAGAAACCATATCGCTCGTCGCTCGCCGAGATAATTGCCGACAAGAATCCGCGTCGCGTGACCTTTCGACTGCGAGCCAATGGGGCGTGGCCGAACGCTGCCCATGATATCTCCCGCGGCCTATTGGCGGCGGCGGATCGGCAGCGCGCAACCTTCGATCCCGCGTGGGCCAACTTGTTCACTAGCGTTACGGTCCGTAACGAGGACGAAGTGCTGATTGAGTTGTCGCGACCGCCGGTACGCATTGAGGCGTGGCTTGGTGCAGTGCTTGGTCTTCCTGGCCCCTATCGCATCGATAGCCTCGCGCCGCCGCAAATGATCTTTGTGCGGCAGAATGCCGCGGAGTCTGGTAGCCCCATTCCACCCAGCGAAATCGTGGAGCGGGTGTATGCCGACACGGCGGCGGCACTCCGCGGGCTGCGTCGCGGCGAGGTAAGCGTCGTCGATCGAATCAGCCCGTGGGACGTCAAATCTCTGAGCGAAAGCAAAGAATTTGCCGTTGGACGGTACGCACTGCCGGCGGTACATGTGCTGGTGCCGAACCCCGCGCGTCCTCTGGCGACCAATCGCACGCTGAAGCGAGCCATCCTGTATGGGATCGATCGCGAGAGCATCCTTCGGCGTGCTTTGCTCAATGGCCAGACGATTGCCGGCTGCGATACGGTCAGCGGGCCCTTTCCCCGCCCCGAGTCAAAGTCCGATCCTCGCGGCTATGCGTACAGCGACGACGTGGCTGTGCGCCCGTACGACCCGGGATTGGCAATGGCGCTCATGGCCGCAGAGCTGCCGGCGGCTGCCGATTCAGCAGGGGCGCCCAAGCCGCCGCCTCTCGTGCTAGCCCATCCGGCTGACCCGGTGCCGCGAGTCGCTTGCCAGTCGATCGCCCGGCAACTCGAAGCGGTCGGCATTCCGGTGTCGCTCCGCGAACTGGCCGGGCAATCACCCGCCGCCGATTACGACCTGCTGTACGCCGAATTGCCGATGGACGAGCCGCTGGTGGAGGTGTGGCGGCTGTTTGGCCCAGTCGGAATCGCGGGCTCCACAAGCCCCGCGATGCTCGCCGCGCTGCGGGAACTGGAGCACGCTGCCGACTTATTGCAGGCTAGCCAGAAACTACATGAGATTCACGCACTGGCGGCGGCGGAGCTGCCTGTGATCCCGCTATGGCAGCTCGTGGATCACTTCGTCTACCACGTTTCCGTCAAAGGCATCGGCCAGCGGCCGGTCACCTTGTACCAGGATGTCGATCACTGGCAAGTGGAGCAGAGGTTCCCACCCGAATGATCAGCTGTCCCCACATTCCGCCAATTTTCCGCAACCGGATGCCAGCCGTCGCTCTGGCGTTTGCGCTACTGGTCGGCGCCGGCGCGCCGCTCTCAGCAGCAGAGCGAGCCAAACCGCCGGCGTGGGAGCTGTGGCCTTACCAGGTGCATATGCTGATCGCTGTCGAGCGCGGCTCGGAGATAGCGCCGTCGTTTGAGGAAGAACTGGCGCCGTGGCTGAAGGCGAAAGTTGCGGCAGCCGTCGGCGGCATGTGGAAACTTGAGATATCGTCCGCCGCGGTGGACCTGCGACCGAAGCTCATCGCCGAAATCGATTCACTAACTGCCGATGACATCACCAGCGCGCTGAAGAAGGGCGACAAGCTGATCTTTGCCGCCGTTCGTCGCACGGATGGGGGCTGGCAGGTCCGCGCAAGGGAATACGACGTGATAACCGGTCTGTGGAACTCCACGATCTCCAGCGACGTGCGGCAACTGGATCTGGTGCGGCACGAAACGTTCCGAGCGATCATGACAGCGTTTGCTCCGCTGGCGCGAGTCGAGGAGGCGGGCGGCGAAAACGTGACGCTGCGGCTGCGGGCCAGCGCCCTGGCGCCCGGCGGCCGAATTCTCCTCTCGGACGGCGCCGTCTTTCGACCGGTCCTGGTGGAAAGCGATCCAAACGGTGTGGTCACCCCAGGCAAGGCCACGCTTATCGGCTTGACTTATCTAACGCCAGTGGACAAATCGAGGCCGCTAGTCAAGTGCCGCATGCAGACCGCGCTCAGCGGGACGGTCATTCCCGCTTACCATCCGCAGCGACAGCGGTGGGCTTTGGCCGTCGCGCCTTCCTCTAAGGCAATCCGATTGAGGCTGGTCACCCGCGCCGATGCCGAGCCGATCGAAGGCTGCCAGGTCGTCGCCCTGGAATTGTCGCCGGCCGGTGGGACCGCGAAGGAAACTGCCCTCGGCCATACCGACCGCCGCGGTGAAGTGGAATTGCCAGCGGACTCGCGACCGGTGCGGCTGGTCGAAGTCCGGCACGGAGGCGAGGTTCTCGCCCGCGTGCCGATTGCCGCTGGCATGGCCGGCGAGGTAACGCTGCCCGTGGATTTCGATCGCAAGCGGCTTGCGCTGGAAACGGCACTCAGCCAGCTAGCCGATGATTTGATCGATCTTACGGCCCGGCGGGAAGTTTTGTCGGCCCGCATCCGCGCGGCGGAACAAGGGGGCAAGTCGGACGACGCGGCCACATTGCGCCAGCAATTGCGGGAGATCGATGGTACGGACACGCTGCTATCGCGGCTCGACAAGCTCCAACAACAGGTCCAGGCGGCCAGTCCTGGGACGCAGAAGCGATTGGACGAAAGGCTCACGAGCCTGCGGAAGATGATCGCACAGCTCAAGTCGCCACCAGCCGCGGCAAAGTGACTTCCGCAATCGGATCCCTGGCGCTGGCCCGTTATTTTGCCAAAACGCATCAGCGCCGTTACATTGGTCGCGCCGTCCGCCATAATAATGGGTCCATGCTCCACCCGGGAAATGGCCATGAACTGGCAACCGCGAATTTCGGCATTGGCACTTTATGCCGCCATGGCTCTTGCGGCGGCTGCCGCCGCGGACGACCGGCCGCTTCGCGACGTCGTCGATGCCGAAATTGCCGCCGCCTGGGAGCGAGAGAAGATCACTCCCGCTTCTCCCGCGAATGATGCCGAGTTTTTGCGTCGCATCTACCTTGATCTCGTCGGTGTGATTCCGACCTATGAGGAAACGGTCGCCTTTCTCGGCGACGCGGCCTCCGACAAGCGGCAGAAACTCATCGACCGGCTGCTCGATGATCCGCGCTACGCCCAGCACCAGGCCGATCTGTGGGACTTGATTCTCTTCGGCCGCAATCCGCCGGGATACAACACCGACCGCCGCGACGGCATTCAGCGCTGGCTCCGCGAGCAGTTTGCCGCCAATAGGCCGTACGACGAGTGGGTGCGCGAGCTGCTCAAGGCGGAAGGTAACTCGGTCGAGCAGGGGCCGCCACTCTATTACGCCCAGTATCGCAACCAGCCGGAGGATCTGAACGAAGTCGTCTCGCAGACGTTCCTGGGGGTGCAGCTCCAGTGCGCCCGCTGCCACGATCATCCGTTTGAGGAATGGAAACAGCTTGACTTCTATGGCATGGCGGCCTTCTTCGCCCGGCTGCAAGTCGCCGACCTGGGGGAGAAGGACAAACTGCCGCTGATGGCAATTGCCGAGAAGAGCACGGGGGACGTGCTGTTCACCGGCCCGGCGAAGAATCAGCAGCCGGGGAAGAAGGGGGACCCGGTGAAGCCGAAGTTTCTCCTCGGCGAGGAGCTGGCTGAGCCGCCGCTGCCGGAGGGTTTCAAGGAACCGGAGCGGAAGGGGAAGGAGCCGCCAGTGCCGCCGGTCTTTTCCCGCAAGGACCAGTTGGCGGAGTGGATCACCAAGGCAGACAACCCGTACTTCGCGCGGGCGATTACCAACCGGATTTGGGCACAGTACATGGGCCGCGGCATCGTCCATCCGATCGAAAACATGAGCCCGTCGAACAAGCCAAGCCATCCACAGCTTCTCGACTCGCTGACGAAGTGGCTCGTGGAGCACAAATTCGACTTGAAGGCATTCTCGCGCGAGTTGGTAAGCAGTCGCGCCTATCAACTTTCGTCGGCTGCAGCTTCCGGCGATCCGTTCCCGATCTGGTTCCAGCACGCCCGCACTCGTCCGCTATCGGCGGAGGAGTTGGTCGAGAGTTGGCGGGTGGCGACGGGCTACGCCGAATGGGAGGCGAGTAAGGAAGAGAAAAAGAAGGAAGGCCGCTTCCGTCCACTGGACGGCTATATGCTCCAGTTCTTCGGCCAGCCCAACAACGGCGTCGGCGATTTTCAAGGGGGCCTGACCGAGCACCTGTACATGAACAACGGCCCGCTCGGGAATCTCATGGTCAGCGGCCCGGGCAGCCTGCTGGAATTGCTCTTGAAGAATGACGTGCCGCTGGACGCGCGGATTGATCGGCTGTTTGTGCAGATACTGAGCCGACCGCCGTCGGCCGAGGAACGGACGAAGCTGGCGGAATTGCTGGCGGACGAAAAGCAGCCCGAAGAGCGCTGGCGCGATGCGGTCTGGGCGCTGATGACGTGCAGTGAGTTCAGGTTTAATCATTAGGTCGCTGCGCTATGGAATGGCGACAGTCGTATAACGTGTCGGGCACGATTCAAGTCGGTGATCGGCTTGGCGAGCTTCGCCAACTGGTAATGGTGATGCTGAAAACCAGAGCTGTTGATGAGATCGCATTCTATAGCAGAGCATACGGGATTTGTGGTTCTAGCGAAGTGGCGGAATTCTCCAGCATCGGACGCGCCGACCACGATTTTTGCGCGCTCGTTTCGGGCGAGCGACAAGAGTGGTTGGCTTTTGCTTCCGAACTCGAGTTGTGCTTGACGACGGCCAACTTTCCATACTCAATCGTGGTCCATACGGAAACAGTCAACGCCAACACAGCGAAGTGTCGCTGATGCAAATACAACCGAGCCGGCTTCAGCCGGCTTAGCCTGTTAGGCCCGGCCTTGAGGCCGGGTATACGAAATGCGCAAATTGGAATTCCAGCCGGCTTTAGCCGGCTTGTGTCCGGGCTTTAGCCACGCCGCCGGGAAGCCGGCTAAAGCCGGCTGAGGAGAATGGTTTTTGGACACGTTAACCCCGGCTGAAGCCGGGGCCTAACGTGAGCAAGCCGGCTGAAGCCGGCTCAGACATTGGCAGTCACCAGATGAAGAATCTGAAATTCGCCGACGGACCGCTCCCAGAGCGCTTTGCCGCGGATGCGTATGTCGCGAGTTCGGGCAAAGAATTCGCATTGCCGCCCGACACCGCCATTGTCTACCTGCATTGGGCAAAGCAATCGGGACTCGTGGTGACGGGCTTTGACGTATGGATCCCGACCAACCCTGGGCCGACGCCAATCGTCGGTGTGGGCTGCGACGGCGACGCAGATGCTTGTCTTGCGAAAATTCTACACGTCCTTGATGACCACGGCCCGCAGGTCGTTTTCAACATCTGGATGGAAGAGCTGATATGAACCACAGATGCAACCAAGCCGACCACCTCTCCCGCCGCGCGCTGCTCAAGGGACTTCTCGGTACGGCCGCCGGCGGCGTCGTGATGAACTGGGGCGGGCTCACCCAGACCGCGCTGGCGGACGAGGTCAAGAAGCAGAACAAGCACTGCATCTACCTGTTTATGAACGGCGGCGCCAGCCAGTTCGAAACCTTCGACATGAAACCGGGCCGGCCGACCGGCGGACTCTTCCGGCCGATCTCGTCGAACGTCCCCGGCACGCAAGTCTGCGAGCTGATGCCCAAGATGGCCCAGCAGATGGACCAGATCGCCGTCATCCGCTCGATGAAAACGAGCGAGGTCGATCACCCCGGCGGCATTTACCTGATGCACACTGGCTATCAGCCGGCTGCCAACGTCCGCTTCCCGGAGATTGGCGCAATCGTCGCCAAGTACCTGGGCCACGAAGGGGCCGACTTGCCAAATTTCATCAAGATTTTTGGCCACGGCAATGCGGGCGCCGGCTTCCTCGGGCCGAAGTACCAGTCGTTTGAAATCGGGGCCGAGGGGAACCTGCCGCCGTTCTCCGCCTCGGGCATGGACCCGGCCCGCGAGCTCAAGCGGCACGAGCTAAGGGTCTTTATCGAAGACCGCTTTGCGGCGCAGCGGAAGTCCGAAGTTGCCCGCATGCATCGCGAGGCGTACGAAGCTGCCCGCCGGCTACAAAACGCACGCTCTGCATTCAAAATCGACGAAGAGTGGGAGAAGTACCGTGAACTCTATGGCGACAGCGTTTTCGGCCGCCGCTGTCTGCTGGCCCGGCGGCTGGTCGAAGCGGGAGTGCCGTTCGTCGAGGTCGGCCAGAGCAGCTACGACTCGCACGCGGACAACTTTGCCTGGCACAAGGGGCTTGTGCCGCCGATGGAGCACGCCTGGGCCGGCCTGATTGCCGACCTCAAGGACCGCGGCCTCTTCGACAAGACGCTCATCATCTGGGCCGGCGAGATCGGCCGCACGCCGAGCATCAACAATCGGGCCGGCCGCGACCACTACGTCCGCTGCTGGACGGCGGCACTGGCTGGCTGCGGCATTAAAGGAGGGCTCGTCTACGGCGCGAGCGACGAAGACGGCGTCGAAGTGAAGGACAACCCGGTCACCGAAGGAGACTTTTTCGCAACGATTTACCAGGCACTCTCGATCGACCCGAAGATCGAGAATTATGCCGGCGTTCGGCCCGTGCCGCTGGCGCCCTTTGGGTCGAAGGTGGTGAGCGAGATGCTGGCGTAGGACAGGTTTCCAACCTGTCCAGAATGATCGAGGCAAGTTTCTGGACAGGTTGGAAACCTGTCCTACGAAAGATGAATATCAACAATCCCAAGCTCCTGTGGCAACTCACCTTTGAAGGCGCTTGGCCAACGGCGGTTGCCTTCCTCGGCTCGGGGCGCAGCCTGGCGGCGGCCAATCAAGACGGGCAAATCTACGTTTGGAACCTGCCGGAAATGCCGCCGGCATTCGAACCGCCCAAAAACAGCGACCGGAAAGCTCCCGATCAGCCGCCGGCCCGCCGACTCGACGGTCATACCAACGGTGTCACCCGCCTCATCGCCACCGCCGACGGCAAGACGCTCATCTCCGCCAGCCTCGATCACACCATCCGGATATGGGAGCCCCAGTCCGCCGCCGCCGGCACTGCCGATGCGATTCTCGACATCGACCAGCGCAAAAGCCGCGCCAAGCGCGAGCGGAAGGACGAGTTGTTGACCGCGCCAGGTGTCACTGTCGAAACGCTGGCGTCTGCTCATGCCTTACAAGGCCATGACGACTGGATTCTCACTCTGGGTGCGAGCGCCGACTGCGGACGGCTGATCAGCGGCGACACGGCATCGCGAGTGATCGTGTGGGATCTTACCGAACGGAAGGAGATCGCGCGCTATAGCGGCCGGCCGTGGAACTGGATCGTCGCTGCGGCACTGTCTGCCGACGGGCAGACGGCGGTCGTCAGCGAGTATCGCTACAAAAGGGACGATTTCGACATTCCTGCCGCCGCCTTGCGGGTCATGGATGCGAGCACTGGCACAGAAAAGGTCGACATCATGCAGGCGATGTTCCCCAAGTACAAACCAGAGGAAACGTCCTACGGCTCGGCCCAGATCTGGCGAAAGTTTTTTGCCAACGGGCTGATCTGCGCCGACGTTTCGCCAGACGGCACGCTCGTCGCCCTCGGCCAGGGGGGCGAGACCGACACGGGCAAAGTGCAACTCATCGAGACGGCGACGGGAAAACTTGTCCGCGAAGTCTCCGGCCACCAGTACGGCGTCACCGACCTCCGCTTTTCAGCCGATGGCAAGTACATCCTCTCCACCGGCCGCGACACGACCCTCCGCATCTGCCAGGTGGAGGACGGCAAGGAAGTCGCCGCCCTCGGCTCGCCGCGCGGGGGCCAGTTCAAGGACTGGCTCTCGGCACTGGCCATTTCGCCGGACGAGAAGACGGTTGCCGCCACCGACATCGCCGGTATGGTACATGTTTGGGCACTGGAAGGGTAAAGATGGCGGCAGGCGCAACGACCCTCTCCCGGCGAACCTTCCTTTGCGGCACGGCGGTTGGCGTCGTTTGCGTCGCACAATCGGCGGCACTGGCGCAGGAACATCCGCCAACGAGCGGCGTCGTCATCGGCCAGCCCGAAGGCGCTGAGGCCGGCCGCCAGATTCTCGAAGGCGGCGGCAATGCTGTCGATGCGGCCGTCGCCGCTGCTCTCGTGGCTGGAGTCGTGTCGGTCCACAACTGCGGCATCGGCGGCTACGGCGGGCACATGGTCGTTGCCCGCCCCGATGGACAGGTCCGCGCGATTGACTTCAATTCGGCTGCTCCCGCAGCGGCCCGCGCCGACATGTTCCCGCTCGACGAGCGCGGACAAGTGCGCGGCGCAATCGATCGCTACGGCTGGATGGCGGCCGGAGTGCCGGGGACGCTGGCCGGTTTGCAAAAGGCGCTCGACGAGTTCGGCACGCGCAAATTCCACGCGGTAGCCGAGCCGGCGATCCGCTACGCCCGCGAAGGCTTCAAGGTCTCGGCGCCTCTGGCGAGGATTCTCAAGCTACATCAGCCGCGGCTGGCCGCCGACTCCGGCATGGCGCGGCTGCTCCTGGCTGGCGGCCAACCGCTGGCCGAAGGGGCCACGCTGCGGAATCCGCAGCTCGCAGCGTTGCTGGAAACCCTGGCCGAAGAAGGCTCGGTCGTTTCGTTCTACCGCGGCACGATTGCCGAGCAGATTGCGGCCGCTTTCAAGCGGCATGGCGGCCTCGTGACTGCCGACGATCTGGGGGCCTACGAGGCCCGCGTGCAAAAGCCAGTGTCGCTGGCGTGGAACGGTGCAACGATTCATACAGCGCCGCTCACGGCCGGCGGACTGACCGTGCTTCAATGTCTGCATGCACTTTCCGCGCTGCACTGGCAGGATTCCGACCCGGCCGATCCACAGACCACGCATCTTTATCTGGATGCGCTGCGAATCGCCTGGCACGACCGACTGACGCTGCTGGGGGACCCGCGCCAAGCGGAAGTGCCGGTGGAGCGTATCTTGTCGCCGGAATATGCGGCCAGCTGCGCCGCGCGCGTGAAGAAGGTCGTCGCTGATGGTAAGCTCATCCCCGGCCGCACCGACGGACGCACCAGCGGCGGCACGATTCACATTTCGGCGGCCGACAAAAGCGGCATGCTGGCCGCGATTACGCTGACGCACGGCGAAGCGCTGGGGGCACAGGTCGCCGTCGATGGCCTGGGGCTGATCCTCGGTCATGGCATGTCCCGCTTCGATCCGCGGCCGGACCATCCCAACGCGCCAGGCCCAGGCAAGCGACCGCTCAACAACATGTGCCCCACGATTGTCATCAAGAGTGAGCGGCCGGTCGCGGCACTAGGGGCCAGTGGCGGCCGGCGGATTCCCAACACAATGACTGCCGTATTGTGCGAGTTAGTCGGTCGTCAAAAGTCTTTGGCCGAATCGGCGAAGGCCCTGCGATTACATACGGAAGGCGATGCGACGGTGCGCTTCTCAACTGGCTGGCCCGACAAGGTGGTCGAACATCTTCGTGCAGTCGGCTACAACATGCAGTCGGGCGCTGCCAGCGCGACGCTCCAGGCCGTGGCCCGCGACGCGGCCGGCCATTTCACCACTGCCAGCGGCTAGCGGCCCCGCAACCTTTCTCTCGTGTTCGCGAGTCACTCCATGCGCACGCTCTGTCTGTCATCGCTCGCCACTTTCCTTCTCGCGCTACCTTCCGCCGGCATTGCCGGCGAGCCGCAGCGGCTCGTTCCGGAGGATCTGTATCGCCTGGAAGGTCCGCAGGCGGTCGTCGCCGCGCCGCAGTCGGACGCGGTCGCAGTCATTCGCCGCTGGATCGATCCGGCGACAAAGCAAGAGAGGCTGGCGCTGTGGTGGGGAGATGCCGCCGGGTGCCGGGCGCTCGAGGGCGGAGAGCCCGACGCGCGGAGTGTCAGCTTCCAGCCCGCCGCGAAATGGATGGCAATCCGCTCGGCGCGGCCGCGACCGGAAGGTTGGGAGCAGATCACGCCAGTGCCGCCGCAATCCGACGTGCCGACTGACATCTGGCTCGTCTCGCCCGACGGCAAGCAGACGGTCCCGCTGGCCGGTCCCGACAAACCATACGGGCGCGTCTTTAACGATCCGTTCTATGGCCGCGTGGCCTACTCACCCGACGGCAAGCACCTGGCGTTCATTGCCGACGACGGCACGGACCCGTACACGGCGGAAGAGCGCGAGGCGAATGTCTCCGTCGTGCGGCCCGATCAGGGAGAAGGCTACACGGGCTACGGCACGGCCCAGGTGTGGGTCGCCGACCTCGAGGAAGCGCCGGACAAGTTTGCGGCGAAGAATATCCGCCGGCTGACGGAGGGCGACGTCTGGTACGGCGATCTGCAGTGGACGCCCGACGGCAAGACGCTCATCGTCCACGCCAACAAATCGAGCGACACCGAGGCGGTCCGTTACAGCATCAACAAGAACTACGACCTATGGGCGATCGACGTGGAATCCGGGGCCCAGCGGCGGCTGACGTTCGGCCCCGGCCCCGAAGTCTCGCCGCGAATTTCGCCCGATGGCACGCGGCTCGTCTGCTTGAGCTCGCCCCGCAAAGGGCCGCACGCGGACATCTACAACCTGCTGGTAGTGCAGCTCGACGGCGATCCGCGGGAACAGCCGGAATCGAAAATCCTTTTCGATCATCACGCGGAGAGCAGCGGTCCGCCGCCGCATCCAATCCCGTCGTTTCCGCTGCCGGATGTGTGCTGGGACGGCGACGGCGCGGTCGTTTACACCACCTTCGCCCGCCTCGAAAGCAAGACGTATCGAGTCGATGTGGCCAGCGGCAAAGGGAGCGAGGTGCTGGTCGAATCGAAGGCGGACACCGCCAGCCTCTCGCCCGCCATGCGGCAACTGGTGCTCCAGGCCCGGCTCTCGCCGCCGGCTAACAAGATTCTCGAGGAGTGGTTCAAAGCGGAAGACCGCGTGGTGAAGTGGCAGAACGAAGGCTTTGACCTGGAAGGGGCACTGACACTGCCGCCGCCGGAGGTGGCTAAGGCACCCTATCCGCTGGTGCTTTATCCGCACGGCGGACCTCACAGCCGGACGGTCAAGGGATTCAACTCGACGGCCCACGTCCTGGCCCACGCCGGCTACGCCGTCTTTCAGCCCAACTTCCGCGGCTCGGCCGGCTACGGCAAGAAATTTCTCGATTCCGATCGCAATGACCTCGGCGGCGGTGATATGCGGGACATCCTGGCCGGGATCGACATGCTGGCCAACGAGAAGCTGATCGATCGAGAGCGGCAATTCGTCTACGGCATCAGCTACGGCGGCTTCATGACAAGTTGGCTGGTCGGGCACACGACGCAGTTCCGCGCGGCGGTCGCCCAGAACGCGGTCACCGAGATGAACGTCATGTGGGGGCTGTCCGACATCCAGAGCTGGACGCAGCACGAGCTGTCGGGACTGCCTTGGGAAGTCGCCGGCAAGATGCGCGAGCACAGCCCATTTGCCCACGCGGCGAACATCCGCACGCCAACGCTGATCCTCCACTCGCGTGACGACCGCCGCTGCCCGCTGCCGATGGGCAAGATGTTCCATCAGGCGCTCCTGGCCCGCGGCGTGCCGACGCAGATGGTGATCTACCCCGACGAAGGGCATGGCATTCGCCAACCCAAGCACCAGGTGGATGTGCTGAAGCGGACGCTCTCCTGGTTTGCCACGCACGACGTGACGGCGCCGGTGCGAATCGTCACGCTCGGCGATTCGATCACCAAGGGGGTCCGCAGCGGCGTCACGGCCGAAGAAACATTTGCCACGCGCATCGAGGCGGCACTTCGCAAGGAAGGGCTGGCGGCCGAGGTGACCAACGTCGGGATCGGCGGCGAGCGGACCGACCAGGCGCTCGTGCGGCTGGAAAAGGACGTCATCGCGCAGCGGCCGCACGTCGTCACGATCATGTACGGCACCAACGACAGCTATGTCGATATCGGCAAAAGCGACTCGCGGATCACGGCCCACCAGTATCGCGACAACCTGGTGCAGCTTGTGGAGCGCCTCCGCCGCGCCGGTATTCAGCCAGTGCTCATGACCGAGCCGCGGTGGGGCGCAGCAGCCAAGGCCAACGGCGCAGGCGAACATCCTAACGTGCGGCTGGAGAAGTATGTCGAGGAGTGCCGCGGCGCGGCCAAGGAATTGAATGTGCCGCTGATCGATCACTACGCACACTGGACGCAGAAAGAAAAGGCGGGCCAGAACTTAGGCGCTTGGACGACCGACCAATGCCATCCCAATCCCCGCGGACATGAGGAGCTGGCGCGGCTAATCGTGCCGGTGGTGGAACGAGTCGTTAGCCGGCATCGTCCGCCAAATTAGCGTGCGTCACGGCAATGGATCCAGCCCCTGATCGCTGGCGGTCGTGCGCCGTGCATCCAGTCTACGCGAGCAGGTCGCGAATCACATGCGCGTCGTACACGTCCGTCAGCCGTTCGTC
>DASRJP010000468.1:0-11912 GCA_035649415.1 Pirellulaceae bacterium | reverse complement strand
TCGCCCGTGGCCAGCTCCAGGAGGACGAAGCGTTTTACAGCGGCAGGTCGCAGGGAAAACTCGTGGCCGATGTGCCGGTGGAAATCACCCGCGAGCTGCTGCTTCGCGGGCAGGATCGGTTCAACATCTTCTGCTCGCCGTGCCACGCGCGGACGGGCATGGGCAACGGCATGATCGTCCAGCGGGGCTTTCGCAAGCCGCCGTCCTATCACAGCGAGCGGCTGCGAAGTGCGCCGGCCGGACACTTCTTCGACGTGATGACTCACGGTTTTGGGGCCATGCCCAGCTACGCCCGGATCGAGCCGCAAGACCGCTGGGCCATCGTGGCGTACATCCGGGTCCTTCAGCTTTCGCAGAACGCGACGATCGACGACGTGCCGGAAAGCGAGCGCAGCAAACTCGACGTACAAGCAGCGGAGGGGACGCAGCCATGACCTCTGCCTTCATTGCTGCCGTCCGCCGGATGCAGCTTGCCGGGCTGCTGGTCGGGATCGTGGCCGGACTGCTGGCCGCCGCCGGCTGGTATTTCGATCCGGCCCGCTTTTATCCCGCGTATCTGGTCGGTTTCCTGTTTTGGATTGGCATGGCGCTGGGGGCGCAGGCCGTGGTCATGATCCACTATCTGACTGGCGGCGGCTGGGGGATTCCGATTCGTCGCATTCTTGAGGCGGCGATTGGAACACTTCCAGTGCTGGCCCTGCTATTCCTGCCGCTGCTGGCCGGCCTGCGCGAGCTGTATCCGTGGGCGCGGCCGGACTACGTCGCCAGCGATTCCATTCTCAGGCGCCAGCTTGGCGGATATGCGAAGATCGACTACTTGAACGTCGATTGGTTTCTAATCCGATCCGCGATTTATTTTGCAATCTGGATTGTGCTGGGCCTGGTGTTGAACTGGCTGTCGGCTGGCGATGATCCGGCCAACGAGCGCTGGCGCCGCCGGAGGCTGGCGCTGCTCAGCGGGCCGGGCATGATCCTCTGGGCGCTCGCCGTGACGTTTGCCGCCGTCGATTGGGCCATGTCGCTGGAGCCGCACTGGTTCTCCAGCATGTACGGCGTGCTCTTCATGGCCGGGCAAGGCGTTTCCGGCCTGGCGCTGGCCATACTCATCGCCCTGCCGCTGCGAAACGCCGCGCCCTGGGGCCCGTCACTGACCGTTTCGCGCGTGCATGACGTCGGCAATCTGCTGCTCGCAGCCGTGCTGTTCTGGTCCTACGTCTCGCTGATGCAATTCCTGATCATCTGGTCGGGCAACCTGCCGGAGGAAACGCCGTGGTATATCCACCGCAGCGGCGGCGGCTGGCAGTTCGTTGCCGTCGCTCTGGCCGCGTTGCACTTCCTGGTCCCCTTTTTGCTGCTGCTCATGCGGCAGACAAAGCGCGACGCACGCTGGTTACTGGGCGTCGCCGGTCTGCTGGCTGTGATGCGGCTCGTTGACCTGTACTGGCTGGTGATCCCGGCGTTTCGCCCGCAGCGGCTGTCGATTCACTGGCTCGATCTGGTCGTGCCACTGGCGATCGGCGGTTTCGCTCTGGCGGCATTTGCCAGTCGCCTGCTGGTACGCGCGCCCTTGGCTGTGTGTGACGACCCTTTGCTGGAGACAAGCCATGCCTGAGCAGGCCGACACCAATGTCCATGGCGGCTACGAGCGGACCGACGTGCGGATCGCTCCGCTGATCTGGCTGGGACTGACGGTTTTTCTAGGATCGGTCGCCGTATTCGTCGTGCTGTGGCTGCTGCTCGTAGTCCTCGAGCGGCAGGCGGAGCGAGCGGACCCGCAAAAGTCGCCGCTGGCCCAAACGGATCGCCAGCCGCCGCTGCCTCGGCTCCAAAAGTCCCCCGTCGAAGATTTGCAAGCGCTGAACGCTCGCGATGAGGCGATCCTCACAAGCTACGGCTGGGCCGACGAAGAGCGGCAAGCGGTTCGCATCCCAGTCTCGCGGGCCATGGAACTGGCCGTCGAGCGGGGATTGCCGAGGCCGATTCCGCCGGACAGTCGCACGGGAGAGTAGAAATGACAGGCTTTGCGATAGTTCCGAGTCAACCGGGTGCCGCCGCTCGTTGTTTTCAGCACAGAGACACAGAGGCACGAAGGCACAGAGCAGAGCGAGAGGATGTATGTTCTCCAAATTGCTGCTCCGTGACTTTGTGCCTCCGTGCCTCTGCAAGTAAACAGTGCGGGATGCTTCCCATGCAACGCGGGACTGTCGCGAATTATCGCCCCACGCGCCATTGGTTACCAACCATGGTCGTGCTACTCACGACATTTCTGTGCAGTACAGCCGCCGGGCAGGTGCAAAGGAAGAACCTCGCCGAGCAAGTCGGCCTCGATCAGCGGCTGGGGGAGCAAGTGCCGCTGCACCTGGCGTTTCGCGATGAAACGGGTAAGCACGTTCGATTAGGAGATTACTTCCACGACAAGCCGGTCATCATGGTACTCGTGCAGTATCGCTGCCCGATGCTTTGCACCGAGGTGCTCAATGGCTTTCTCAAATCCAGCCAGGCGGTCCAGTTCCAGATGGGCCGGGATTACGAGGTGGTCACGGTGAGCATCGACCCCCGCGAAACCCCGCCGATGGCGGCCGAAAAGAAGCGACATTACGCCGGTCGCTATCGCCGCCAGGGGGCAGAGCAAGGTTGGCATTTTCTCACCGGCGATCAGCAGAACATCGATGTGCTGGCGAAGGCCATCGGCTACCGCTATCGGTACGACAAGGCAACGGATCAATATGCCCACCCCAGCGGCATTGTCCTGGCCACGCCAGGCGGCCGTCTGGCGCGTTACTTCTACGGCATCGAATACCACCCCAGCGACCTGCGGCTGGGGCTCGTCGAAAGTTCGGAGAATCGCATCGGCAGTCCCGTCGACCAGGTGCTGCTGCTCTGCTTTCACTACGATCCAGCGACCGGCAAGTATGGCCTGGTGATCGCCGGCGTGCTCAGACTTGCGGCATTGGCGACCGTGTTTGTCCTTGGCGGCTATTTGTCATTGGCGTTTTACCGGGAATTCCGCCAGTCCAAAGTCCATGGTCCAAAGTCCAAAGTCAGCGGACTCAAACCAACGGCGATTCCTCACTCCTGACTTTGGACCTTGGACTTCGGACCTTGGACTTGAAATCAATGGACACCAGCTTCCGCCTGATGCCCGAGCAAGCTTCTTCCCTGGCGCCGCAGGTCGATGCGCTGTACTACTTTCTCCTCCTCGTCACTGCCGTAATGTCGGTGCTGATTGCGTTTCTCATCGTCTACTTCGCGATCAAGTACCGCCGCGGCTCGCCGGCCGACCGGACGCAGGGGCCGCATCGCTTCTGGCTCTTGGAAGCGAGCTGGATCGTCATCCCGTTCATCGTGGTAATGGTCATGTTCTTTTGGGGAGCAAAGCTCTATTTCGCCCAGGCACGGGCGCCGGCCGGCGCCATGGAAATCGACTGCGTCGCCCGCCAGTGGATGTGGAAATTCCAGCACCCGGTGGGGAATGCCGAGATCAACGACCTCCACGTGCCGGTCAACCAGCCCGTGAAAATCCGCATGATCTCCGAGGATGTGATCCACAGCCTCTACATCCCGGCCTTTCGCGTGAAGCAGGACGTGCTGCCCGGCCGCTATACGACGATCTGGTTTCAGGCGACGAAGGTGGGGCAGTATCACCTGTTTTGTGCCGAGTACTGCGGTGCGAAACATTCGGAGATGGGCGGCCGCGTAATCGTCCTGGAGCCCAGCCAGTACGAAGCCTGGCTGGCGGGGCGCGAAGTGGCCGAGCCGCCGGCGGTCGCCGGCCGGCGGCTATTCGACCAATTGCGATGCAATGGCTGCCACCTCGGCGGCGCGCTCCCCGGCCGCTGCCCGCCGCTGGACAACCTCTTCGGCAGTACGGTCCGCCTGAAAAACGGCCAGACGGTCGTTGCCGACGAGAACTATATCCGCGAGTCGATCCTCCGCCCGGCCGCTAAAGTCGTCGCCGGCTTCGAACCGCTCATGCCGGCGTACGAAGGGCAGATCAGCGAGGAGGGAATCCTCCAACTGATTGCCGAGATCAAGTCGATGTCGCCGCGAGCCAGCGAGCCGGCTGCTGGCGGCAAGACTATGCCGGAAACAAAAAACGGCCCGGCGAACGATGAAGGCGCGAAGCAGGGGGGCCAGCGATGAGCACTTCTTCCATGCCGCCAAGCCCGCGCCGCAATTATCTCAACGTGGCCTACACGGTCACCAGTTGGCTCGTCACGCTCGATCACAAGCGGATCGCCATCTTATACCTGCTCGGCATCACGTTCTTCTTCGTCATCGGCGGCATTGCGGCCACGCTGGTGCGCCTCGAGCTGATGACGCCCAAGGGAGACCTCCTCGAATCGGAGACCTACAACAAGCTGTTCACCATCCACGGCATCACGATGGTTTTCTTCTTTCTCATCCCGGCCATTCCGGCCGTGCTGGGGAATTTTTTCATGCCGCTGATGCTTGGGGCGCGCGACCTGGCATTGCCGCGGATCAATCTCCTGAGCTGGTACCTGTTCATGATCGGCGGCCTGTTCACCATCTGGGCCATTCTGGCCGGCGGTGTCGATACGGGCTGGACGTTTTACACGCCCTACAGCAGCACCTATTCGAACACCTACGTGATGGCGACGGCGCTGGGGGTCTTTGTGAGCGGTTTTTCGTCGATTCTCACCGGCCTCAACTTCATCGTCACCACGCACACCATGCGGGCACCGGGCCAGACCTGGTTCCGGCTGCCGCTGTTCGTGTGGTCGCACTACGCGGCCAGCCTGATCATGGTCCTGGGGACGCCGGTGGTCGCGGTGGCCATCCTGCTGGTCGGCATGGAGCGAATGTTCGGCATCGGCATCTTCGATCCGTCGATGGGCGGCGACCCACTATTGTTTCAGCATTTGTTCTGGTTCTATTCGCACCCGGCGGTCTACATCATGGTCCTGCCGGCATTTGGCGTGGTCAGCGAGCTCGTCGCGACGTTTTCCCAGCGGCGACCCTTCGGCTACGCCTTCATCGGCTTCTCGAGCTTCGCCATCGCGATCCTCGGCTTCTTGGTCTGGGGGCATCACATGTTCACATCCGGCCAGTCGATCTACGCCGGCATGATTTTCTCCATGATCAGTTTCACCGTCGCCATTCCCTCGGCAATCAAGGTTTTCAACTGGACGGCCACGCTTTACAAAGCGTCCATTTCGTACAACACGCCGATGCTGTATGCACTGGGCTTCATCGGCCTGTTCACGATCGGCGGATTGACCGGCTTGTTTCTGGCCGCAATTGCCGTCGACCTTCACGTCCACGACACGTACTTCATCGTCGCCCACTTTCACTACATCATGGTCGGCGGCACGGTAATGGCCTATCTCGGCGGCATTCACTACTGGTGGCCGAAGATGACCGGCCGCATGTATCCCGAAGGATGGGCTCGGTTCTCGGCGATCCTGATTTTCGTCGGTTTCAATCTGACGTTCTTTCCGCAGTTTGTGCTCGGCTATCTGGGAATGCCGCGGCGGTATCACATTTACCCGGAGGAGTGGCAGGTGCTGAACGTGATGTCATCGGCCGGGGCGTCGATCCTGGCGGTGGGCTACTTCTTTCCGCTGACCTATTTGATCTGGTCGCTCCGCTACGGGCCGCTCGCGCCGCCGAATCCGTTTGGCGCGACGGGATTGGAATGGAAGACGCCGTCGCCGCCGCCAACACACAACTTCGACGAAACGCCGATCGTGGATGAGGAGGTATACAACTTCGTTTCCGAGGACACGCAGCAGAAGGTCCACGCGGAGCAGGGGGAGGAGCAACATGCCAGCACATGACGCGGCACTGGCTCACCACTTTCACGATGCGAGCCAGCAGCGGCGGGCTGCCGAGCTGGGGATGTGGTTGTTCCTGGTCACCGAGTTCATGTTTTTCGGCGGCCTGTTTCTGGCGTACCTGGTCTACCGCCACTGGTATCCCAAAGAATTTGCCCTCGGCAGCCACACGATGGACCTGGCACTGGGCACGATCAACACCTTCGTGCTACTCACCAGCAGCCTGACGATGGCGCTGTCGGTCCATGCGGCCGCGGCCTCCAACCGCCGCATGCTGATCCTCTGCTTGTGGGGCACGATCTTCCTCGGCGCGATTTTTCTCGGAATCAAGGCCTACGAGTACCATCACAAGTATGTCGAGCATCACATTCCGTTCGGCGGATTGGAATTCCATGCCCAGTCCCCCCACCGCCTGGGCCTGGCGACTTTTTACAACCTGTACTTCTTAATGACCGGCCTCCACGCGCTGCACATGGTCATTGGCATCGTGCTGATGCTCGTGCTCGTGGTCTTGGCGTATCGCGGCGGGCTCCTGGGACCGCGGTCGATCATCGTCCACAACTCCGGCCTGTATTGGCACTTTGTCGATCTGGTGTGGGTCTACCTGTTTCCGTTTTTCTACCTGATCGCGGCCCGCGGCGGAGGACACGGATGAGCGCCGCGCACGAACATCCCGGTTCGGCCGCGCACGGCGAGCACCATCCGCAGGCGAGCGTGTACTACGTCGTCTTCGCTGCGCTCCTGGTGCTGCTGGCGGTGACCGTCGGGGTTGCGCAGTTCGACCTCGGGCCGCTGAACTTTTTCGTTGCCGCGCTGATCGCCACGACGAAGGCCCTCTTGATCATGCTGTTCTTCATGCACGTCCGCTACAGCCCGCCGCTGATCTGGCTGGTGGCCTTCGCCGGGTTTGCCTGGCTGGCGATCCTGTTCGCCTTCACCCTGGCCGACTATTTGACGCGGTGACAGCGGCGCTGCTGGCACCGCCTCGGCTCGACCCCGCCGCCGGCGAATGCCCCCACCCCACCTTGCCCCTGGCGACCCCGCCGGGCAGTCCCCCATATCAAGCGAAAAATCCCCCCATTTTTCAGCTAGCACTCGTTTCCGCGCTAACTATTCTGGACAGGAAGACGACCGATTGTGGCGACTGTAGCGATTAGGGGGATTTTGCCGATAAAGAGGACGCGTCAACGCTTGCCGGCAATGAGCCCGGCTGACGCACTTCGTTGAAGATCGCTCCTGCGGTATCCCTTGCTTCGTGCCACCAGCGGCTGCGTTAGCGGTATGACAATGTTCCAGCCCATTGGCATCTCTGCGATTGCTGCCTATCAGCCCCCCTGGGTGCTGGGTAACGACTGGTTTGGCGACACCATCGGCCGGAAATTCGTCAAGCAGACGGGCATCGAGTCGCGGGCCATCTCGCAGGAAGACGAAGTCGCGATGGCCGTCCAGGCGACTTGGAAGTTGCAAAGCCAGACGTACTGTGACCTCCGCCGCTGTGCCGCCGCGGTGTTCGTTTCCCCCTCGTTCGTGCCGACCGCCGTCGCCCGGATGCACGTCGATCGAGATCGCACAGATCAGGAGCGCCTGCAGCGCGCCGCTCGGCATTTCGTCCGCCAGCTCGGCATTCCCGCCTGCCCGACTGTCGCCCTCAACTGGTTCTGCAGCGGCTACAGCAAAGCGCTGTCGATCGTCCGCGGGCAGATCCTTTCTGAGTTGACGCTGGACCGCGACCAGTTTGTACTGGTCGTCATCGCCAATCGCATCAGCCGCATCACCGATTACTCGTGCCCGCAGACTGCGCCGCTGTTCGGCGACATGGCGACCGCCACCCTGCTGGCCCGCACGGACAGCGATCGCTATCCCGTGCACTTCGAAATTCTGTATGCCGGGGCCGAGAAGAAACCGGCCGATGGCACGTTCTTTGACTTTCATCTCCGCCAGAACGTGCCGGTCCCGACAGTCGACGGCGGCCGGACGTTCGAACCGGAGCGCCTCGTCTTCTCGCTCAACGGCCTGGGAATTGCCGACGCGGCGCCGCGCGCCATGTCGAGCGCTCTGGCCAAAGCGCTTGGCGTCACGCAAATCGATCCGGCCGCGGTCCGCTATGTCATTCCGCACCAGGCCGGCAGCGGCATCGTCCGCCTGGCCCAGATGAAATTCGACGAGATCGGCATTCGCGGCGAAGTGATCAACGGCATGACGGCGCAGGTCGGTAACGTCAGCTCCTGCTCGATCCCTTACACGCTGATGAAGATGTGGCCCCACCTTATCGGGACCATCGGCTGCCCGACTGCCGCCGTCGGCAATCCGGGCGAGCCCATCGTGTCGCAAGGGTGCATCTTGCTGAAGGCGACGACGGTCCACAGGCGGCTGGCCCAAGCGGCATAATGTCGGCTTTCGCTCTGCGAAAGCGCGTGCTTTCGCGGGGCGAAAGCCGACTACTCGTTTTCCTCCCCATGCTGTTGCGGCGCGCCCTGCCGCGGTTTAATGTCAAAACCGTGGGCTGCCGACGCCCGTCTCAATTGCCGGTGGTCTCGATTTGCACCGGAGGCTCTATGTGCGCTGCGCTGTTGGGCTCGCGAACCGCCTTTCTGGGCCGCCTGCTCGTCCCCCTCGCCGCGGTGCTCCTGTGCATTTCGCCGCTGGCCGCCTGTGCCCAGGATGGGGACGAGCCGGCCAGGTCGGCGCCCGTCGATCCGCGGATCGTCGAGGTTCGCTTTACCGACGATAGCCGGCTGAAGGTCATGCTGGCGGACGAGCGGATCGAAATGGAGACGACCCATGGAAAACTCTCTATCCCGGCCGAGGAGGTGCGAGCTATCGACTTCGCCCAGCGGCTGACCGACGAGCAGAAGCAACAGGTCGAGCAGTGGATTGCCGATTTGGGGAGCGACGATTCAACTGTCCGCAATACGGCGAGCGACTCGCTCCTCGACAACCCCGCCCGGGCCTACGCGGCACTCCAGAAGGCGGCCCGCGAAGGGTCGGAGGCGGTCGTGGAGCGGGCGGAGGCACTGCTGAAAAAGCTGCGCGAGGAGAATTCGCCCGAGGAGCTGGCGCCACGCGAGCTGGACATGGTGCAGACCGAGGACGCCAAAATCGCCGGCCACATCGTGTCGCCTATCATCAAGCTGCGGACGACGCAGTTCGGCGTCCTGGATCTGAAGCTGGCCGACGCGCGGTCGGTCCGCTCGCTGGCCTTTGCCGAGACGCCAATGGAAGACGACGCGCCCGATCCCAAGGGGGTGCTCCCCGATCCGGGCAACCTCAAGGCCTACGAATCGCAGATCGGCAAGGTCTTTCTGTTCAAGGTCACCGGCGCCGGCGGCGGTTCGCTGTGGGGCACCGGCACTTACACGACCGATTCGAGTCTGGCCGCCGCCGCCGTCCACTCGGGCATTGTCAAAATGGGCGAAAACGGCATCGTGCAAGTGAAAATCATCCCCTCCCCTCCCTCGTTTGCCGGCTCGGTGCAAAACGGCCTGATGAGTTCCGGCTACGGCGTCTACGGCGGGGCGTATGAGATCAGCAAGCCCAAGGGAAAGCGTCGGGGAAGGTAGTCGGTCGAACTCGCGTCGGCCCTACGTCGCCGCGTCCTGATTGGCCATTCGCGCCCGGCGACGGTATTCTCCTGGGGACGATCCCAGCGCCCGCTTGAACGCGCGGTGAAAGGCAACCTCGGATTCGTAACCAACACGGCGGGCAACCTGCGCCAGCTTGGCGTCGGAGCGGTGGAGCATCCCGGCCGCACGGTGCAGCCGCCACCGCGCCAGGTAGGCCAGCGGCGGCTCGCCGACCAGGTCCTTGAACCGCTCCGAAAACGCCGACCGCGACATGGCCACTTCCTGCGCCAGCGAGGCCACCGTCCACGGCTCGCTATAGCGGCGGTGCATGAGCGACAGGGCCGCGCCGATCTGCGCGTCCTTCAGTCCTCCCAGCCAGCCGGGCGGCGCGCCGTCGAGCGAATGAAACCAGGCCCGCAGCGACTGAATGAGGAGCACGTCGGCCAGCCGCGTGAGCACCGCCTCAGCGCCGTGGTTCGTCATCTGCACCTCCACCTTGAGGTGGTCGAGCGTCACCTGTAGCCAGGGGGCCGCCGCGCCCTCCTTGCCGCGAATCAGGATCAGCGGCGGCATTGCGGCCAGGAGCGGATTGACCCTGCGGTTTTCGAGAATGAACTCGCCGCACAAGATCGAGGTCGGCTCACCGGACCCGCCGCCGCGAAACACCCGGTGCTCGTCGAGCGGGTTCTCCTCGAGCGCCTGCTGAAATGGAATCGTCGGCGCGTCGGGCGGGTCGTGCATCACGTGCGGATGACCGTGCGGAAAGAGGAGCAGGTCGCCGCACTCCACCGTCGTGTCCAGCGCGGGGTCGCTCATCTCCAGCCGGCAGCGGCCCGCCGTGATCACGTGGAACCCCGTCATGTCCCGCTTGGGGACGCGAAATCCCCACGGCGCCTTGAGCTCGCAGCGGCAGATGACGACGCTCCGCAGGCTGATCGCGCTGAGCACTTCGCTGAGCAGGTCGGGGCAGGGGAAATGGGTAAGTACGGGCATGGCTTGTGCATTTTTTGCGTGGACGAACTGCTAAGAATTGCGGAGTTTCGATCATTACCTGGCGAGATGGGCTTGCAAATCATGCAATGACCCGCATGCGGCGGGGCATGCGTGACGGTCCTTGGGGGCTGCCGCCGCCGCACCACGAGGTAATTTTATGCTTTCATCTCTGTACGCTTTGACGAAGGGATTTGCTCGCCCGTTCCCTTCCCGACGTGCGCGAGTTTCTCTCGCGGTGGAGTCGCTGGAGTGCCGCTGCGTGCTGGCGACCAGCTATCTGGCTTTCGATCTGGTGTCGGACGAGCCGGGTGTGGCGTCGATCCACGACCCGAATCTCGTCAGCGGCTGGGGGATCGCTCTCAGCCCAACGGCGGGCCCATTCTGGGTCGCGTCGAACGGAAAGGATCTTAGCACGCTGTACGGCGGCGGGTTCGGCCCGGTTCCGCTGGTCAAGGTGCCGCTGGAGGTCGCCATTCCCGGCGGCTCGCCCACGGGCCTGATCTTCAACGGCACGAGTGACTTTCTGATCAGCGCGGGAGGAGTCACAGCGCCCGCCATTTTCATCTTCGCCTCCGAGTCGGGAGCAGTCACCGCCTGGCATCCCGCGGTCCCTCCGCCACCGCCGGCAAGCGCGGCACAGCCCGCCTTCCAGGCCACCGACGGCGCGAACTACAAGGGGATCGCCCTGGCCAACAATGGCAGCGGCAACCACCTCTATCTGGCCGACTTTCACAACGGCAAGATCGACGTCCTTAACGCCAGTTTTGCGCAGGTGAGTCTGGCCGGATCGTTCGTCGATCCGAACCTTCCCGCTGGTTTTGCGCCCTTCAACGTCGCCGCCATCGGCGGCAAGCTCTACGTCGCCTACGCGCGGCAGAACGCGGCTGCTGAGGATGAGCTGGCCGGCCCGGGCCGCGGCATCGTGAGCGTGTTCGACTTGAACGGAAACTTCGAGCGGCGGCTGATTTCGCACGGCAGGCTCAATGCCCCATGGGCCATCGTGCAGGCGCCGGGAGACTTCGGCGATTTCGGCGGAGACCTGCTCGTCGGCAATGCTGGCGACGGCCGGATCCATGCCTACGATCCGACGACCGGCGCGTTTCAGGGAACGCTGAGCGAGACGCCCGGACGGCCGCTGAAGATCGACGGCCTGCAAGGGCTTGCGTTTGGCAATGGCGTCAGCGCGGGGGATGCGGACACGCTCTTCTATGCCGCCGGCCCCGACAACGAGTCGCATGGGCTCTTCGGCCGGATCACTGCCAACCCCGCGGGGACCAACCCCGTCACCGCCGCGCTCGTCGGCAACAACCTGCTGATCACCGGCAGCCGCAACAGCGATCGAGTCGAGGTGAGGCTCGACAGCATTGCCGATGACATCGTGGTCCTCTCAGACAAGACGGAGATCGGCAGCTTTGACCGGGAAGCTGTCCTCTCGATCACGTTCCACGGCCTGGACGGCAACGACTTCATCCAGGTCGCCGATCGCATCGCCGTGGAAACAATTCTCGACGGCGGGGCCGGCAACGACGTGCTGTTCGGGGGAAGAGGCAACAACATC
>DASRJP010000467.1:0-9154 GCA_035649415.1 Pirellulaceae bacterium | reverse complement strand
CTCGCCACTTGCGCCTCTGCATTTGAGCATGCGGAGCGGGTATGTCGCTTGGCGATTCATAGGGATTCTGGCTCACTGGCAAGTCCTTCGTGAGGGCTGATTCGTGAGATTGTAGATGTCGTGGACCTGCCCCTACAAAAGGTGATTTCAAACGGGCCCCTACCCGACCCGGCGAAACTTTGAAACTAAAGGTCGGACCATTATAGTCAGTCAGGAAAAGTCAATTGCCTCCAGGGCTTGAGGGACACTATGACGAAGCACACACGGCGCGAGTTTCTGATCGCCACGGCTGGTGTCGGGGTTTGGTCGGCCACCGGTCTGGCCCAATCGCGGTCTCCGAGCGACAAACTCAACCTCGGCTTCATCGGCGTCACTGGCCGCGGCGGACAAAACATGGCCGAGATGGCGGGCGAGAACGTTGCCGCGCTCTGCGACGTGGATGCTAATCACCTCGCAAAGGCCGCCGAAAGTTTTCCCAAGGCACGCCAGTTCCGCGACTTCCGCAAGATGATCGACGAGGCGAAGGACTTGGATGCGGTGGTCATCTCGACCCCCCACCATATCCATGCGGCCGCTACGGCCAGGGCGCTCAAGGCGGGCAAACACGTCTACTGTGAAAAGCCTCTCACCCACACGGTCTGGGAGGCGCGCGTGGTGGCGGAGCTGGCCGCGAAGCAAAAGGTAGCGACCCAGCATGGCACCAATGCCCATACCTTCTGCGACTTCCAGCGCGCCGTAGAGCTCATTCAGGGCGGCGCGATCGGTCCGGTGCGGGAAGCCCACGTTTGGTGTGACGAGAGCTATGGCGGGGCCAGTCGTCCCAAGGATCGGCTGCCCGTCCCGGAGTATCTGGATTGGGACCTCTGGCTGGGACCGTCTCCCGAGAGGCCCTACCACAAGGCCTACCACCCTTACGGCTGGCATTATTATTCGGACTTCGGCGAGGGGACCGTCGGCAATATGGGCCCCCACTTGCAAGATCTCCCCTTCTGGGCGCTGAAGCTTCGCTACCCGCTGAGCGTGGAGGCCGAAGGGCCTCCCGTGGATCCCGAGTCGCCGCCGAAGTGGCTGATCGCCCGGTACGAGTACGCCGCGCGCGGCGAGCTCCCGCCGGTCAAGCTGACCTGGTACCACGGTGGGAAGCATCCGAACTTTCCCGAGGGGTTCGATCCGAAAGGGTGGACCCAAGGCATCCTGTTCGTCGGCGAGAAAGGACAGCTCGCCGTCGATTACGATAAGCTTCGGCTGCTTCCCCAAGCGAAGTTCGCCGACTTCACGCTGCCCAAGTCTTTCACTCCCAAGTCGAACGCGCACCACGCCGAGTGGATCCGGGCCTGCAAGACAGGTGAGCCGACGTCGTGCCCCTTCGAGTACGCGGGCCCGCTGGCGGAAGCCGTGCAGCTGGGGCTCGTGGCCTACCGCGTGGGGCAGCGAATCGAGTGGGACGCCGCGAACCTCAAGGCCAAGAATTGCCCTGAGGCCGACCGCTTCATTCGGCCCGAATACCGCCAAGGCTGGGAGTTGTAAGCGTCCGCGCAAGCGAGCGGGTGCTGCCCGGCTCTCGAACTTGCCGGTATCCAAAAGCGGTTGGTAATTACGGATCAACCCACGCGGATCGCGGCCGGAATTGTGCGCGAGCGTCGTCCTGCGCACGTTGGTCGCATCAACGAATGGCACGTAGTTCTTCAGAAGTCCATGGCGTGAACTGAGATATGCAGAAATGCCTCGCTCGCCTAGATGGTTGTTTGCCAACAAACCCATCACCGGCAAGGAGGCCACTGAGATGCGGTATTTTAGTCGTGGACGGTTTCAACAACAGGTCAACTTCCTGCGGCATCGGTTTCTGCAGGATGATGAGTTGCCGCTAAGCAACGCTCTTTCTGCGAAGCTTATCTCTAAAGCGCTAACAGCATTTGGCTTCTGCTGGCTGGATAGGATGTATTCGCCGCTAATCACACTGTGGGTCGTTCTGGGCCAAGTCCTTTGTGCAGACCATTCGTGTCGTGCGGCAGTCGCGCGGTTGATGGCTCATCGTGCGTCGCGGGGTCAAAGTCCTTGTTCCCCGGAGACGGGCGCGTACTGCCAAGCCTGAAAGCGTTTGCCCGAGCAATTCTTTTCAGAAGTGGCCCGCCAGACATGGCGTGCCCCAACCGCATTTTGGCCAACACGAGCCAATGAATTGGCCAGTCGTCGCAAATCCTTTGGCCACAGGCCGCTTTGCGAAAAAATGCCGAGGGGCAGTCCCTCGGCGTTTTGAGTTAACCAGTGGACCAGCCGGTTCCGTTCGGTGGTAAGAAGCTTGCTTTGGCAAACCAGCCGCAAATCACTCCTTCATCAACTCTTTAAAGCGGGCTTCGTCGCTCAGCAGGGGAAAATCCTGGTTCCGGGTGAAGTCGGGGCCGATGCCGGAGAGTGTCAGGAGCTTCGGCTCCGCCGAGAAGGCCCGCTGGAGGAGCTCGAACGAGTATTCGTACTGCTCACGGTCGATGATGCGGACGTGGTTTTCGCCCACGACGCTGCCAACGAGCAATCTGGTATCGACGCTCGACTGGCAAACGAGTCGGGCCTTGCGCCACAGCCAGACCCCTTGATTGCCGTACTTTTTGTCGAGGCAGCGGTCGATGAAGGCCAGTTCGCGAAGCCGATTGCTCTTGTCGTCGCCCGAACTGGCGTTATGGAAGCAAGTGGCCTTCATGTCGAGTTGCTTTTTCTCGGCCAGCACCTCGTCGGATACGCGGCAGATGGCGTCGAGTGCCAGCTGGTTGTTGCTGAGTTCGTTGTAGGCATAGGCCAGGCGAATGAATTCGTCCGCGCTGAGCGTGCCATAGTTTCTGGCCGAAAGCTCCTTAACCGCCTTCTCTGCCGCCTCCTTTTCCGCCGCTCGCCTGGCCAGATTCGCCTTGCGGGCGTCATCAACTTCGGCCAAGGCCGTGGAAACCAAGATGGTCAGAAACACAAGCGGCGGCATCCAGCGGTTCATGGGAACTCCCCCTTTGGCTTGGCAAACCGGTGATCGATTCACACGAATATGACGAATTGGCCCGCGGGAAGGTTCTACGTCGCCAACGGACAAAACCGGAAAACACTCCCGGGTCGGCCTATTCCGCTGGCCGACGCAAGGCTCCCTAGGCGAGACTCCCACCAGCGACCACTCGGCCGATCGAGCCGGGGGTCCGACCAAAAATCCAGGGCGTGGGATCCCCCCGCCCACTGGGCGTAGGGGTCACCAAAAAAGTCGGGGAGGAACATACACCTAGAGCCGCGCGCAATTGGGAGCGCGGCCCCCCGATCCCGCAGCTACTGCTTCCGCGCTGCCTGGCGATCAATTGTCGGCACTGGCCGGCCGTTGATGGATGTGATCTCGGGGCGCGGCGTCTTGAGGAACAGGTAGCAAAACCCCGGGCCGCCCACCTGTGTTATCAGGAAACCCATCCTGGCGTCCCCCTTTCCAGTCCGGGTCGGCTCTATCGCGCAGGAAATGTGATTGGGCCCCTCGCCTTTGACGGCGATGACGAACTCGTGCCGAAAGTCGATTTGCGGAGGGTCACCGCCGTGCCACGCCTTCCAGACGACGTCCCAGGTTTCCGCGTCGCGAATCACGCCGATGCCCGGGGCATTTAGCGGATCCTTAATCCTCGGAATGTCGTAATCGAGCCAGTCCAGCGGGTCGATTTCCCCGCCTTGGGACTCACGCGCCTTAGCGAAGAGCGCCTTCCACGCAGCCTCGTTGGGCACTTTGCCGCTCCACTTGCCGGTGATCCGCATCGGACGATAGACGTTCGCTCGCCAATATGAACCGGCAATGCCGACGGCGGCGCCGACGAGCACGGTCAGCAGCAGAAAGTGCCGCAGGCTGAATTGCGACCTGAACTTGAGCATTTGGCCCAACCTGGTCCGAGCGCCGATTCGGCAGTTGCGTAATTGTGGGCAGCTATTTGAGTTGATTCCAGAGAAACGAAAAGGCCAGCGCCGACATGAACGCCTGTGGCTTGTTGTCGGCTGTCCCGCCGTGCCCTCCCTCGATGTTCTCGTAGTAGATCACGTCGTGTCCCTGCGACTTCAAAGCGCATCAGCAGCCGCTCCCACGGGAGAAAAGTCGTGCTGAGTCTAGCCAACGTTCACACGGATCGCAAACTCGTTGATTCCAATCTGGCGCAGCGGGCAAAGACCCCTCCGGACTCATGCCGTTGGTGAGGGAAATGAACGTTTTCCGGGCACAATACTTGCACATTCAACCAACTCGGAAGCCCGCCATGAAGGCGAACTGGCATGACGTTTCGGATTATGCACCCAAGTTTCTGCAACCAAGGAGACCGATCATGCGACCTTACTCGATCGGCGGCTTGATTCTGATCGCTCTGGGCATCCTGGCCCTGTCGATCCACAGCGTTACGTATTTCACGACCGAACGCGTCGTCGGCCCGCTGGGATTCTTCGTCTGGGACGTCGAGCGGCCCCACACGATCTTCATGAACCCCATCGCCGGGATCGCGGCAATCGTCGTGGGAGTCGTGCTGGTGCTGATGGCTCGCCGGCAAACGGCAACTTAGAAAGAAGTACGCGCGCGGGAATGCCGCCTGACGTCACGACGGTTCGTTAGAACAGCTCCCGGATCGGCTCCCCCTCATTGAGGATCGGCACCGGGCGGCCGGCATAGTCGTTGAAGGTGAGGGATGGGTCGATCCCCATCACCTTGTAGACCGTGGCGAAGAGGTCGTGCGGCTTCAGCGGCCGCTCGACCGGGAATTCCGCCTTGGCGTTTGTCTGTCCGACCACGATGCCGCCTTTGAGGCCGCCACCAGCGAGCATCACGCTGATGGCGTCCCCCCAGTGGTCGCGGCCGGGAATCGGTATGCCGGGCTGGCCGCTATTGATCCGCGGCGTGCGGCCGAATTCGCCCATCACCAGGATCAGCACGCGATCGAGAATGCCGCGCTGCGACAGGTCCGTGATCAGTGCCGACACCACCTGGTCCACCACTTCTAACTTGGTGCCGTGGCCGACAGCAATGTTCGAGTGATCGTCCCAGTGGGGCATATCGACGGTGACGAATGTCACGCCCGCCTCGACGAGCCGCCGGGCCATCAGCGCGTAACGTCCCCACGGCGACTTGCCGTACGGCTCGGCGACCTTGGGATCTTCCTTGTCGATGTCGAACGCCTCGCGGGCCTTGTCCCCGAGGATCATCGACAGGGCGTGCTGCTGATGGCGGTCAATGGCGTCGATGCGATGGTTCTGATCGACGTCGCGCTTCAGCCGATCGATCGTGGTGAGCAGGTTCTTTCGCACTTCCAGCCGCGGCGGCTCCACGCCGGCCGCAGACAGGCACTTGGGCGGCTTGACCGTGACGTTGTAGCTGTAGCCGAGGTATTTCTCCTCGGTATTGGCGTCGAACGGGTTGTACTCGCCGCCCAGATAGGCCGCCCCTTGATAACCGGGGAACAAGTAGACGCTCTGGGCCGCCGGAAGACCGACGTATGCCGGCAGTCCCGGCTTGTTCGTGCCGCGAACGCGCGAAATGTACGAACCGAGCGATGGGTACTTCTGCGGCAGGTCCACGGAGGTCGAGCCAAAGCGGCCGGTGAGCATCCAGTGGGCGCCGGCGAAATGGTCCCCCGTGTTGTGATGTAGCGAGCGGATGAACGCCATCTTGTCCGCCAGCTTCGCATGCCGCGGCAGTGTCTCCGACAGGATGATGCCGGGGACATTCGTCTGCACGACGCCGAATGGCCCGCGATACTCGATCGGCGCGTCCGGCTTGGGATCGTATGTTTCCAGTTGGCTCGGGCCGCCGTCGAGCCAGATCAGGATCACCGCTTTATCGTTTTTCTTGGCCGCTCCGCTGGCTTGCAGCCGGGCCAGATCGCCCATGGTCAGACCGGCCAGGCCGAGAAAACCGGCCTTGAGCGCCGTCCGCCGCGAGAGCCCCTGGCAATTGGGAAATGGTGTGCCGCAGGAAAGCTGAAGCATGGCAGCGTGCCCTTTCGGCTGCTTGTGGAAGGGTTGCCAACGCCGTCCAGCTTACCCGTTGGGGTAGGACGGATCAACCATAATCGATGTTTGCGGCTACTTGGCCATCCTAACGCGACTTCTCGGCCGGCTCCGCCTCTTCCGCTCGATCCGCGGCCAAGGCCATCGTGTAGAGATCGCTCAAGTTCAGAACCAGCGGGCCCAAATCTTCCAAGAGCTCGCGGCGCGCAATCTCCGGCATTCCGAGGAAGTCCTCGATAATCGCCTGCGCGCGCTCCTCGGGCGTCAGCCCTTCGTCCAGGTAGTCGCGCGACAGTTGATGCAGCGAAAGCCAAAAACGGTTAGCGCCGGTCATTGCCTTGCTGGCGGCAAGTGTCAAGATATGGCCAGTATTGGGGCATTCCAATTCCGCCACGACAGTAGTCGAGGCAGGCCAGAAGGATGCGAACCCCGGGGAACGCCGCAAATCGATTTGCATTCTCCCGCGCCGGCTGCAAAATGCAACCTTGGCTATAGTGAAAATGCGGTCGGCTGGCGCGTGGTTTTTTTGGCTTGACTTTTCCTGGTGAATCAATCTTCGCGGCTCGGTGGTTCGCGCGGCGCCCGCGACTTGACCGATGCTTCGTGACAACGCTGCGATGGCGGTGGCCAGCAAACCCAAAATTGGAAGCGGCGAAGTCGCAGTGCGTCAGGCGGCCAGCCTTTGCACGTATCGCCGGCGATTCGCTGTCGGCATCAGACTGACTACAAATCGGGGCGCCCATGAGGCTAGCTGCGCGCCGGCAGAATCTCTGGAAGTAAGCTGCTGGAAATAGTTTGCATCGTTGCTGGCCCGCGACGGCATACCTTCTGCGTATGGGTAAGGGCGGCTGACGCGGGCCACCGTTTCGCCCGCATGCTGTCAGCTGCCACAACCGCTGGCGGAAGAAACATTTCGCCGGGCGCTACGCATAGACGTTTTACCGCTTCCGCTTGCCATGGCTGCTGCCGTGCTGCGACAGCCTGGCGCGACCCAGGAGGACCCCTCATGACCACGAAAACCGCGAAGAAAAAAGCGGTTCGCGAACTGACGCGGCTGCGCAGCGGCGCGCGGGCCAAGGTGGCCGACAGGCTCGGCCGCTGCTGCCGCTGTTGTCGCTGCTGCCGCTGCTGGTAGCTGGCTGACGCTCGGGGCAGCCAGCGCGCCGGCCGCCATGCGAATCCCCAATGACCAGGCACCAATGACCAACGCCGGCTGATCACCCCATTGGTCATTGGGACTTGATCATTGGGCATTCATTACTCGATTGTCATCGCACACTTGCAAGCACCTAAAATGGTCCCCTACATCGGCTATGCCCTGCGCGAACAAAACCGTGGCCTGCTCGCCGACGAGCCGGCGATCGATGCCGTCGAGATCACGTTCGAGCGGGCCGACGACCCGCTTCGCGTCGAGCGGTATCTGGGCGATGCCGACTTCGCCTACGTGAGCGTCCACGCGCTCAAGCTCTCGCCCGGCAGTCCCGATCCGCCGGCTCGCAAGTACCTGGACGCGATCAAGGCCATCGCCCAGGAAAACGGCGCGGCGTCGATTAGCGATCACCTCGGCTTCACGCGCGACGGCAGCGGCGGCGTCGAGATGGGTCATTTTGCACCGGTCCCCTGCACGCGAGCCGCGCTCGACGTCGTCTGCCGCAACCTGGCCGTCGTGCAGAACCATTTCGAGCCGCTCCATTTTTACCTCGAAAACATCGCCTACCTGTTCCGGCTGGAAGGGGAAATGGGGGAAGTCGAGTTCCTGACCCGCGTCCTGAGCCGCACAGGCGTCGGCTGGCTTCTCGACGTGACGAACGTCTACGCCAACTCGATCAACTTCCAGTTCGATCCGTTCGATTTCATCGCCCGCGTGATTCCCGATGCAGCCAGCGTGCAGATGCACCTGGCGGGGGGATATTTCGATGACGAGGCCCAGGCCTACATCGACAGCCATTCGCACCCGATTCCGTACGGCGTCTGGGAGCTATATCGCTTCGCCCTCGAGCAGGCGGGAGACAAAGTGCAGGCCGTGTTCATCGAACGGGACCAGAATTTTCCAGACGAAGCAGGCTGGCGCGAGGAGGTCCGGGCCGCCCGGCGAATTGCCGAGGAAGTGCACAAGGAACTGACCCCCTGGAAGCAGCCGGCATGAGTCCGAGCGGACCTGGGTTGAAAAGTCGCGAAAGTAACACAAACGCCGGCCAGCGGCCGGTGCTACGGATGAGAAACTACGATTTGGCGCCACTATGGCTGTGGCTGATTCTGCTCTTTGTCTTGTTTGCATGCTGCGTTCAATTTGCTTTGACTGCGCCGCCCCCCTAGGCGCGGAGCGCTCACGATGAGCCCGGAAACCTATCGTCAGAAACTGACCCGCCTGGCGCGGGCCCTGGCCAGCGCCGATGCGCTGGCTGTGGCCGGCGACCTGGCAGCCGGCTGTCCGCCCAGGCGGGCCAGAATGTTCACCGACGGCAATTGCGAAAAGCGGTTCGAAAAGCTCGCCGATCAGCTTGAATTCATCGCCCCGGCATTCGACGACTTTGCAGGCCTGATCGAAGCCTTTATCCGCAATCAGCCGCTGGCTGCGTACGACACCGGTGCCAGCGACGGCGAGCAGATGCTCCTGTGGCTGACGCGCACGCAGCCCTGCACGGCTGAGCAGCTTGACCACATCGCCTGCCAGCGCGGGCGGCATGCCGTGGAAGACCTGGCCCGCTGCAATCGCCTGGGACACACGCACTTTCAGGAACTCCGCAGCGTGACTCCCTCCGAGGAGCGCGAGCTGCGTCTGCTGTTGGCCTGCGGCGTGACGCTGCATCTGAACCCCATCCGCATTTGGACCACATTCCACACGCGAGTCCTGCTGGACGATGAAGCCGGTGTGCCAGCAGCCGTCATCCTCTTTCCCGTCGGTTCCGAGATCGCCATTGCGGTTCTGGAGGACGACGCACGCCCGCTGGTAAGCGAGCTGGCCCGGCTCGGCCCCTGTTCATTGGCCCAGTGGTCGGCCGTCACCACGCGGGCCGACAGCGATCGGCTGGAGGAGCTGGTAGGGGACCTGGCGGGGCTGGGGCTCGTTGCGGTGGCGTGAACGGCAGAATTCAGATAGCAGAGTTCAGAGAGCAGAGGTCAGGGTTCAGCACGAGTCGTGCAAGTCCCGGCCGGTCAATTT
>DASRJP010000466.1:0-5648 GCA_035649415.1 Pirellulaceae bacterium | reverse complement strand
GCCCGGTGTGGTTCCGCCCCTACGCTTCGGCCGTCTATGGTGACGATGGCGGGGATGATTGATGGCGGCGGGCCGTTTTTGACCGTGCCATCGGAGTTGCCTGTCTCAGAGGGCTGCTGCCAATTGCCCTGTGGCGTATTGTGGGCGACGATGGTGTTCGCAATTCCCAGCCGCGCGAGGGCGTACGGCAAGCCCAAACCATGAGCCGCGCAATGACCGCCGATGCGTTGCGTCAAGATGCGAACCGCCCGGCAGCTCCTCACCAATCGACGCTGGTGGCGATTCACGGAGTCGGGGATGCGGCGCTCGGCGAAATGTCGAGTCATCTCGCACAAATTCTGAGTTCCAGTCCAGGCAAGACCATGCTGGTCAAGCGCGAGGACTGGTTAATTGGGGGCGACAGCTATCCTCGGCTATCCACGACGGACGCCAATCTGGGAAGCGAAACCGTCGAGGAAATCATCGAGGTCAATTGGGCGCAGGTCCTGCGGCCGTCTGGCAGCGGATGGTCGCTGGTGCAACACATCTTTTTGACCTCGCTGGGCATGCTGGCCCTCTCGTGCGAGCCGATGGAAAATTCCAATCTCCGGCCGGTGGTGGCGCGTCTCCACCGACTGCTGGTCGGCTGCGTCTACCTGTGGCTGGCTGCGCTGCCGGTGATGATCATGCTTCTGGCAAGCTGCGGCTCGGGGCACTTGGCGCTGCGCATCGCCATCGTGGCGGCGTTTCTGTGCGGCATTGCGTTCTGCGCCCATTGGCTCGGCGGTTACTGGAGCGGCTTTTACGCCGGGTACCTGTGGCTGCCGGTCTTCGCTGCCGTGGGCATCTGCTATCTTCTCCCGCACAGCGCGCAATATAGCCAGCAGCTCGTGGCCGCTTCCGCCAGTGCCTTCGGCGTCGGGCAGCAGGTCATCGGACTAACGCTGCTGTTCGCTTTCGTCGAAGTGTTCGTCATCGCCTCTGGCGCGACATGGACGCAGCAATTTACCAGGGCAGGATTCCTGTGGTTTCCGTTTCTCGTCTACAGCATTGGATCCGTCGTCCTGCTTGCCGGCGCACTGGCGCTGGCCAAAAGCCAGCTTGATCCGGCCGCCTATGCCGACTGGGAAGAAGCCTACACGTCCAATCTGGGCTATGACCTGTGGGCCTCCGAAGTCGCGCAGATGGGGGCCATCCTCATTCTCGGCGTGGGATTCCCAATTCTCGCCGTCATTGTCTATTTCGTACCGCGGCCGTACCGGGCCATGTTGGGACTGAACGCGCCTGGAAAGACATCACAGGACATTCTCGCCTTGCTTCTCTGGTCGGCCCCCTTCGTGTTGATGCTGGCTTCCGGCGTCTTCTGGTACAGCAGCTTCACCGGCTGGCGGACGACGGGCGTCGACGCACTCGACATTTACGCCCTGTCGGCACTGCGGGCCGGCGCGCTGGTTCCGCTGCTGTTTCCCACGGCGCGAATCATCCTCGACATCGCCGGTGACGTGGTGTTTCACTTGCAGCCCGACAAGTCACGGCTTGGCATCCGCCGCGTGACGCTGCCCCGGCTGACGGCGTTGCTCAAGCATTTGCGGGCCAGCCGCCCCGGGAATCGGATTGTCGTGTTTGCCCACAGCCAAGGGTCCAAGATCGCCTATGACGTTCTCCACGACGAGTGCCGCCTGGCAGACGTATTGGTGACGTTGGGATCGCCAATCGCATCCCTTTACGTCCGATTCCTGGGGGTGAGCTACGTGGCGTTTGACCCAAACCGCCAACTCGCATGGCTGAACGTGTTTCGTGACGACGATTACATTGCGGGCGAAATTGAGGGCGCTGAGAATCGGCCGCTTGTTGGAGGCGGCCACACTTATTACTTTTGCGATCGGCGTGTGGCCCAGGAATTTTCATCGCTGGCCCGACGCTGAAGCATTCGTCGTCTGGCGATCAGCGGGCTGCGCTGGAATCGACCTGACGACTTGCCGTTGATGGTGTCGCCCTCAATCCACAGGGCACGGCACCGCGTTCCAAATGTCGGCGGCATATTCGGCGATCGTCCGGTCGCTCGAAAACTTTCCGGATGACGCCACGTTGATGATGGCCCGGCGGGTCCAGGCCTCGGGGTCGGAGTAGAGCTGGCCGACGCGCTTCTGGGCCTCGATGTACGGCCCCAGGTCCGCCAGGTGCATGAAGTAGTCGCCGCGGTCCAGCAGCATCTCGCGAATTGGCGCGAAAATCCCCGGCTCGTCGGCACTGAAGTGATCCTGGAAGATCAGGTCGAGCGCCGCCTTCGTATGCGGCTCGTTCTCGTAGTGCCACAGCGGGCTGTACCAGCCGCGGCTGGCGTGCACTTGCTCGGCGGTCAGTCCGAAGAGGAACAGGTTTTCTTCCCCCGCTTCCTCGGCCATTTCGATGGTGGCCCCGTCGCGCGTGCCCACGGTCAGAGCGCCGTTCATCATGAACTTCATGTTGCCGGTGCCGCTGGCTTCGTAGCCGGCGGTGGAAATCTGCTGGGAAACGTCGCTGGCGGGAATCAGCCGCTCGGCCAGGGAGACGTTGTAGTTGGGCAAGAACACGACCTGGATGCGTCCGCGCGTGGCCGGATTGTCGTCGATTGCGCGGCTGACGCTGCTCATCAGCTTGATGATCAGCTTCGCCAGATGGTAAGCGGGGGCCGCCTTGCCGGCAAAGAAGAACGTGCGGGGCGGAATCTCCAGCGAGGGATCGGCTCGCAGCCGATCATAAAGCACGATGATGTGCAGCACGTTGAGGAGCTGCCGCTTGTACTCGTGGATGCGCTTGATCTGGCTGTCGAAAATGCTCGCCGGATCGACGACCTGGCCGGTGGCGGATTTGAGCCAGTCGGCAAACCGCTCCTTGGCCGCCTGCTTGGCCGCGCGGAAGCGAGCGCGAAAATCCGCGTCGTCGGCCAGCGGCAACAGCCTGCGCAGTTGAATGAGATCGGTCACCCATGCGTCGCCGATCGTTTCCGTAATCAAGCGGGCCAGCCCGGGATTGGCCAAGAGCAGCCAGCGCCGGGGCGTGACGCCGTTGGTCTTGTTGTTGAACCGCTGCGGGAACATGTCGGCAAAATCGGCGACCACGCGGGTGCGGAGCAGGTCGGAGTGAATCCGGGCCACGCCGTTGGTGCTGTGAGTGCCGACGATGGCCAGGTTGGCCATCCGCACCTGGCGCGCGGGAGTTTCCTCGATCAGGCTCATCCGCTCCTTGCGCTCCTCATCGTCGGGAGAGCGGCTGCGAACGTCATCGAGGAAGCGGCGGTTGATCTCGTAGATGATCTCCAGCAGCCGGGGGCACGCCACCTCGAAGAAGCGCACCGGCCATTTTTCGAGCGCTTCGGGCAGCAGCGTGTGATTGGTGTAGGCCAGCGTGCGCACGGTCAGGTCCCAGGCCTCGTCCCAGCCGAGCTGGGCCTGGTCGAGCAGGATCCGCATCAGCTCGGCCACGGCCATCGCGGGATGCGTGTCGTTGAGCTGCACGGCCACCTTTTCGGGGAGCTGCCGCCAGTCTTTGTTGCCGCGGCGAAAGCGGGCGACGATGTCGGCCAGCGAGCAGCACACCAGAAAATACTCTTGCACGAAACGGAGCGCCTGCCCTGCCATGGTCGAATCGTCCGGGTACAGTACGCGGGTGAACGTATCGGCAACGAGGCGGTTGACGATCGCCCCCACGAAATCCCCCGAGCTGAACTCGCCGAAATTGAATTGATCGGGTGAAGACGCCGCCCACAGGCGCAGCGTATTGATCGTCCGGCCGCCAAAGCCGACCACCGGCCGGTCGTAGGGGACGCCCAGCAGACGGGTGGCGCGGCCAGGGATGGTGCGCAGCTCTCCTTCGAATTGGAACCCGCAGGCCAGCGGAATTTCCACGGTCTCGCGCCAGCGGACGACTTCCCACGGATCGGGCTGAGCCAGCCAGTGGTCCGGGTGCTCGACCTGGTAACCGCTTTCGATCTCCTGCCGAAAAATGCCGTACTCGTAACGCAGACCATAACCGATTGCCGGGATTTGCAGCGTGGCCAGCGACTCGACGAAACAGGCCGCCAGCCGGCCCAAACCGCCGTTGCCCAGGCCCGCGTCCGGCTCGGCCTCGATCACGTCTGTCAATTGCCGCCACCAATCCGACTGGAAATCGTCGCCAGCAAGCCCGTCGAATTGCAGGTTGATGATGTTGTTGACCAGCGTGCGGCCGATCAGAAACTCCATCGAGAGATAATAAACCCGCTTGGCGTTCTCGCGGTCGTGGGTCTTCTGGGTCAGCAGCCAGCGCTGCGTCAGCAAATCGCGCAGCGAGCGGGCGATTGCTTCGAAGCGCTCGCGCGGGTTGGCGCTTTCCAGCGGGACGACGTGATCGAATACCAGGTGCCGCTCGTACGCCTCGCGGGCCCCTTTATGGACGAACGGGATCGGTCCGCATTCGTACTGCTTGATCCTTTTCGCGGTGGCCGACTTCGTCATGAAACCCTCGCTTGCTCTGGATCAATGCCCATCCGCCGTCGCCGCGCGGACCAGCACCAGATCATCCTCCGCAGGGGCGGCGGTCTTATGTGCCGGCGGCGGCTCGACCTTGGGGGCGGTCGACGGCGGCGTCGGCTGGCCGAGCAGCCGCACGATCACGTAATAAAACACGGGCGTCAGGAAAATGCCGAACAGCGTCACGCCGAGCATGCCCGAGAACACCGCGATGCCGAGGGTGCTGCGCATTTCCGCCCCAGCGCCCACCGCCAGCGCCAGCGGCACGACGCCCAGGATGAAGGCCAGCGAGGTCATAATGATCGGCCGCAGGCGGAGGCGGCAGGCTTCCACAGTGGCGTCCATCGGGGTCGCGCCGTGCGCCGATTTTTCCTTGGCGAATTCGACGATCAGGATGGCGTTCTTGCTGGCCAAACCGACGAGCACGACGAAGCCGATCTGCACGAAGATGTTGATGTCCATGCCGGCCATGGCCACGCCGGCCACCGAGCATAGCAGGCACATCGGCACCACCAGGATGACCGCCAGCGGCAGGCTGAGGCTTTCGTACTGCGCCGCCAGCACGAGAAAGACCAGGACCACCGCCAGGGCAAAGACGATGATCGCCGTGTTGCCGGCGCGAATTTGCAATAGGGTCAATTCGGTCCACTGCAGGTTCATCCCCTGCGGCAACTCGCTCTTTCCCACGTCTTCGACGGTCCGAATGACCGTGCCGGAGCTGACGCCCGGTTGCGAGCCGCCGTTGACCGCGGCCGCGGTGACGCCGTTATAGCGAATGACCAGGGCCGGCCCGCCGCGGTCGCTGACCCGGCTGACGCTCCCCAGCGGAACCATCTTCCCCTCGACGTTGCGGACTTTGAGCTGCCGGACCTGCTCGGGACTGAGCCGGAAGCGAGGATCGCCCTGCAAGTTGACTTGCCACGTTCGCCCGAACTGGTTGAAGTCGTTGGTGTAGTAGCCGCCCAAGTAAAGCTGGAGCGTGAGAAACACCTCGTTCAGCGGCACTCCCATCGCCTTGCACCGCTCGCGGTCAATATCGACGTACATCTGCGGCGTTTGCGACCGAAAGGCGCTGAACAGGCCGACCAGCCCCGGTTGTTCGTTCCCTTTTGCTGCCAGGCCATCGGCAGCCTCTTGCAGCGAATCGAGGCCCAAAGCGGCCATGTCGCGCACCATGAC
>DASRJP010000465.1:0-22265 GCA_035649415.1 Pirellulaceae bacterium | reverse complement strand
GCTGGCAGCGGTGACGGACCACGCCGGCGAAATTGCCGCCATCCGGCTCGGCGCGATGCCCGAAGTAGACGATCAGCTCGTGAATTCGTCCGTCCATTTCGCTGACCGCCAGGCCAAGCGCTGGAAAGTCAATGCTGCCCCGCGCGATCCCTTTGCCGAGAAACGACAGCCGCTCAAGCGGCTCGCCGATGCCGACGCCCGAGAGCGTGTGCTGATCGAGGTCGAGCACCAGCGGCACTGAGGGATCGAACTGCCACCGCCGCGTCGGGTTGGGCTGGCCAAAGAGGGACTGCACAAAACCCATGGCGGCGGCTCGGAAACGCAGGGATGCTCATCGGCATTATACGCGCAAAAAAAACGGGCCCCAGAAGTGGATCCAGGGCCCGCGGAGTTATCACTGGGACGGCACACGGAGTGTGCCTACTACGTTGTTACTTGATGAACAACATCTCCTGGTAAGTCGGCAGCGGCCACAGGTCGTCCGCCACGAAGTGCTCGAGCCGGTCGGCGGCCTCGCGGACCTTGGCCATGGCCGGCAGGATGCGGTCGCGGCAATGCCTGGCCTCGTCGAGCGGCCCGCCCCCGTGGTGCTCGAGCGACTTCTCGCAGGCGGTTGCGCCATCCTGGATCAGCTTGACCAGCCGCGTTATCTCATCGAGCGTGTCGGTGTCGAACGTGTAGCCTAGCTGCTTGAGGTTGGTGCAGGTGGTGGCGAGCTGATCCTGGTACCGCACGGCAGCGGGGAAGATCGACGTCCGGGCGATCTCCACCATCAGCTTCGCCTCGGTGAGGATCGTCTTGACGTACTGCTCGAGATAGATGTCCTGCCGCGATTGAAGCTCCCGCGCCGACAAGACGCCATACTTCTCAAACAATCCGATGACCTCGCTCTTGGTCAGCTCGGGGAGCGCGTCCACAGCCGTCCGCAGGTTTGGCAGACCGCGCTTCTCCGCCTCGGCATGCCATTCGGCCGTGTAGTTGTCGCCGTTGAAGACAATGGCGCCGTGCCTGGTGATCACGTCCTGAAGCACCTTTTGCACCGCGGCATTCAGCTTGCCCAAATCGCCGCCCGTGATCTTCTCGATTTCACCGGCGATGTAGTCCAGTGAATCGGCGACGATCGTGTTGAGCGCCACCAGCGGTCCGGCCAGCGACTGGCTGGAGCCAACGGCGCGGAACTCGAACTTATTGCCGGTGAAGGCGAACGGGCTGGTGCGATTGCGGTCGCCGGCATGCTTGGGCAGCGGCGGCAGCGTATCGACACCGACCGTCAGGTGGCCCGGCTGCTTGCTGGTTTTGACGCCGCCGGCCTTGATCTGCTCAAAGACGTCGGTGAGCTGCTCGCCGAGGAAGATGCTGATGATCGCCGGCGGGGCCTCGTTGGCGCCCAGGCGGTGGTCGTTGTTGGGAGTCGCGACGACCGCCCGCAAGAGCGCTCCGTGCTTGTGGACGGCGCGAATCACCGCCGCGCAGAACACCAAAAACTGCATGTTGTCGTGCGGCGTTTCGCCCGGCTCCAGCAGGTTGCCTTGCGTGCAATTGCCCAGCGACCAGTTGAGGTGCTTTCCCGAGCCGTTGATGCCGGCGAACGGCTTTTCGTGCAGCAGGCATTCCATGCCGTACTTTTGTGCTACCTTCCGCAGCGTGAGCATCACGAGCTGCTGGTGGTCCGTAGCGACGTTGGCATTCTCGTAAACGGGGGCGATCTCGTACTGGCTCGGGGCGACTTCGTTGTGCCGGGTCTTGACGGGAATGCCGAGCTTGAAGAGTTCGCGCTCGCTTTCCAGCATGCAGGCCAGGACGCGATCGGGAATCGCGCCGAAATACTGGTCTTCGAACTCCTGCCCCTTGGGTGGCTTGGCGCCGAACAGCGTGCGGCCGGCATTGAGCAGATCGGGGCGGGCGAAGAAGAAGTTGCGGTCGATCAGGAAGTACTCCTGCTCGGCGCCGGCGGTCGAGGTGACCAGGCCGACCTCTTTATGCCCCAGCAGCTTGAGCATCCGCTGCGAGGCGCTGTTGAGGGCCTTCATCGAACGCAATAGCGGCGTCTTCTTGTCGAGCGCTTCGCCGGTCCAGCTCACAAACGCGGTGGGAATGCAGAGCGTGGTGCCGTTGGGGTTTTCCAGGATGTAGGCCGGGCTGGTGACGTCCCAGGCGGTATAGCCGCGGGCTTCGAAAGTCGCCCGAATGCCGCCGGAGGGGAAGCTCGAGGCGTCCGGTTCGCCTTGAATGAGCTGATTGCCGGTGAACTCGGCAATGGCGCTGCCTTTGTTGTCGGGAGAAAGGAAGCTGTCGTGCTTTTCGGCCGTGAGGCCGGTCAGGGGATAAAAGACGTGAGCGTAGTGGGTGGCCCCTTTTTCGATGGCCCAGTCGCGCATGGTGGCAGCCACGACATCGGCCACGGTGGGGTCGAGCTTGGCCCCGGTTTCAATCGTCTTCTTCAGCGACCGGAAGACCGGCTTGGGAAGCCGGGACTGCATCTCCGAGAGCGTGAAGACGTTGGCGCCGTAGACATCCTTGGAGGAAAGCTCCCGGAAGTTGACGGGCGGGTTCTTGGGCTTGTAATTGGTGACGGCGGCAATGGCCTGAAGGCGTGCGGAACTACCACTCACGTGACTACCACTCCTACCCTAAAGAAATGGAAACGAAACGAGCTTCCGGGCCGGGCCCGTAAGCCGCCAGGGCATTTGCAGCTTGCATGCCAGCGTTGTCCAGCGGCTGCCTGGCCGCCGGATGCTGGCAGAAGATGTTTCGCCATAACGACTTGCGAGTGCGGTTCGGGAGAACGCAGGGGGACATTCAACGAATACCTAACACGGCCGCTGCCAAAACTGACGGCAGTTGTGCATATTCTCGCGGCAACTCTCAGCCATGGGACAAGACGGCACTTTGTGGCAGACGTCGCATCGTAAAGGTGTATGCGGACCTCGCCAAGTACCCCGCGAGCACGCCAATTTCTTCAAAGTGCCTTTCAATAACTTGATCGCAAGAGGTGCTACTTTGAGCGCTCACGTCACGGTTGCCGGTCCTGGTACCTAGGCCCTTAGCGTTGCACCAAGCTATGCTGGAGCCCTCCAATCGCCGCGGAGTCGCGTTGAGTCGTGGAACATCGATGTCCGACGAACCACTGATTGCCGTGTTTATCGATTTCGAGAATCTGGCCATTGGCGTCCGCGACATGAAGGCCGGCGGCTTTCAGATCGAACTGGTACTCAAGCGCTTGCTGGAGAAGGGACGCATCGTGTTCAAGCGCGCTTACTGCGACTGGCGAAACTACCAGGACGCCATCCGCAGTTTCCACTCCCAGGGAATCGAGTTGATCGACATTCCGCAGTCCCGCATAAGCGGCAAGAACAGTGCCGATATCCGCATGGTGGTTGACGCGCTCGACTTGTGCTATTCCAAGGATCATATCGACGTGTTCGCGCTGGTGTCGGGGGACAGCGATTTTTCTCCCTTGGTGTCGAAGCTGAAGGAGAACAACAAGCGGGTGATCGGCTGCGGCGCCAAAAGTTCGACGTCGGACCTGCTGATCGCCAACTGCGACGAGTTTATCTACTACGACGACTTGATTCGGGCAGCGACGAAAGCGAAAGTCGCGACCAGAAAGGGAAAGGGCGAGGACGACAAGAAGCAGGAAGCCAGCGACCGCGTCCTCGAGGTCCTGACGTCGATCGAGCAGGAGCACGATCCGCTGTGGGGCTCCACGCTCAAGCAGGCCATTCGCCGCGTCTACCCCGGGTTCAACGAGGGTTACTACGGATATCGTACCTTCTCCGATCTGCTGGAAGACCTGAAGGGTAAGGACCTGATCGAACTGGACAACAAGAGCTTCGGAAACTACGTGGTTCGGCGCAGGAAAGGGTAGGGCGAGCTTGCGAAGTTCAGCAAGTGCCCATGTTCCGCGCTCGTCGGCCGCTGGCCAGAGAGCGCGGACGGCGGCGAGCAGTTTTCTTGCTGTGCTGTCGATCGGGTCGCCCGGCGCTACAGGTCATAGTAGAGGAAGAACTCATACGGCACCGGCCGCAGGTTGACCGGCGCGAGTTCCTTTTCCCGCTTGTAGCTGATCCAGGTGTCAATCACGTCCTGCGTGAACACGTCCCCCTTCTTCAGCCAGGCATGGTCGCGCTCCAGGGCGTCGAGCACTTCGGCCAGCGAGCCGGGGGTGCTGGTGACGCGCTCCGCTTCCTCCGGCTCCAGGTCGTACAAGTCCTTGTCGATCGCATCCCCCGGATCGATCTTGTTCTGAATGCCGTCGAGCCCGGCCATGAGCAGCGCCGACAGGCAGAGATAGGGATTGGCCGACGGATCGGGGCAGCGGAACTCCAGCCGCTTGGCCTTGGGACTCTTGGAATACATCGGAATGCGCACGGCGGCGGAACGGTTGCGCTGCGAGTAAACCAGGTTCACCGGCGCTTCATAGCCCGGCACCAGCCGCCGATAGGAGTTGGTCGTCGGCGCACAAATCGCGAGCAGCGCCGGCGCATGCTTGAGCAGGCCGCCGATATAGTACTTGGCCGTTTGGCTAATCGAGGCGTACCCCTTTTCGTCGTAGAACTGGTTGCTCTCCCCTTTCCACAGGCTCTGGTGGACGTGCATCCCCGATCCGTTGTCGCCGTAAATCGGCTTGGGCATGAAGGTGGCCGTCTTGCCGTGCGCCCGGCAGACGTTCTTGATGATGTACTTGTAGTACATCACCTGGTCGGCCATTTTCGTCAGCGACGTGAACCGCATGTCGATCTCCGCCTGGCCGGCCGTCCCCACCTCGTGGTGATGGACCTCTGCCTTGATGCCGACGTCCTTCATCTTGAGGATGATCTCGGAGCGAATGTCCTGGAGCTGGTCGGCCGGCGGCACTGGAAAATAACCTTCTTTGTGCCGCAGCTTGTAGCCGAGGTTGCCGCCTTCCTCGTCGCGGCCCGTGTTCCAGACCCCTTCGTCGGAGTCGATGTAGTAGTAGCCGCACTGGGCGTTCTGGTCGAAGCGGACGCTGTCGAAGATGTAGAACTCCAGCTCCGGCCCCCAGTAGCTGACGTCGGCAATGCCGGTGCTCTGCAAATACTTCTCGGCCTTCTGGGCGATGTACCGTGGATCGCGGGTGTAGGGCTGGCGAGTGATTGGATCGACTACGTTGCAGATCATGCTCATGGTCTTGATTTGCAGCGTGGGATCGACGATGGCTGTTTGCGGATCGGCAATCAGCAGCATGTCGCTTTCCTGGATCTGCTGATAGCCGCGGATGCTGGAGCCGTCGAAGCCGATGCCGTCGCCAAACAAGTCGTCGTCGAGATCCTCGACAGGAATGGAAAAGTGCTGCCAGATTCCGGGGAGGTCAATGAACCTCAGATCCACAATCTGGACACCTTGATCCGCGGCCAATTTGCGAACTTCACTGGGGGACGTCGGCATGAGCACACCTCGTCGAAAGAGAATCGCGTGACGGGCGGTTGCCGTGACGGCTTGTCACGGCCGCGTGCGTCGAAATGAGCGATGCGCATTTTCGGACTGCCAACGGGCGGTTGCAAGAGTCCAGGGCAGGGAAAGGTTCAGTAGTCAGGAATCAGGAGTCGGGGGACTCGGCAATTGCAAATTGGTGATTGAAAATTGCTCATTGAGAATTAGTCCGTCCAATCGGACACGAATCACTCTGACCTCTGACTTCTGAACCCTCGCTCCCCGACCATGCTTCCGTCCGATGTTGCCGAAGTTGCCCGGCAGGTCGCCTTCCGGCAGAGGGACGCGGCATTGAGCCATTTGTCCGAATTGGCCACCGACCCGGCGGAAATGCTGGCTGTGGCCCAGATCGCGCCGCAGCTGGCTGCGGCGCTCGATGGCTGCGCGGACCCTGACGCGGGGCTGCGAAATCTGGTGCGCTTTTTACACGCCTGGGGTGTCCGACTGCCCCTTCTGCATCTGTTCCGCGACCATCCGGCGGCACTCGAAGCGCTGATTCAGGTGATGGCGGCGAGCCGCTACCTGGCCGACGTGCTGGTCCGCAATCCGGAGTTTTTCGATTTCGTCAGGGATAGCGCGCTCTTACGGCAAGCTCGTCGTCCGGCCGATTTGGCGGACGATCTGCATCAGACCTGCGCGCCATTTGGCAGCGCCGCGGCGCAGCTCGATGCCGTGCGGCGCTTCCGCCGGCGGGAACTGCTGCAGATCGGAGCGGCCGACCTGCTGGGATTCTTCGACCTGCGTCGGACGACCGGGCAGCTCTCGCACCTGGCGGACGCCGTGGTGCAGCAATGCCTGCACATCGCCAGTGGAGAGGATCGCCCAGACGGGCTGATCGTGTTGGCCCTGGGCAAGCTCGGCGGACAGGAACTCAACTACAGCTCCGACATCGATCTGGTCTACCTGGTGGACGACCAGCACTCTGCCAACGCCGCCACGTTGATTGCGCAGCGGCTGACTGCCGCACTGGGGGAGCTGTCCGCCGAAGGCTTTCTGTATCGCGTCGATCTGCGCCTGCGGCCGTTCGGCAGCGCAGGCGCTCTGGTCGCGCCCGCCGGCATGATCCTTGAGTATCTGGCGACGAAAGCCCATCCGGCCGAGCGGCAGGCCATGCTCAAGGCCCGTGTCGTGGCCGGTCCGGCCGCGGCAGGGGAGCAGTTTCTCGAGAGGGCAGCAAAGCTGTTGGCGGCGGACGCCTCCACGGCCCGGCACCAAGCGCGACTGCTGAAGGAGCGGATCGAGCGCCAACTGGCCCGCCGCGGCCAGACCGCTGGGCACGTCAAGCTGGCCCCCGGCGGCATTCGCGACGTGGAATTCCTCGTGCAGGCGCTGCAAATCGAACAGGCCGCACTGCCGCCGTCGCCGCTCCGCGGCAACACGCTGGCGGCACTGGACGAGCTGGTTGCCGCGGGATCGATTTCCGGCGACGAGGCGGATGAGCTGCGGGAGGCATACGTTTTTTTGCGGCTTGTTGAACATCGGCTCCAGCTCATGGACAACCAACAGGTCCACCGGCTTCCCGACGACCCGCTGGAGCTGGAAGTGCTGGCCCGGACGCTCGGTATCGGGTCTCCCGGTGCAGGGGATCGCCTCCAGGCGGCCTTTTTCCAGCGCGTGCAAACGGTTCGCGCCATTTTCGAGAGCATCACTGGCCAGTCGCCGCAGTCGCAGCCGGTTTCAGCCACTGACTCACAAATCCGCCGCACGCTTGACACGCAGCTCGGAGCATTGGCCGGCGAGCTTGGTGACAGCGAGCTGAATCGATACGCGACCTTGCTCGAACGAATCGAAGGCGCTGAAGACGTGGAAATCGCCGCACAGCGACAGAGCACGCTGACGTGGACGATTCAGATCGCGGCCTGCGACCGGGTTGGTTTGCTGTCGCTGGTCACGGGATTATTGGCCGCGGAAAAGATTGACGTGACTGGTGGCGACGTATTCACGCTCCATTTCCCGCCACCGCCACGACCGGCCAGCCCGCGCAAGAAAGCGGGGCGGCGGACGCTCAAGAGGCCAAGGCCGGCTGCCGCCGAAACGGCCCACAAAATTCTCGACATCTTTACCGTGCGCACCGAGCAGTGGCGCGAGCGGGCCGGTTGGGAGGCGTTTCGATCGGAACTGAGGACGCTCGTCGCGCTTTTGGCCGCGGGAAACGCGGAAGCGGCCAGAGAACGGATCATCGAGCGGGTGAGCCAGTCGGCCCGCGCGGCGCGACATAACGAAACACCGCTGTATCCGGTGACCGTCGAAGTCGATAACGACGCTTCGCCGAACCTGACTCAACTGAGCATTCGCTCGACCGACACGATCGGGTTTTTGTTCGAGTTCACCAGCGCCCTGGCGGCACTCGGCGTGAACATCGAGCGGGTCGAAATTCGCACTGTCGATCACGAGGTGCGGGACAGATTTTGGGTCACGGACGGGCGCGGGCGAAAAATCGTGGAGCCCGACCGCATCCACGAGCTGCGCGTGGCGGCAGCGCTAATCAAGCAGTTCACGCACTTATTGCCGCGGTCTCCCGATCCGGGGCAGGCGCTGCGGCAATTCAGCGCGCTGATCGGACAATTGCCGTCGCGGCCTGACTGGACTTCCGACCTGGCGAGCTTGCAATCGGACCAGGTGCTCAGCACGCTGGCGGAGCTGATGGGCGTCAGCCAGTTCCTGTGGGAAGACTTTCTGCGGATCCAGCACGAGAATCTGTTCCCGTTGGTGCGCGACATTCCCGCGCTGGCGGAGGTGAAGTCGAAATCGCAGCTCGAGCGCGAGCTGTCCAGGCTCGTAGAACGGAGTTCATTCCGCTGCGGGCCAACAAATGGAATGAATTCCGTTCTACCACGGGATGAAAGGATCGCTCAGCTCAACCAATTCAAAGACCGCGAGATGTTCCGCATCGATCTGGGGCACATTGCGCGGCGGATCGATACGGAGACTTTTTCCCACGCCCTGTCGGATCTGGCGGAAGTAGTCGTGGCGAGGGGATGCGAGATGTCCCACGAGCACTTGCAGCGGCAGTTCGGAATGCCGCGGCTGAAGGACGGTCGCATTTGCCGCTGGTGCGTGTGCGCCTTGGGCAAATTCGGCGGGCGGGAGCTGGGATTTGCGTCCGACATCGAACTGATCTTCGTCTACGAGGGGGAAGGAGCAACGGACGATCCGCGGGCCGTTACGAGTGCTCAGTTCTTCGAGGAGTGGGTGGCCGCGATTTTGGGCGCGCTTCCCGCGCGGCGCGAAGGAATGTTTGAAATCGACCTTCGGCTGCGGCCGCACGGCAATGCCGGCAGCCTGGCCAGCTCGCTGGCGGGATTCTCCGGTTACTTTTCTCCCGGCGGCGAAGCGCAGCAGTTCGAGCGGCTGGCGCTCGTGAAGCTCCGGCCAATTGCCGGCAACATGGAGCTCGGGCAGCGGATCGTGGGCGCGCGAGATGCGTTCGTCTATTCGGACCAGTCGCTGGATTACGAAAACATCCTGCACCTTCGCCGCCGCCAGGCCGTGGAGCTGGTCTCTCCGCACCGGACGAGCGCCAAGCACAGTCCCGGCGGAATCGTGGACATCGAGTATTACGTGCAAGCCAATCAGATTGAGGCTGGCCGCGGCGAGCCGAGCGTGCGCGTTACGCCCACGCTCGATGCGATCGAGCGGCTGGAAGCTGCCGGCCTGCTGCCGGCCACTCTGGCCCGCGAGCTGAGCGAGGCCTATCGCTTCCTGCGCGAATTGATCGACGCCTTGCGGGTCGTCCGCGGCCACGCCAAGGATTTGACGCTGCCGGCCAGCGGCACGCTCGAGCTGGCCCATTTGGCGCGGCGACTGGGATATGATTCCGCATCGATGTTGGAAGCGCAGATCGCTCGGCACATGGGTTTTGCCCGCGAGCTGTGGAGTCGTTCAGCCCGCGATTGACCTCTGAAAGGCGCGTCTCAAATCAATTGAGCGCAGACTACTTCGCACCGGCCGCGACTTTTGCCGGTGGCACTGTCACATTGATTCCGTCGATGAACCACTGATCGCCCACTCGCTGAAGCGTCGCCCTGAAATTCCCCTGAACACCCCCTTCATATTTGACGACTCCTTGAACGTTGGCAGTGAAGCGCCGTGGCGTACTGTGGATTTGAATGCTCGTCACCTGGGCAGTTTGATAATCGCTGAAAACCGCATAGTTCGCTCCGTCCAGCCAGCCTTGCATCTCGGTCAGCGGCGTCTTTTGCTGCGCCTCAGTAGAGAAATAGCGATAGGCCACCGCGGCATTCTTGTTCTCCATTTCCTGGAGATAGGCTTGGATTACTTTTTCGACATTGCCACGTTCGGCCATCGCCATGGAAATGCCGCGGGACGCGAAAAAGACCAGCACGCCGCAGCACAGGCAGGGCGCGAGCATCAGCGCCCCTAGGATCGCCACGATCGTTCCCCAGGAGCGGCGCGGCCGCTGAGGCGGCGATCCAGCCTCAGGGTCGAAAGCGGGCGGCGGCGCATAGGGTGACGTGTCCTGAGACATAGGATTGACTGCGGACTTGCTAGGTGCTCTGCGATCGTGATGCGCTTGACCGTCGCCGAGCTTCTAATACGGGATCCCCCGCCAGCGGCAATTGCACGGCCTTGCCCATTTCGGCCGCTTTGTAGATCGCCAGGATCAGCTCCACGCTGCGCCGCCCTTCGGCGCCGTCGCACATCAGCGGTTTGTGGTTCTGGATGGCATCCACCATATCTTTGAACAAGGCGGTGTGACCGTGGTGGCCGATCGCCTTGGGATCGGCCGCGCCGCCGCCAGTTTGCGTCTTGCTGGCCATTTCGGTCCGCAGCCTTTCGTCGGCACTTGTCTCGTTGGCAAACTTCCAGGTGACGATGTCTTCCTCCCGCATGCCGATGCTCCCTTGATCGCCGTGGATTTCGATCCGCTTAAGCTCTCCGGGGAATGCCGCGGTTGTGGCTTCGATGACGCCCAGCGCGCCGCTGGCGAATTTCACCGTAGCCACCACGACGTCCTCGACTTCGATCCGCTCGTGGGCCAGCGTGGCCGCGTGGGCGGTCACTTCGGCCACCGGTCCCATGAACCAGAGGAGCAGATCGACGCTGTGAATCGCCTGGTTCATGAGCGCCCCGCCGCCGTCAAGTGCCCAGGTGCCGCGCCATGCGCCGCTGTCGTAATACTGCTGCGTGCGGTACCACTTCACGTAGGCGTCACCTAGCGTGAGCTTTCCCAGCCGCCCTTGGTCGAGCGCTTGCTTCATGAGCTGCGAGCTGCCGTGAAAGCGCGAGGGAAATACGGTGGCCAGCTTCACCTTGGCCTTCTGGCAGGCCTCGATGATCGCGTCGCACCGTGCGAGCGTGACCTCCAGCGGCTTTTCCACGACGACGTTCTTGCCCGCCTTGGCAGCCGCCACCGCCGGCTCCATGTGCGAGCCGCTGGGAGTGCCGATGGTCACGAGGTTTACCGTCGGATCAGCCAGCATGTCGTCCAGGTTGTGGTAGGCCTTGCAGCCGATCTCGGCCGCATACTTGTCCGCGGCCGCCGGAATCGAGTCGAAGCAGGCGACGACTTTCGCGCCCTGGATGTCCGCCACCGCCTTGGCGTGAAAGCGGGCGATCATGCCGCAGCCGATGATGCCGAAACCGATGGTCATGGTGGGTCCTCAGCGTAGGACAGGTTTTCAACCTGTCCTGAACGTGCCTTGTGATCTGGACAGGCTGATAACCTGTCCTACGGAGGAGCGATTATGCCGCAGAACCGCGTCCAGAGCGAGTGGCCGCTACGGCAGCGGCTTGTGCAGCTCAAACATATAGACGTAGAGCAGCAGCATGCTAACCGAATTGAAGAGCGCATGGACGACCATCACGGGCACAATGCTGTGCGTCCGCTGATAGACGTATCCCAGTCCGATGGCCAGCACGGTGAGCGGGATTGGCGCCGGCCCATGACCCCAATGTGCCAGTCCGAACAGGACCGCGCTGAGAAAGATCGGCAGCCAGTGGACCACGATGCTCCGCGGGAAGGGCTCTTCGTGTACTTCATCGTCAACCAGCGCGACGGGTGAACCGGCAGGCTGGGAAGCAGCATAGGGATTCGAATCGATCAGAGTGCCGGCAGGCGCGGGTAGTGCTGCGGCGACTGGCGCGGCCGCAATCGGTGCGGATCCTGCAAGCTCGGCATCAAAGATGCCGACAGGTGACTCGGCCGCAGCAATCGTACCCGCTAACCGATGCTGTGGGGACTTTATCAGCCAGCCGAACGCGCGCTCCAGCCACCCTTGCACTATCCCTCGGAAAAACCATTCCTCGCTGAGGGGCGCCATGATGCACGCCGAGAAGGCCAGCAGCAAGAACAGCCCAAAGTCAGGCGATTTTTGCAGCATTTCGATCAGCGGGTGCTCGTACTTCCATTTGCCGAACCACACGATGGCCGCCTGGATGGCATACACCGGCGGCGCCAGCATGACGAAGGCCACCACGCCGATGAGCACATGCGACGGCAGATTGCGCCATGACAAACCAAAATCACGCCACGTCGCCCGCGATTTGATCACAAGATAAAGCGTGGCCATTAGCATCGCGGCAATCTTCCACGCCACGTCAGCCGCTGCCGCCACGTGGTGTTGTCGTATCTGATTCGCCACGCCGTTGGCCGGCGCGCCGCGCAGTCCCTGCACCAGCGCCGCGATCCCCACCAGGAGCGACACGGCGACGAAGACGATGACAACCACGTCGAGAAAAGTCCACGGCACATGCCGCCGCGGCGTCCAAGGGAGGAACCGGCCGGTCGCCAGCCGATAGATGGCAACCCACAAAACGTCGGTCTCCGTCCAACCTTGGTCGTCGCGAGGTGCATTGGGCGGCGCGCGTCCGGAAAAAAAACGAAGGACCATTGCCGCCGGCCAGCCAACGAAAAAGCCCACCAGCGTGGCAAAGATCAGCGTGCTAAGGAGCGCGGCCCCGATCATCGGCACTCCTACGCCTTGAAATAGCGGGAGGCGGCAATCACGTACTCCAGCCCGGAGTAGATCGTGGTCACGATCGCCAGCCATACCGAGACGTGCAGCGACCAGAAGAGCCACAGCGGAAGCGGCGCGGTCGGCGCATCATGTAGCAACTTGAGGGCTAGCAGACTGGCTGCTGCCGCCATGCACTGAAAGACCATTTTCAATTTTCCCGCCATCTTGGCCGAGAAATCGCCCCCTTCGCCTTCGATCATGCTGCGGAGCGCAGTCACGAGCATTTCACGGCCCATCACGACGACGGCCATCCACGGCGCGATGCCAGCCCGCGGCAGCCAGCCCTCTCCCTGTGGCTCGGCGGCCAGAAAGATGAACGTCCCGCAGATAATGATCTTGTCCACGAACGGATCGAACACCCGGCCGAGCTTCGTCACCTGGCCGTACTTGCGGGCGTACCAGCCGTCGATCCAGTCGGTGCTGGCAGCGATCAGGAACACGACCAGGGCCGCGACGTACATCTTCAGCGGGATCAGCACGAAGACGACGATCGACAACAGCAGCCGCAGCGCGGTGAGCTGGTTGGGGAGGTTGAAGACGGCGGCTTGCGTTGTGGGCGAAGGCAATGATGGAACCCTCGGGCGGGGGCTATGGTCGGTAAGCGACCGCCAAGACGAATGCACGGCAATCGTCATGCTCAATACTGTAGACTACGACGAGCGGCGGAGCGACGATCAGCCGCGTTCCTTCCAGGTAGTCTTCGCCTGCACTCACATCGCTGTGTGCCAGGAAAGCCTCGATCCGACGGACCGCCTCGTTGACCGAGTCACGATTCTTGGCCTCGAGCCAAATATCCGCCAGCTTGGCAAGTGCCTTCGGCTTCCAAACGACGAGTACTTCATGCATCACCGCGACAGCCGGCTCAGATGATCGAGCACCTCCTGGGTTGTGAAGCCGCCAGGCTCACTACGAGCCGCTTCGATTTCCTGTTCCGTGAATTGCTGACGGGCCCATTCGTAATCCTCCTGGGTCGCTTGCCGCATCGGCGTAAAGAATCCCAGGACATTTCCTTGCTCGTCCCGGACCGAAACCGGCTCGGAAACCTGCCCAAAGAGCGGTTTCATGCTGGCGGGAATGGTAATGGCGGTCATCACGGTGCTCCGAGAAATTGAAACTCTTGTTCAATTATAGCCCGGCACTGACGACCGATTCTATGGCTCGATCGTCCACAGAAAGATCGAGTTATCCTTGCCGCCGTTGGCGGTCGTCGCGGCGGCATACTGACCGTCAGGCGAGAGGGCGACGCCGAAACAGGTACCACGCTCCCAGGTGGGATCAATGCTCGTCGCCATGTCCGGCGGTTGGGGAGTGAACATCAGCTTTTGCTTGTGCCGGCCGCTGGTCAAATCCCACAGCGAAATACCGCCCGACCAGTGTCCGCCGCTGACGAGCGTCCTGTTGTCCGCGGAAATCGCCAGCGCGGTGCAGTTAAGATCATGCACGCCCAGTTCTCCGCCTCGGCCAGAGGCCAGCGAGAACGCCGAGATGGTGCGCCAAGCCGATGCGGCAATTGCTGAGCCGTCTGGCGACAGGACGAACTGATGGACGCCGACTCCTGCGCCGTCGCGCGCCAGAGCCCTGAGCCGCGGCATCTCCCAGAGAAGCAAGTTTTCGCGCTCAGCCGTCTTGCGCGGGCCGGCCAGCGACCAGGTCTGTACACAGAGCGCATCAAGCTCACTGTTCTTCTTGATCGGCTTCTGAACTGCGCAAACGAGCGACTTGTCGTCATCAACGAACCGCAAGCTGCGACAAAAACCGGGAAGAGCAAAGCGCACAATCAGTTTCCCTTCGCGATCGAACTCGAAGACCGTTTGATCGTCTTGAAAGCCGCAACTGGCAGCCAGCCTGGAAGCGTCCCGCGAGAGCGCGATCGCTTGGATGCTGCGTATCTCTTTGTCGGGCAGCGCGAATGTGTGGCGTTCCCAATTTGCCGTATCCCAAATGTAAAAGTCATCGGACCGATCGAGATGGCCCGCTGCCGCCAGCCACTTGCCATCGCCCGAGAAGGAGACGCCCAAGCACTGGAAGGTGCGGCCGCCGCCGCCCGGCAGCGCAAGCGACTGAATCACTGCACGGGTTTGCACATCGTACACGTTCAAGCCCGAGAGCGAGTTTTCGCCGGTCGCATGGACAACGAGCAGCTTGCTGTCGGGAGAAAACAACAGTTGATGAGTCGACCGAACCACCGTACCGGTCAGAGCAGGCGGCTCGACCGCCACCAATTTTGTCGCGTACCCAAGGCCGACAAGAAAAACGCCAGCCATCGCCAGGGCCCTGACAACCTTCATTGCCGGTGCTCCTATCTAAGGCGACACATCGAGTACGCTTGCGACTTACGTTGGCTTCCCGATCGCCACCCCCACCAAATCATACTCCTGCGTGGCCACGATTTGCGTGGGCACAATCTGTCCCGTCTTGAGTTTCTGTCGGTCGCCGGTGACGAAGACCAGACCGTCCACGTCTGGCGCATCGCCGGCCGACCGGCCGACAAAGACGTTTTTCTCGCCAGGAACCGGCTGGTCGAGGATCACCTCCAACTCGCGGCCGACCTGCGTCTGGCACTGCTCGAAGGCAATCTGCTGCTGGACTTCCATCAGCCGCTCGCGTCGTTGTTCCTTGATCTCTTCGGACAAATGATTCGGCAATGCGGCCGCCGGCGTATCGGGCTCGAAGGAATAAGTAAACACGCCCATCCGCTCGAATCGCTGCTGCCGGACGAACTCGGCAAGCTCGTCGAACTGCTCGTCAGTCTCGCCGGGAAAGCCGGTGATAAACGTCGTGCGGATCGTCAGGTCCTTGATCCGCGACCGCAGCGATGCCAGCAACTCCTCCGTCTCATTCCGCGTCACGCGCCGCGCCATCCGCCTCAGCATCGTGTCGCTAATGTGCTGGAGCGGCATATCGACGTAGGGAAGGATCTTCGAGCAGCCGGCCATCGTATCAATGAGTTCGTCGGTGACGTACATCGGATAGAAGTACATCAGCCGGATCCAGTCAATGCCGCGGACGTCATTCAGCCTTGTCAAAAGCTCGGCCAGTCGCGATTTGCCGTAGAGGTCGATGCCGTAGTAGGGCGTATCCTGAGCAACGACGATCAGCTCCCGCGCGCCGTCAGCGGCGAGCTGCTCGGCCTCGCGGAGCACTTCTTCGATCGGCTTGGTGGCGTGCTTGCCGCGCATCTTGGGAATGGCGCAAAACGTGCAGAGCCGATCGCACCCTTCGGAGATTTTTAGGTAGGCGAAGTGCCGCGGGGTGATGCGGAGGCGGTCGGTGTCGGCGAGCGGGCGAATCGGCGCTGGCTGAAATACCGTCCGCTGCTCTTCGAGACGCCCCACGAGCCGGTCGGCGACGCGGGTTATCTCTTCGCGGCCAAAGACGCCGACGAGGTAGTCGATCTCCGGCCGCTCGACGAGCAAATCGCCCTTCTGCCGCTCCGCCAGACAGCCGGAAACGATCACGCCGCGGGTTCGCCCCTGCCGCTTGAGGTCGAGCATCTCATCGACAGCGGCAAACGACTCGGTCCGCGCCCGCTCGATGAACCCGCACGTATTCACGACCACGAAGTCCGCCCCGTCCGGCTCGCTGACCAGCTCGTAGCCGTCGATCTGAAGCAGCCCCAGCATCCGCTCGCTGTCAACCGTATTCTTGGGACAGCCCAGGCTGACGAAGGCGTAGGTGCCCTTCGATTCCTGCTGAAATTTTGGGGCGGTGGAACGATTTGCCAAGCGACCACTCCGATCAAAGGCGCGCTGACTCGCCGTCGAGTCGTAAACCTTTGATTTTACGGAGCTTGGAGGAAGCTGACGAGGGGCCAGATTCACGGCGTAGCGACCGCCTGCGCGCGGGAGCGCCGGGGAAGCGACCCCAGCAGGTCGAGCAACGCTACCGCATCGACCGGCTTGACCAGGTGGTAGTCGAAACCGGCCTCTTCTGTTCGGCGCCGATCGATTCACCCGCCTGGCGGACGAAGAAGCGGCTGCCGACGCCTATCTTCGCCGACGGCCAGTCATCACCGGTTCAGCATGGTCAATAAGCCAATCAGTAGCAGGCTCAACAGCAGGGATACGACAATCGAGCCGATACAACCGACGCGGTTGGAATAGAACCAAAACATCTGTGCTGAACCGGTATAGCCCGCGGCTGCCGAGGGGATGCGGACGGTTACCGGGCCGGAACGGCCGCTTCGCTGCCGGTCGAGATGCTCTCGGCCTTCTCCTCGGTAAGGACTTTTCGCGCCCGTGCAGCTTCCTCGCTGTCTCCGGCGTGGACGCACATCAAAACGTTCCCCTCGCGAAGCTTTCCTTCGTACTGCTGGGCTTCGTATTCGGGGATTCCCAGCCCTACCAGCGCGCCGCTCAATCCCCCCACCGTTCCGCCGACAGCAAGTCCTGTCAGGGTGGCCAGGATTGGACCGGCGGCAATCAGTGGACCAACACCGGGAATGGCCAGCGCTCCGATTCCCGCCGCCCATCCGAGCGCACCCCCCAGGAGCGCACCAGTGCCCGCACCGGCTACTGCGCCCTCGGGGGCTTTGGTCGAATTCTCATGCGCCAAATCGCGAACGCCGCTGCCGTCGGGCGCGAGAATTGAAATGTCGTCGGGCCCAAAGCCGTTTTCGCGCAGGCGATTGGCGATGCGAATTGCTTGGGCGTCTGACTTGGCAAGTCCATAAACGCAGATAGCCATGGAACATATCCTTACAAAATGTGGTAATGGACAGGTAACTGGGATGTTAGGGACGCGATACGATTTCAGTTTTGCGTTTTCACGTCGATCTGGTTGTCAACGTTTCCGTCGCCCGCGGCGTCACGCGCGATCCGCTCGATCGTGTCGCGCTCTTCGGTGGAGTTGACCGGTCCCCGCAGCGTCACCTTCCCATTGACGACCATGATCTTGACGTTGCGAGCGTTGGTCGAAAGATCCTTCACTTCGAGAACCTGTCGGCGGATTTTGGCCACCAGGTCGATATCTGCCTGATTTTCGTTTTGGTCGATCGGAGTCTTGGTGTTTTGGTCGACGTCTCGCCGATTGACTGCCGTGTTGTCCGGTGAGGACGCCACGTTGTCGCCGGAAACAGCGTTGTCGCCGGAGCTAGCTCGTTGATCCGGAGCAGCGGTTGACGAGCTCGAATTGGGAGGGTTGCAGCCGACAATCACTAGAACGGCCGGCAATGCAAGAACGAACGCGCGCATAACATGATCCTTGTACCGTGGGCGAACGGGAACTTGTGCGTGTGCCGGAAGATGAGACTAACCACGCACTTGGGCGACTGAACGCCGGCAACGCGCAAAGAAAGCACTTCTTATGCCAACATCGGCCGCGGTGGGAAATACGGATCAGATGTGCGGCTCATGTGTGTCACAGAGTCGGCCGGCGCGTACCCGACGCGCAGCCGAACTCTGATAAGTTCGTCTGCGTCGCCATCACTCCTTCCACGCCTCCCCATACCGCTCGCTATACACCATCCGCGGCAATTCGAACCGCCCGCCGTATGGTTTGTCGGGAGGCTTGAGACGCCCGATCGCGAGCAAGGCGCAAACTTCCCCTTCCTCCGGAATGCCGAATTCGCGCTTCACAGCGGCCGCGTCAAAACCTTCCATCGGTGCGGTGTCAAAGCCATAAGCCTCGGCGGCAATCATCATCGTCGTGAAGGCGATCATCGTGTGCCGGTTGACCCACACGTTCATCGGCAGCGTCGAGAGAAAATCGAACGCCCCTTTCTTGTATTTCTCGACGTTCTCCAGGCTCCCAGCGCCGCGCTGAGCGCCTTCACGGAAAACTTCATCGGCCCGCTGCTTCCATTCCTCCTTCATGCCAACGGCAATGACCACGACCGGCGCTTCGCCAACCTTCGGTTGGCCATAGGCCGCCTTCATCAGCCGCTGGCGGTTGGCGGCCTCGCGAACCACGATGAACCGCCAGGGCTGGAGGTTGTAGCCCGTCGGCGCCTGTGCCGCCAATTGCAGAATCGCATTCAGATATTCCGCCGGAACTTCGTCGGCCAGGAAATGACTCGTTGCCCGACGATCCAGGAGCACTTGCGGCAGCGGCTTGACGGGAGTGCCATCTGACTGCGTCGTGGGTAGGGCGCTGGGCTTATCCTGCATGACTGGCTCCTCGGAAAGCGGATCGAAGAGAATTCCTGTAATTCACTGTAGGGGCCGAATACCATGGCGGCCAGATGCTCTGGCGGTCCCGCGTTTGCACGCGGCGGATTGTCGAGTAGAACACAAGTGGCCGGCCGCGAAGGCATCCATCGCGGCAATCCGCGAGGAGCGAGTTCGATGTCGTATGACTTTCCGCCACCGCCGCGGCCCGATCGACCGGCATTGTTTCTGCGCTCCATGCGCGGTCCCTTCGGCTTGCTGATGGTGCTGCTATTTTTCATTGTGATCTGCACTGTGCCCGTGTTTGGCATCGTCAGCTACTTTCGCAGCGGCTCGCTGCTGGACCCCGCCGCCCAGCCGCGGCCGGTCGCACCGGCTGGCGACCTGGCCGCCGATGAGAAAGCGACCATCGCCCTGTACAAGCAATCGTCCAAGTCGGTCGTCAACGTCACCTCCTCACGGCTCGGCCGCGACTTCTCCTTCAATATCGCCGAAATCCCCCGCGGCACCGGCACGGGCTTCGTATGGGACGAAAAGGGGCATATCGTCACCAATTTTCACGTGGTCTCCGGCGGCAATCGATTCCGCGTGACGCTTTCCGATCAGTCCACCTGGGATGCCGAGCCGGTGGGCGGCGCTGCCGACAAGGACCTAGCCGTCCTTAAGATCGAAGCGCCGGCAGGCCGGCTCACGCCGCTGCTGGTGGGCACTTCGTCCGACCTGGAGGTGGGGCAGAAGGCGTTTGCGATCGGCAATCCATTCGGCCTCGATCAGACGCTGACCACGGGCGTGATCAGCGGATTGGGGAGGCAGATTAACTCGCCCAGCGGGCGGATTATCGACGGCGTGATTCAGACCGATGCGGCAATCAATCCGGGCAATTCGGGCGGGCCGCTGCTCGACAGCCGCGGGCGGCTGATCGGCGTGACGACAGCCATCGCCAGCAACAGCGGCGATTCGGCCGGAGTCGGCTTTGCGATTCCCGTCGACACGGTGCAGCGGATCGTGCCGCAGATCCTCCGCGACGGGAAGGTCGCCCGGCCCACTCTGGCTGCGGCGTTTTTGCCGCCGCAGCTTGCCCGGCAGCTTCGCCTCCAAGGGGTCATGGTCATGAGCTTGACACCCGACGGGCCGGCGCACCGGGCCGGGCTGGTTCCCATGCGGGAAAACGAGGCTGGGGACACGTTCGTCGGCGATGTGATCGTCGCCGTGGACGGCAAACCGGTTGCGACCGAGGAAGAGCTGCTGACGATCGTCGAGAATCACTCGGTCGGCGATTCGGTCAAACTGACGGTCATTCGCAACATTGGCTCCTCGCGCGAGGAATCGCTGGAAATGCCGGTGACGCTGGCGGGAGCGGAGTAAGGGCTGGTATGAGCGTATGTGGGTGTGAGGGTGAAGTGGAAGTAACGTCACCCAAACACCCTCGCACCCGCATACCCTGGCACCTCCTCTCACGCCCACGCCCCTTCGTCCGCCTCGTGCGGCTGGCGGGCTTTGCGCAGCAGCTCGGTAAGCTGAGTGAGCTGTGCGGCAGTCAAGTGCCCGAGCTGCTCGCGGCCGCATTGGCGAACCGGGTCGTCGAGCTGCTTGAGCAACTCCAACCCGGCGGGGGTGATGCCAATCTGCACGACGCGGCGGTTATCGGCCGGGCGGCGGCGCTCGACCAGTCCGCGCGCTTCGAGCTTGTCGAGCATCCGCGTGATGTCCGGCGCGGGGGAGACCAGCCGCCGCGCCAGCGACAGCGTCGGCACGGTGCCGGGATGTTCGCCGCGCAACAGCCGCAGGACGTTGTATTGCTGCGCCGTAAGGTCCCACTTCTCGAAAAGCTTGTCCTCAATCCGCTTGAGGAGATCGTAAGACCGCCACAGATTGAGATACGCTTCCTGCTCGGCGGAGTCGAAGCGGCGACGTCTTGTATCCTTCGACATGAGTGTCCACAGTCCAAATTCAGATTAGCTCAAGCGTCGTGCCACACCACTCACCGCTCACGAACTCGCACTGCGATAGCTCCTCAGCGCCCGCTGAAAGACCAGCCTGGAAATCACCAGGCAGCCCGCCGTCGCCACGATGGCAAACAGCGCCAGCGGCACTCCGACGCTGGGCTCGGGATACAGCGGCTGCGCCAGAATCCGCGCCGGGACGTTGACCACGACCAGCACCGGCACAACGTACAGGCAAACATACCGCAGCGGCAATCCCCACGCGCCGTCGTAAATCTCCATCGGATAGCGGGAAAAATTCGTGATGTAGAACCAGAAGTCATACAGCGACCGGTTCTGCCCCAGCCAGATGCTCGTCGCCGCCAGGCCGATCATCAGGCTGTACAGGATTGCCGACCCGCAGGCGACGTAGAACACATACAGCGGCAGAGCCGACGCGACCTGCCACCACAGAAGGGGCTCGGTGTCCCGCGTGGTCAGGTGCCACAGGCTGACGATTACCAGGATTGCGCCCACCAGTGCGTGCGAGAGTGCCGACCAGTCGATCTTCCGAAGCGAAACGAGGAACTGCGTGTCGATCGGTTTGAGGAGCGCAAAGTCGAGGCCGCCGGTGCGGATCAGCTCGCTGATCTCCTCGCAATTGGGCATGAAGAACGCCTGGACGATGGCGTTGACGAATTTCGTCGTCGCCAGAAAGGCGAAGAACTCGTACTTCCCCCAGCCCGGCCCGATCGACTGCGTGAACTGGAAAATCAGCAGATAGAAGCCCAGATCCATCAGCGTCCAGGTGATCGTCGAGAGCGACTCGATGATGAAGTTGGCCCGGAACGTCATATCCCGCACCAGGCTGTTGCGGGCGAAAGTTACAAACACCTGCCAGTAGTTTGGCATTCGCTCGGGTGTCAGATGTGCCGGCAGTGCGCGTTCGTTCATTCAGCCACCGTATCCACCGTAGCGTTTCAGACCGAGTTTGAATAACACCCGTGAAAGAAGCGCGAAGAAGATCGTCCAGGCCACTTGCAGCGACAACCCCCACACCAGGTCCATGCCCTGCACTTTGCCCAAAAACACAGCCGCCGGAAAATAAGCCAGGTAGTGCAGCGGCAACAGCAGCACGATTTGCCTCGCCGTCGGCGGCAGCATATCCAGCGGAAACATGTGCCCCGACAAGAAGAAGCTCAGCAGCATGTACACAAACAGCAGCGAGCTGACTTCCAAAAACCAGAAGCCAACCAGCCCCATGCACGCCTCCAAGAAAAAGCCGAGCAAAAAGCTCAGCACGAGCGAGGCGATGAAGGCCGCCAGCGTCGTCGCATCGGGCCAGCCGGGAAAAAAGCCGCGGCAGAGAAAAAACACCAGGGCAAAGGGGGCGGTCGCCACTGTGTAATACGCCAGCTTGTGCGCGATGCGTCCCAGCAGGAAGAAGCCGATCATGTCCACCGGCTGCGTGAGATATTTCTTGATATCGCCGGAGCGGATTTGATAACCAATCTGCGACGCCAGTCCTGGCATCGATGAGAATGCCCGGCTGATCATCGTCAACAGGTAATAGGCCACGAAGTCCTCATAGCTGTAGCCGACGATCCGCTTCTGTTGCACGGCGGAGAACACGGCCGACCAGAGGAAAATCTGCGTCACGATCGGCAGGAAGCGCATCAGCGTGCCGAGCGCAAAGTCGCCGCGATAGACGAACCGCTCCTGGAGCGAGATGCTCAGGATCGTCCACCAGGTGCTGAGGCGTGCGTACATGACTCGTCACTCCGCCGCCACGGGCTCCGGCT
>DASRJP010000464.1:0-4605 GCA_035649415.1 Pirellulaceae bacterium | reverse complement strand
GCTGGCGCCGGAAAACAGCGCGGCTGTCCCGATTCACTCCGTAAATCGGCGCGCGGTTATGCCGCACGTGAGGATTGTTCCGGAAAACGGGGTTATGCTGAGTAGGGAAAGTCGGGCGTGCTAGCGTTGAGTTGTCTTGATGAAGGTGCCAGCGATGCAGAGCCAGGCTCAAGTCATGCCGGCCGACAACAACCGGTTGACCATCGCGTTTCTGCTTCTGTGGATGCTCGGAACCTCCGCCGAATTGGCGGATGACTACTGGCAACTGTCCGCAGTGCGAGATGCCCCGCCGGCAAGGCTGCTCTATTGGAACACCCACATGCTGGTGTTCAGCCCGTTGCACGGGGCCGCGCTGGCGTACGCCATTCTGGTGATTGGAAGGCTCTGCCTCCGCCGAAACCCTGGCGTGACTGCGCCCGGGCACTGGTTCCTGCTGATCCACGGAAGCTATCACCTCATTGCCTGGACCTATTCGCTGCTCGTGCTGCCGGTCCCGATCGAGTTCTTTCACACCGTTCCCCGCTGGATTTTTCTGGCCAAAGATACATTGATCTACGGATCGCTGGCGTTGCTGGCGATTTATGGAATGTTTGTGGTCCGCGGCAATCTGGCGTGGCAAGTCATGCTGTTGCTTCTGGCGGTCCTCAAGTTCGAGACCTTGTTACGAAACTGGGTAATTACGCTCGTTCGCGGTCCCATCTGGTTTGCGGATGAAACGATCAACGGCGCGTTCAGCAAGGCGCTCTACAGCTTGCCGGCACTCGCCGCGATCGCCGGTATCGTGATCGACGTAAGGCGGGGCGAGAAACGCGACTTCCTGCACTGGGTCGGCGTTTGGACGCTGCTATTTCTCGTCGCATTCGAATGGCCATCGTGGATTTGGTCGCGGCAAGTGTGATTTTCTCCAACATTGGACTTTGGACCCGGGACCTTGGACTGAAAAAATGTGTGGCCGCTTCAATCTCCGCACTCCCATGACCGTCCTGGCCCAGCAGTTCCTGTTCGAGCTGGGGCCGCTGGCCAAGGAGGCGTTCCGTCCGCGGTACAACATCGCCCCCACGCAGCTCGTGGCGGCAGTGAGGCGAATGCGCGATAAGAATGAACGCGAGCTAGCCCTGTTCCACTGGGGTCTCATCCCCGCCTGGGCTAAGGATAAAAAGATCGCCTACAGCACGATCAATGCCCGCGGCGACACGGTCGCGGACAAGCCGGTCTTCCGGGCCGCCTTCAAGAGCCGCCGCTGCCTGGTCCTGGCCGACGGCTATTACGAGTGGCTCACGGACGGGAAAAAGAAACTGCCGCTGCACTATCACCTGAAAGACGGCAAGCCGTTCGCGTTTGCCGGCCTGTGGGAGACCTGGCACGGCCCGCCGCCGCACGAGGGGTCGCCGCTGGAAAGCTGCACGATCATTACGACGGGCGGCAATGAGCTGGCCGCGAAGGTCCATGATCGCATGCCCGTGATTCTGCACGAGCGGGACTACGACCTGTGGCTTGACCCCTCGATCACCGACAAGGAGCGGCTCAAGGCGCTTCTCGTCCCTTATCCGGCGGAAGAGATGTCCGCCGAGCGTGTCAGTACGCTCGTCAACAGCGTGAAGAACGAAGGGCCGGAGTGTCTTTCGCCGGCAGAGGCGGAGTAATCCGCAGATTGCGCCGATGACGCAGATTTTTGGAGAACGCCCGTTCTATTCCCCTTCTCCTCTGCGTGATTTGCGCAATCTGCGGATAACCATCTTGTCCCCGTTCCAATCAGCGCGGCTGGTCGGGAGAAGTATGCCGTCTTTGCCGTCTCCTCACAGATATCCAAATTTCGCGCCAGCGGATTCTCTCCATCGGCTTGCTGTGCTTGCCGATGTAAACCCTGACGGTCACGGAGGCCGTAGCGAACAGGCAAATTGAATCACGCGAAAGTCACCCCAGGCGACTCTCGCGGACCCTTTTTGCCGCGCACGTCAGGAAGGTGGACGCCCCGCCCGCTTGCTCCCCGCTTGCCGTGCCCAAAAAAACGCCGGAATACCTGCGGCTTCATCTCGATGAAGCCGCCGAAATCACGCCCCCTGCACCCGCCACCCGGAATTCGCTGGATGAAGTGTGCCGCTCGTTCGAGCGGGCCACTGGCTGGCAAATGACCTTCGTCGAGTCGCCCAGTGCCGCGGCGGAAGCCTGGTCAGCCATTGTCGAAGGGGAGGAGGGTGTGCCGGTTGGCCGTCTGATGCTCGACCCTTCGGCGAGCGCGGGGGAGAACAGCGCGGGGCAGACATGCGACCTCGAGCATGCTCGTCCGCTGGCCCTGGCCGTGGCCCGAATGCTGGGCGAAATCAACCGGCTCAAGCGGGCCGTGTGGGAGCGGGAAGCCGAGCTGGCCGCCGGCGTGCCGGTCACGGCACGGCCCGACGAGGAGGCCCATCTGGCCGAGCGGCTCACGGGCGTCCTCAAGTCGGGCGCCGACTCGATCGGCTGCCAGGCGGCCGGCCTCTACCTGCTGGATGACACCACCTCCTCGCTCAAGCTGCGCGCCGCCTACGGCCTGCCGCAGCAGCGTCTGCTCGATAACGCCCGGCCGCTGCGCGGCGCGGTCGCGGACTTGGAAGCGCTGGTCGGCCACGCGGTCGTCCTGGAAGATACGTCGCTGCTCCCGCACTGGCGCTGCCCCGAACCTTTTCCCGCCGCCGTCTGTGTCCCCGTTTCGAGTCCCACGATGCCGCTGGGAACCTTGTGGATCTTCAGCCAGGAATGCCGCGATTTCACGAGCGAGCAAACAAACCTTGTCGAGATCATCGCCGGGCGGATTGCCGCCGATCTGGAGCGCGAGATGCTTCTGACCGAAAGCGCCCAGGCCAAGACCCGCGACCGCCTGTACGAAGCGGCCTCCCGCTGGCAACAGGACCGCCTGCCGAGCGTCGCGCCGCTCCTTTCCGGCTGGGAAGTCGCCGGTTGGACGCAGCAGGCCGATGCGCTCGGCGGCGACTTCCACGATTGGGCCGTGCTGCCCGACGGCCGGCTGGCCATTGCCGTGGCCGACGCGCACGGCACCCGAGTCGAGGCCGGCCTGAATGCCGCGTCGCTGCACGCGGCATTCAAGGCGCACGTGGGATATCGCCACGACGCGTCCGAGCTGCTGGCGCGGCTGAACGAGACATTGTGGTCTGCGTCGGCGGGAGACCAGTTCGCGTCGCTGCTCTATGGCACGATCGAGCCCGCCACGGGAACGATGGAGTACGCGCTGGCGGGGGAGGTCATCGGGCTGATCGTAGGGCGCCAGGCAGGCGAAAGCCTTTCCACGCAGTCGCCTCCGCTGGGAACGGCATCTGAGACGCGATTTTCCCTTTCCCGGCAGGAGCTGGCCGCCGGAGAAGTGCTGGTCGTCCTCAGCGAAGGGGGCCGCAGCGTACACGATGCGGACGGAAAGCGAATCGGCCAAGGCACGATCGCGACGGTGGTGCGAAAGTGCATTACCCTGCCGGCGCGCGAGATCGCCTCGCAGTTACGGAAGCTTTTGGACCGCGGACCTGATGCGCAGGACGATGTGACCGTACTGGTCGTGAAGCGGCGATAAAGGGCCGTGCGGTAGTCGGGAGGCCGCTACTTCACCTCAAGGCTCTCGAGCATTCCCTTGAAGGCCTTTTCATTCTCGGTGACGGTCGCCTTGGGTCCGTAGAACTTCAGGAAGTAGTTCCCCGCTTCCTTGGTCTCGACGATCGCGGCCAGCATGCGATAGTTCTCGCGCTTTGTCGTCTTGCCGCCGGCAAAAGGACCGGACGGCGAATCCTTATACGTGCCTGCGAGGTCCACGTAATGGACCGTCTTGCCGGCCACGGTCATCTTTTCGACCTTGGCCTTCTCCTTGGAATCGCCGCCGGGTTGCTCAAACTGGCCGTACCAGCGGTCGATATTCGCCTGGACATCTCCGCCAGCTCCCATCACGGTAAACCGGCCGGGGATTTCATCTCCTTTGGCGGCCGGAATCTCAAATTCTACCTCGATGATCCGCGTGCGGGGCTGCTTTTTTGTCCAGCCCTTGGGAGCAGTGAACGCCAATTTGCCATCGGCGACCGTGAAGGCGGCTTCGCCCGCTGGCTTGTCCTCCGCCAAAGCGGCAAGGCACGTCCACGCGCTGCACGAAAACACGCACAAAGCAATGAAAAAGGAACGCATGGGTCTCGTCTCTTTATCTGGAGGGTGGAGATCAATTCGCCGCTCGTGCCCCAGCGAACCTGCCAGCGACGTCATTCGGCGCTGCGCTTACTCTGGCTGGACGGTGCAGGGGGCGTCGATCCATTATGGAAGCCCCCGAGAAAGTATACCAGCAGGATCGCCAGTACAACGCACAACAGCCCCAGCACCACGATCACGGCAATGCCCATCCCGCTTCCCGACTTTTTGCGGGATTCGTAGCGATTGGTCAATCGCGTGGAGCGCGGGACAGCTGGGGGTGTTTCTTCCTTGGCGGCCGGCGCGGCGGCGCTTGGAGTGGGGGGCGGCTGCGGCAATGCCGATGGCAGCGATGTAAAGACCTGGCTCGCTTGGCGCCAGTCAGTCCAGCCTTCGCGCCACACCAGCGAGTCGCCGCTGACCCGCCCCTCCGCGATCCAGCGGCGCATG